>NZ_NUYF01000005.1:0-447841 GCF_002566505.1 Bacillus sp. AFS077874
GCTATTGGAGTTTTACCATCGCACAACTTTATAACTTTTCCAATATTTTATAGATGAAACTTTTATCTTTCTAAATTTATTGAAAAGAATTATAAAAATTATAGTTTTTGGGGTATGAGTGAAATTAATAAAGATATTTGAGAACGAATCCTTAATGATATTGAGGGATTGAATCTATATTTAACAAATAACCCTACTGAGAGTGAATTAAAGAATAGGATAGGGTTATTGTTTGTGGGCGAAACAGAAAAAAATTTTAGAAAAAACTACGAGCAAAATATTTAAAGTTTAACTTTTTTATAAATGAATTTAAAAAATGGATAACAGACCAACTATAAGATCAAGAGTATATAACTATTTTAGGGATATTATTGAAATATCGTTCTTTAACTACGCATGCGTTAGATGTACATCGTGAAGGCTGCTACTGCGGTCTTTTTTTTGTGTTGATTTGCAGTTAAGTTCAATTAAATATGTCTGGAAAATTCAGGGAATGATATAATTTTAGATAAAGTATTACTCTACTTTGTTTTTTATATACGTATTTAATAGAATGGTTTGATTTAAATGAATGCTAAAAGTAAAAAGTTTGCACTATTATTAGTTGTTATTTTCATATCTATTTTAGGTGTCTTATACACTAAATCATTTATGAATGAAAAGGAAAAGACAAGAAATCTAAAATATAAAGTTGCTGATGCTACTACTGATTATTTTGGAGATGGTAGATACCAGATCAAGCAGTTTGACCCTAATGGGGATTACTACGTAAAGGATATGAAAAGTTCTTTTTTACTTTTCATTAGTAATATCAAAGCATACAAAAAAATTGGTAATCAGGTATATTTCATTCATAAAGAAGGTTATACAATACTGGATTATAAAAATAACAATAACAAAAGACTTATTAAATTTTGATTTTTTTATCTTTATAGTTTTTAAGTTGTATCTCAATTCTTTTTGCCAAGTCAGATGATACCTTATTTAAATACTCCATACCATATAATTATCAGGATTAGTACTTAATACCATTTTCCCTACTGGTGTTTATGAATCAGGACTACTTAAGGGAGGTCGAGGTGTGTTAAAAAGTGTGGATGGAGGAAAACTTGAACAAATCCTTCCAAGGATCTCGACAATAGAAATGCTATAACACTTCAACTTTCTCCGGACGAGGAATATTTGTTTGTCGGCACATAAGGTGGCAGTGTTCAGCGATTGAAATTGTCTAAAAAACAACATTAAAAAACATTCCCCATTCTTTTTTATGAAGTGGGAAATGTTTTTGTATAAGCTATCAGGAATTTATAAAAGAATATTCAGTATTTCCTACATAAAGATTTTTCTTATTCACATGTGAAAGCAACATGTCCATAAAATTTCTAGCTGCAGTTCCAATATACTTTTTTTTGTGATGTACAATTGCAATTTCTTTACAAATAACAGGATTAACTAATTTAATTACTTTAAGTGATTGAGGATTCTCAAAAGCGAGAAGAGAATTAGGAAGAATGGTAGCTCCAACACCTGCTTTCACAATTTTTAAAATAGATTGAACATCAGTTAATTCTATGATTGGCTGGATGACAAATCCTTTAGAAGTAGCGGCATCATCAATTAATTTTCGGCAATAGTGGTTATTCGGACTTATGACAAATGGAATGTCCTTGATCTTCTCAAATTCAACAATATCCCTTTTAGCCAAATGATGGTCAATGGGAACTACTAAAGAAAATTCTTCATTATATAAAGGTATATTTGTTAACTGTTTTTTCTCATAAGGCTGGTGTGTCAAAGCTATATCGATTTCATTTTGAATAATTCTTTCTTCAATATTATCTAACTTAATGATTTTCATTTGTAAATAGGGGTGCATTCTGTGAAGCTCTAAAAATACTTCAGACGCCAATTTACTTAACTCCCCAGACATTGCTCCAACAATAAGTTTTCCTCTTTTTACTTTTTGAAGCTCTCCAATTTGTTCATAGATAAATTTTATATTGGAAAATATTTTATCGGATTCTTCTTTTAGAATTTTTCCCGCTTCAGTAATAGCAATTTTTTTACCTAAGCGATCAAATAAACGAACTCCTAATTTGTCTTCTAGGGCTCTCATTTGACGGCTTAAAGCAGGTTGTGATATTCCTAATTTTTCTGCTGCTCGTGTAAAATGTAATTCATCACAAATAGCCAAAAAGTATTCTATTTCCCTTAATTCCATTAATTTAACTCCTCAATAGTTTTTTATTTTATGGAAAGATACTCTCTCAATAAACTATCATGTGACTACCACTCTCAAAAAGTATATAAAGTAGTAGAACTGAAGGTATAACTACATTCCAAATAAGAAAAGTCTTTAAAGTAATTGAGAAGTTCAAAGAAGAATAAATCGAATACCATTTTCACCTTCTAAAGTCTCAGCTTTTACACTACTCACAAAGGAGCCTCGCACCTTCCATTCCAGTCATAGATGATCCTGAGAGTGCTCAAAAAGAAATTATTTACAAGCAATAAACCTGTAAAAATCTACATATCTATGTTTTTTTATTTACCTTCATTTCCTTTTTTAGTCTTTGTAACAGTAAACTTGTTCTTGCGAGTAGTTCTCTAATATCAAAAGGCTTCGTTATATAATCATCAGCACCAAACTCTAATCCTAATAACCGATCTATAATGTCATTCCTAACGGTTAGTAAAATAATGCCCATGCCATTTTTACTTCCAACTTGTTTACATAAATCTAATCCATTCATTACAGGCATCACAATATCGGAAATCATAATTTCAGGTTGAAAAACAGAAACTTTCTCTAGTGCCTCTTTGCCATTAAATGCTGTTTCTACATTATATCCTTCCCTTCGAAAAGCATATGCTAAGGATTCTACTATACTTATTTCATCATCTACAATTAATATTTTCTCATTCATAGACTCACCTAAATTCATTGTTAATTTAAATACTTATATAAACGATTGTTTTAATAATAAAAAATTAAAGTAAATTTCACTTTCTTTTTAGATCAAGTAAGTTGTACTTGCATATACATTGGGACCTTTATAAGAACCAACTGCCTAATAAAAACTAAAGTGAGGTTGTTGATATTGCATTGTCATTTCCTATAATAAAAAATACTCCTTTCTTCTTGATGGTTTAATAATATTGAATTATTATTTCAAATTTAATCATCAGTTGTTTCTAAGTTGTAAACTTTCGTTAAATTCTAAAAAGGTAAACCACTACAATGATGACCTATTAAAAATATAATGTTTCACTATTTATTTAATGTACGTGATATTTTCTCACCTGAAATATATTCGATTATTTTAACTATTGTACAAAAGTAAACATAACTAATTAACCTGCCCCCGATAAACATCGTGAACAGGTTTAATTTCAACTAGTTTTATCAGACCTTTTAAAAACTAACTTTTTCAAAAAGTACATGTATTACTCCCTATTATCTTTTAAAAAAAATCAATTTCTTCTTGAGTTCAAGTAACACCTCTTATGTATATCAAATAGAAATCCTAAGACTTCAAATCCTATCTTCTCGAATTCTAAATATTTTCAGAATTATATAAGTTAATCTATTAAAACTCGATTTATTGAGTAATCGGCAAAAATATTCTATCTTAAAATACTTCCACTGATTTTAAGAAAAACTTATTCGTTCAAACTTAAAAAATTATTAATACTTCCGATGAAAAAATGCTCAAATTTTTATTATTTACAACTTAGATACAAGTTGTGTCTAAATTCGAAACATCCAAATCTTATTATTCTTTTATAAGGTTTCGAAGGGAGATGAATTTAGAACATATGTAATAGGAATTGTTATAGATTTCATTTATTTTTATTTAATCAAATTTAAAGTAACTAAATTTAATTATAAATACATGTAAATCTTTAATCTTTTTATATTGTTTATGAAAATTCATAACAATGAAAAAGGGATTTAAAGGGTTATATATTGAGAAAAATAGTTTAGGGAGATAAAAAAATGAGCAAGAATCGAAAAATAACTTCTAGAAGAAAAAACGAATAAAAAGAACCTTTTCTCTTCTTATTTTTTTAATAATTTTATTTGTTTGTAAAAATGTTTATTCAATAACATTTGGTAACGAATTAAAAAATGAAGAAAATACTACAAAAAATGTAAATAAACCAATTAAACATACAAATACAATTAAAGCATCACCTCAAAAACAAGTAGAGAAAACCATTAAAATAAGTGCAGCTGGCGACTTTACACTTGGTACTGATGAAAGTTTTAATTATTCTGATTCATTTGTAGATGAAGCCAAGAGTAATGGTTTACATTATTTTGTTGATAGATTAAATAATATATTTAATGAAGACGATTTTACTACTGTAAATTTGGAAACTACATTGACAAATGCCACAGAAAAAGCTGTAAAAAAATATAAATTTAAGGGAGATCCATCTTACGCCAATATTCTAAACTACGGCGGAATAGATGCAGTAAATCTCGCGAACAACCATAGTCATGATTATTTAGAAAAAGGTTATGATGACACGATTAGTAACTTAAAAAAATACAAGATAGGTTATTTCGGATATTCCAATCGCTATTTAACAACTGTTAAGGGGATAAAAATAGGAGCACTAGGATATGAAGGTTGGAATGATACTTCTGAATTGAGAGTTAAAATTGCTAATGATTTAGGTGAATTACGAAATGCTGGTGCAAAAGTAATTTTCATCCATTTTCATTGGGGGATAGAGCGAGAGTATGTACCTAATAATACTCAAAAAAGCTTGGCTCACTATGCGATTGATCACGGAGCAGATTTAATACTTGGGCACCATCCTCATGTACTTCAAGGAATTGAAGAATATAATGGGAAATTTATTGTCTATATTGACAAATGAAAATGAGTTGAAAGTGATACCTTTTTCTATTTCCTCTGTTTCTTCAAGAAACAACTATCAGCCAAAGTTATTAGATGGCCCAGAAAAAGAGAGAGTTAAAAATAAAGTTATTGATATTTCCGAAAAAATTTCAGGGAATAGTTGGACTATGTACGAAAAATAACTTTTTATCCTTCTATATATGAACACGAATTTCAAAAACGAAATCAAATTTTTGACATATTAACAATTAGACAAAGCAGCATGTGGGGGTACTTACTTTTATGAAATATTTAGTTAATTCTATTTTTATTATCTTACTATTATCTTTAAACGGTTGTAGTAACCAACACCATCATCACAATGATTCTAGTCCTAAAAAAGAGTATCACCAATCAAATAAAGAAAATGCTAATAATCAGATGAACAATACAAACAATGAAAATGCTAATAATCAGATAAACAAAACATCAGATGTACCTAAAAATGTTATATATAGGACGAAACAAAATAATGCAATTAGAACCGTTTCACACCCTGATGTAATTACAGTTTTAGTAAATAAAAGATATTTTTTATCTCAAAACTACGTTCCAAAGGATTTAGTTTATGCAAATGTTTCATTCATTTTTAAAGAAAAGATTGAAAAGCGAAAAATGAGAAAAGAAGCAGCAATAGCATTAAAGAAATTATTTGAAGGTGCAAAAAGAGATCATATATTTTTAAGTGGTGTCTCAGGATTTCGCTCTTATGCAACTCAGAAAGTTATTTTTAATCGATACGTTAAAGTAGATGGATATGCGAATGCAAGAAAATATAGTGCATTACCAGGTTCTAGTGAACATCAGACAGGCTTATCAATTGATGTAAGTAGTAGCACTGGAAAATGTGCGGCTTCAAGCTGTTTCGCGAATACAAAAGAAGCCAAATGGCTTGAAAAAAATTCCTCTAATTATGGTTTCATTATTCGGTATCCAAAAGGTAAGGAGCAAATCACAGGTTACAAATACGAACCTTGGCATATTCGATATGTTGGCGTAGCAGCAGCTAAACAAATGAAAAAAAGAAACTTAACGTTAGAGGAATATTTAAACGTCTATCCAGTTTCAAAATAAAAATGACCAAGAGCATATAAAATATAGAAAAACTATCCGAAAAGGAGTTTTTGTATTCAACTATAATTAAATCTGCCCATCAATTACAAGATTTAGAGCTTGTTAGTCATAGCTCATTTACATTAAATGGTGGTAGCCCTTAATAAAGCCTTAGCTTTTAATTTAGAAAGAAAAAAACTAGAAAAATGGCTATTCATTAGCCTTACTTATGTTTCTAACGCATGCGATTCTTCAATAGAAGATCTCTTTTTTATTCGCGTGCCCAGCAAGCCGTTAATTGCTAACTGGTGAAAGTCCAGTCTAGGTAAGAACCAAGTCGCCTAGTAGCTAACAGGCACTGGGGAGACCCTACTTTACCCTTGAGTTTAAAGGAGCTAGAAAGCCTATAAGTTAACGCGAAATGGCGGACTGTAAAGAGGGAGTCAGAGGAGGGCATAGTACCAATTATTATCATGACAACACAACATGATATAGGAAAGGATCTCTACTTTGTTCATGTGTTTAGAAGGAGGTAAGAGTAAGCTTGATCAGAGTGTGGCGTTACTTCCTATTTCAGTTTGTAGAACATTGGGATTAAATTATATAAAAATTACTGAACACTCTGCTACATATTCAGTCAGTTTATCTTGGAAAAGACATAAATTATTGTCTTCTTCGGTAAGAAGTTTTCGTGACTTTATTATTTCGTACTATAAAGATAACTATGAAATGTTCAAGGTTTATTAAAGGTCAATTATTTTTTAAAAAAATTGTGTTTTTTAGATTAATTTCACTTTAAGTCTTCACTTAAACTAACCTGCCATAATGTGAAATAGAGGATAATCAATTAATGATAATCAACATCTATTTGTTGTACAACTAAAGCAAGCGTTAGTTGCACAAGAATCGACTGCGGCAGTTTTTTATAGCACTAGGTAATAGGATGCTTAAATAAGAATTGAAATACATTCGATTAATAGAAAATACATATTAATTATTAGTAAGGGAAGTAGTTCTTTGTTAAAAATATTAAAGAGTGTTTTAGGCCTATTTTCAATAGTTTTAGCAGTATTTTATATGCTTTAATTACTGTTAGATTTGTAATAATGCCATATATGATATTTTTATTAGGGGCAATGTTTGATCTGAATTTCAACTACAACGAAAAAACCGTTCCGTTCTCAGTACTTAATTTTGTAGAAATCATACCTCAGAATTCCATATCGTATAGTAAGTGGCTGGCAATCCGGACCACTCACTATATGGCATCCACTAAAGTGGGTTTACAATTCAATACGAGATTCTGGGAGGAAGAAGGTTTATATGGGGGAAGGTCAATTACTGATTTACCTATACGGTTTACTTATTAACCTAGTAGAAATTTAGGTAGTGATGGACCTGGAACTGTATTAGCTAACTATACTTGGGAAGACGATGCATTATATTGGGATAGTCTGTCTGAAAATGAAAGAATATAGCAAGCTTTAAAAGATCTATCCTATTTATTTGGAAATCAAGTATATACAGAATTTGTTTCAGGCTTCACTCATAGCTGGACCCAAGATCCGTTTGAAGCTGGAGTAGTTTCAATGTTAAAGCCTGATCAACAAAAAGAGATTGGTGATTATATTGCTACTCCAGAAGGAAGATTACATTTCTCAGGGGAAGATACATCATCAATACCTGGCTGGATGCAAGGGGCAATTGAATCTGGAATTAGAGTTGCATATGAATTAACTTCAATGTTGAATAATAATTTAACAAATATGAGCTAGTTGTATTTAAAGTTGATTCGGCAATTTTTTTGGTTGTACAGCTTCCATGAAAGTAAGTATTAAACTTCCATTCACTGCGGTGAATTCTTGATTCATGGAGGGCTAACGTATGAATTAGTGCATAAAAAATGACTGCTTCGGCAGTCATTTTTGTTGTGCTAACTAATAGTATTCACTACATATTACATTTTTCCTAAACTCACTGCAAATGCATATTGATCAACAAATTGTACATTAGATAACAATTCTGACTAGTATTTTACTTCAAAAATAGGGGATTCTAACTAATATTTATAAGTTTGTAGAATCGACGATTGCCTTTAAAGAAGTAGAGAGGAATTAGATTAGGAAATTAAAATGTATGTAGTAAAGGATTAAGTTACTGGAGGCGATTTGAATATAAGTTTAGCTGTTAGGATAGGGTTTTAATCATATTAAACTTCAAGATGGAAGGGTTTCAAAATACATGACTAATACTTTGAATAAAGAAAAAAATGAAAAAAGCGAAATTCAGTCTGATATACAAAAATCCATTGTTTATGATACACACAATTTATCTCTTTGGTATGGTCAAGATAAAGCTTTGAAAGATATAAACTTAAGTATTTATGAAAATGAAGTCACAGCAATCATCGGACCAAGTGGTTGTGGTAAATCCACCTATTTAAAAACTTTAAATAGAATGGTTGAATTAGTACCAACCGTTAGAACTGAGGGTCGTATTTTATATCGTGATCAAAATATTTTTGATAAAAATTATCCTGTTGAAGAATTACGAACCCATGTTGGTATGGTATTTCAAAAACCAAACGTTTTTCCTAAATCGATTTGGGAAAATGTAGCTTATGGACCAAAAATTCAAGGTATTAAAGATAAAAAAGAGCTAAATCAAATAGTTGAGAAAAGTTTAAAGGGTGCTGCGATTTGGGAAGAGGTGAAGGATCGTATACATGAAAATGCTTTCGGTCTTTCAGGAGGTCAACAACAACGATTGTGTATAGCACGATGTTTAGCAATTGAACCAGACGTTATTTTAATGGATGAGCCCACATCTGCATTAGATCCAATATCAACCTTAAAAGTAGAAGAGCTTATTCATAATCTAAAAAAAGAATTCAGTATTATAATCGTTACTCACAATATGCAACAAGCTGCTCGTGTATCTGATCGAACTGCGTTTTTCCTCAGTGGTGAAGTAGTTGAATACTCTGATACGAATAAATTATTTTCTACACCAAAAGATAAACGTACAGAGGATTATATCACTGGACGTTTCGGTTAATGGAAGGATTAAGAGGTGATCATTAATGAGACATAAATTTGAAGAAGATTTAAGAACCTTACAAGAATTAATCATCGAATTAGCTGAGAAAACGAAAAAGGCTGTAATTAAAAGTATGGATGCATTTAGAACCGAAAATATTGAAAAAGCATTAGAAGTAATTGAAGAAGATAATCGTATTAATAAACTAGAAGAAGAGATAAATGAATTAATTGTTGTAATAATTACTAGACAGCAACCTGTAGCTGTAGACTTAAGAAGGAATTTAACAGCTATAAAAATTTCACATGACCTTGAACGAGTTGCCGATTACGCTGTAAATATTGCGAAGTCGACGATTAGGATACGTGATCGACAGGAAAATTTACCATTAGAAAATATTGAAAAAATGCATGAATTAGGAATTGATATGTTATCTAGAGCAGTGGATGCATATCGTACGGAAGATTTATATGCTGCTAAACAAATTGGAGAAATAGATGATCAAGTAGATGATTTATATGGAGAAACAGTTAAATTTTTAATGAATAGCATTGCCGATTCACCTGATCATGTTACAAATTTAATGCAGATGGCATTTATTTGCAGATATCTTGAAAGAATTGCAGACTATGCAACAAATATTGCTGAGAATATTTATTATCTTGTAAAAGGCAAACATTATTTCTTAAACCAATAAAAAAAAGATTATAAAATTTATGAAAAGTTACAAGTGCACTTTAGTTAATTTCTAAAATGCACTTTAGTTAATTTCTAAAATATTGAATAGACAAAATTAATCTAGAATGAATCTAGATTGCATAGTGAATTTTTTTTAACACAAACTATTTAGTAAATGTTAGATTGCAATAGTTTGAAGGTTAACTAATTTTACTTTGGAGGTATCTTATGAAACGTTGTATTAAACTGATGTTTGCAATTATGTTAGTAGCAATCATGTTGGTAGGATGTAATACTCAAAAAAATACGAATAAAAAGAATCAAACTGGTGGTGGAAAATTAAGTGGTACGATTACAGCTGCTGGTTCAACTGCATTGCAGCCTTTAGCTGAGGAAGCTGCTACAGAATTTATGGGTAATAATCCAAGTGTTTCGATTACTATTCAAGGTGGTGGTAGTGGAACTGGAGTGAACCAAGTAACATCAGGAGCGGTTCAAATTGGGAATTCGGATGTGCCAGCTAGTGAAAAACTTAGTGACCCTGCTCTTGCAAAGGATTTAGTTGAAACAAAAGTTGCAGGTATCGGTTATTCGGTTATTGTTAATAAGGAAGTTACTGTTACTTCATTAACGTTAAAACAAATACAAGATATCTTCTCAGGAACAATTACTAATTGGAAAGATGTTGGAGGCAAGGACGAGAAAATAAATGTGATAAATCGTCCAGCTGCTTCTGGGACAAGAGCAGCTTTCGAAAAAACCGTTATGAGTGGTGTGAAAATAAACGATTCAGTCGGTACAGTCCAAGATTCAAATGGAGCTGTTGAACAAGCAATAAATAGTACTCCAGGGACGATTTCTTATTTAGCAAATTCATATCTCGTTGGAGATAAAAAGAATGCTTTAACGATTGTTCAAATAGATGGAAATGATTCTTCAATTGATAATATAACAAATGGAAAATATCCATTTTACTCATATGAGTACATGATTACAAAAGGTGATTTAAAAGACCCAGTAAAAAGTTATATAGATTTTGTTCAAGGCGATGATTTTTCAGCGAAAGTTGAAGAAATGGGTTATATACCGATGTCCAAAATGGGTAATTTAAAATAATGATCTGACTCTAAAGGGTGTTCTATTTCAAATTAAGTTTGATTAGGCACCCTTTATTAGCACTAAAATTATTATTAGGAGTTATTTATGAAAATAAGAAAAAGAAATTACTTTGCAAATGAATACTTAGGAAGAACATTAGTAACCTTTTGCGGTATTTTAATGGTACTTACCACGATCTTGATTATTATTTTTATTGTAGGTAAAGGAATACAATCATTTACTCAGAGTAATATTTCATTATTTGAAATGCTATTTTCTCCTAATTGGAGCCCAAATGACGCACAAAATCCTAGGTTTGGAGCATTAAAGTTTATTACTGGTTCAATCGTAGTATCAATTGGGGCAGTCATTATTGCAGCACCAATTGCAATCGCATTAGCTATTTTTATGAATTATATTTCACCAGTTTTTGGAGATAAAATATTAAAACCTGTTTTAGAAATACTAGTAGGTATCCCTTCAGTTGTCTACGGATTTCTGGGAGTAACAATTTTAGTCCCGATTATTCGTAATCAAATTGGTGGAGTTGGTTTTAGTTTAATCGCAGGAATAATTGTATTGAGTATCATGATTCTTCCAACAATTGCAAGTATAGCATCAGATGCTATTAGAGCAGTTCCAAAAGATTATTTAGAGGCTTCTTATGGATTAGGTTCTACTCGATGGCAAGCAATTAGTAAGGCTATTGTTCCTGCTGCAACCACTAATGTATTAACTGGTGTAGTACTAGGTTTAGCTAGAGCTTTTGGGGAAGCTTTAGCAGTTCAGATGGTTATTGGTAATACGCTTCAATTTCCTAAAAGCATTTTTGATCCCACTGTCACATTAACTGGTATATTAACAATGGATATGGCTAATACGATGAATGGAACCTCATGGAACAATGCGTTATGGTCATTGGCAATGATTTTATTATTCATTTCATTTTTCTTTATATTAATTATTCGATTTATAGGTAAAAGATAGGGGGAACAAGTATAATGAATGCTCGAAGTATTGATAAATTATGGACGATCATTCTCTATATCGTTTCATTAATTATTGTTTTACTACTTATTTATCTACTATGGGAAATCATTTCAAAAGGATGGGGATTTTGGGACCCAAATTTTTTATTTGGAAGACCAAGTAATACGCAAGCTGGGGGTGGCATAGGCCCACAATTATTTAATTCATTTTATATTTTAGTATTAACATTAGTGATTTCTATACCTCTAGGATTAGGATCAGGAATTTATTTGGCAGAATATGCAAAGCCAGGGAAATTTCTAAGTTTTGTAAGACTTTGTATAGAAACTTTAGCTTCTTTACCATCTATTGTAGTTGGATTATTCGGTTTACTTGTATTTGTTACCATGACTGGTTGGGGCTATTCTTTAATTGGGGGGTCACTCGCAATTACAATATTAAATCTACCAAGTCTTACCCGTGTATCAGAAACTGCACTTCTAGATGTTCCGAAAAATATTAAAGAAGGTAGTTTTGGTTTAGGGGCTACAAAATGGCAAACAATTGTTAAAATTAGTATTCCAACAGCAGTTCCACAACTTATCACTGGGATTATTTTATCAGCAGGCAGAATATTTGGAGAAGCAGCAGCGTTAATCTATACGGCAGGATTAACAACTCCAGTTTTAAATTCGCTAGCACCAATTAATAGTCAAATGAATCCATTTAATATTTTTCGACCTGCAGAAACATTAGCAGTTCATATTTGGAAACTGAATTCTGAAGGTATTGTCCCAGACGCTAAAGAAATTGCTGCAAAATCGGCTGCAGTTTTGATTGTTATGGTCCTATTATTTAATCTATTAGCTCGATTAATTGCTAATTTTATTCATAGAAGATACACGGGTACTAAAAGAAAAGTAAAGGTAATTACGTGAATTATCTGCTTAAATGCAGCTTTTTGCGCAACGGGCAGTCGCATAGGGTGCTGACTTAGTCAGCACCCTTCATTTGCTTATCTAGACAGAGACTACGACTCGATGTAACGACTAAATCATCAAGTTACCGAGATAAACCGTTTGAATGAACATCAAGGAAATACATGGAATAAGTAATGAATCAAGAGTGGAATAAAAATTACACAGTATTATAGTTAATTAATTTCAGTTTTGAGGACAAATTGAAGTTAAGAAGTTACCAATTTAATAAAATTCTACAGCAAAACAAAAAGGCCCATATTTTTATCCGAGCCTTTGTTCTAATTTAGGAGTTACTCCTTTTGACTGTACTTATTAAAATTATACTTTCATAATTTATTAAAAAACACTAAATCGCAAATGTTTTTTTGATTTAAGAAGATAACGTTCGATAAATTCAGCTAATCCATCATTTTCATGATGTCCAGTTACAAAATCAGATACCGCTTTAACTTCTTCGCTAGCGTTTCCCATAGCCACACCTGTACCAACATGACGAAGCATTTCAATATCATTTGGTCCGTCTCCTATAGCTACGACTTCGTTAGGATTAATTCGATATGCACGAAGTAGTTTTTTGATAGCAGACCATTTTGAAACATTTGGAGCAACCACCTCAAAACCGTCATTCCAATTTATAACTTCAGCTTCCTTTTTAAAGAAAGTAGATAATTAATTATTTTGTTCACCTGTTCGAACACAATATTTAAGAACAGCATTATAATTAGCTTGTCTTAAGTCATCAATGTATTGTGGTGGAATTTGCCCAACTTTTATCCAATAATCAATTTCTTCATTTGTTTCCTTACAGTAAAGTCCATTTGCTGTATGAATAATAACATTACAAGGGTTTTCAGTTGTCAGATGATGGAGTAATTCTTCGTTCAATTTGACTGTTTCTTTTTGTATCATTCTTCCTGTCTCTCCATCATGAATAGCGGCACCGTTCAAACAGATCATCGGAGTTTGTAATCCAATTTCTTTATGATAGGGAGCGGTTACTTCATAGTGTTGACCAGTTGCTAGAAAAATCATGACTCCTTGATCAATGAGTTTATTAACTTCCATATTTCGGTGGGAAATGTAGTTAGAGACTGTTAAGAGTGTACCATCCATATCGATAAATAACGCACGTATATTCATTAATTCTGCCCCCTCATTTGAAATTAAACCCATCAAATCATCTGAATATTATAATCTAGTAAACTCAGTTTATTAATTTATGAAAGATTAATGTGTAGCAGAGAAAAGAAAAGAATAACTACAAATCTTTATCGAACTGTGTGTCTACAAATATTATTAATTTTAAAATGTTAGTGTTTTGTTATCGATGTGATATTGAGTAAGAATGCATGAAATATTACCTTTACATGAGTACATAATTTTTTAAAAGACAATTTTGATTTAATTTGATCAATGTGAAAAAAGGGTGAATTGTAATGTTTTATTTATTATTAGTTATTGGAACTTTATTAGGGTACATTCTGTTAAATTTACCTGTGTATGTATGCGCAATAATTCTTTGTGTGGGTTCAGTGGGGTCATTAATTGCAATTTATATTGAATTAACAATTTTAGAGAAAAAAGTAAGAGCTAATTTATTATAATCTATCTAAATATTTTAACTATAAGTGAAATACAATTATTTGCTAAAAAGAGTGTAGAATTTTAAATATTCTACACTCTTTTGCATTCGTTTTTATTTTTTAAATCTATTACATATCCTCTAGTTCAAACATATAACCATATCGAGGGACAGAAACAATTCTTTGACCGTATTTACCTAATTTCTTACGTAATCTATATAAAAGGGTATTAATTTCTTCTCGTCCTACATCAGGCTGCTCAACGTCATTCGTAATTCGTTCCGGCCAAACATTTATTTTAATTTCGTTATAGCTAACTGCGCTATTGGCTCTTTGATATAACAACAAAAATAATTCTGTATCTTTACTAGTTAGATGGATTCTTACACCATCAATTAAAATTTCTCTTTTAACTAAATTCACAGTTAAACCATTGAAATCGTTTAGGTGTTTATCTAAAACTAATGGCATATCAAGTGTGTCTCCAAGGTTCTGCTCTGATAGATTATGAAAAATAAGTACAGCGGCACCACTTGCAAGACTTATACAATCGCCATCACGAAGGAAAAATGGTTTATTTTTCTCTATAGAAATATGATTTACTTGTGTTCCATGTTTACTCATGAGATCAACGATTGTGTAATTTTCTTCTTTATCGAAACTAATTAAAGCATGTTTTCTTGAAATATATTGACTTGTGAAAGGAATATCTGGGAAATCATCTCCCCATGTACGACCTAGCAATGTTTCATTAAAGGAAATAGGGATTCTGTTCTGGTTTGTGGCTGTTTCTCCTTGCTTTATAGAAAGATACACGTTTTGCATACTCATGAAGTTACTCCTTTGAAAACTAATCTAGTTAAACCAAAAAAGAGTATATCATATGCAACTAATTTGTAAAGATAATTGATTATTTATTGGGTGTTTTAGATGAATAGTTTAAATTAAAAATGAGAGAGCGTTCCCTTAAAAAAATATAAATTTAATAGTAGACCACTATTCAATTTATAAACCTAAAAATCTTAAAAACTAATTAAAGCGATAGTTTTTTTCAATGTAAATTGTAAAGAGCTAATCGTCAGATATTCGATTAGCTCTTTTTTCTGTTAATTGAGGCATACTTACAATTATTTTAGCTTAGGATTTTTATTTAGCATCTCAATATTTTTATTTCTTTCTCCGCCATCAGATAGGTCTTCAGAAAATTCATGGTCGGCTTTATTTCCTAACATTAGCTCAGATGTCCGAATTGTGCTGGATGGTAAATTATTATTCGCTGCGGCTTGTTCGTTCCATTTACTCATTAATATCACCTCTTTAGTTTAGTATTGGAATTTATTTGTGTATTTATTTAGAATCGTGTTAAGAAATGAGTATGCTAGAGGAGATTCAGTTTTATCAAGGAGTTCGAACCATGGAAATGATTGATTTTCTGTATTTACCTTAACTGTCTAGATGCCACTACAGCGGAATACTTCTTAATATTTTAATTGTTCTTAATTATACTGCATTGTACATCCATTTGTTAGAATACTTTACCAGTTGTCTCATATCGTTTAATAGAGGGACACGTAGTGAATGAATTGTGTTATATGGAAGAGAGGATGCTGGATGAAGAAACGATTTGCAACGTATTATCCATATGAACAAAAATTAGTAATCGAAGGTCATCACAAACTCATTCAAGGGGAAACGAAAAATGGACAATCGTTTGTTGATTCAAGATTCATGTTCGCTCATTTGGCCAAAGAAATAGGCATGAAAGTGGTACTTGTCGGGTTCGGAGTAGGTGTAGTAGGATTACTGATTCCAATGAGTAAACTTTTTCTATACCCAGTAAGTATGAACATAGAGAATGCTTACTATCATTTATTCGATTGGGTACATTATGATGTTGGGCATCATATTCACAATTTATTATCAATGAAGATCAGTTCTGCTCACTATATTGCTTCGATTGATGCACATCAAGCACCAAATAGTCCAATTGCAAAAGACGGTCATTATATCCTTGAGAAAATCGATGGAAAAATGAAGAATCATTTCGAAGGAGTTAAAGATTTTCTGGAACGAAATAAATGAAGACAAAACTCCTTGCCTTGTTAAGGAGTTTTTTATATTGGTCATTTCATATGTTCGTTCTAGTTGAGGATCTAAATAACAAGATTATATTTGTTTTATAAACCACACAATTATATAATTGTGTGAAAAAAGGATGCGAATTATGTCGATTAATTCTTTCGAAAACTATCCGATGAGTTGGAAGCCATCGATTGATAAAAATAAAAAGCCTATTTATCAGGCAATCGCAGGGCAATTGGAAAAATTTGGTTTCTTCGGAATGCCTCCAGAAGCACGTAAAAAAATGGATCATGATAAAATTTTAAAATTGGTTGTTGACCAATTAGTTAAACTTTTTGGAAGTGAAGCTAAAAACGTAAAGGCTATTTTTTATAAAGATTGGTCCATTGATTCTGAAACCACTGTTGATGAGGACTTAAGTCCACTTAAAAATTACCAGAGCTATGGTCCACTACAAGTAGAAGGTTTGTGGGAAAAGAAAATTATATTTGCTGGTACAGAGACGAATTCAGAATATAGTGGACATCTTGAAGGAGCCCTTCAGTCAGCTGAAAAGGCGGTTAGAGAAATCATTAAATTAACTGTTCAATAAGAATCGAATTTGACCTCAATTAATGGAGTTGGCAGAAGTCGGTAACAAAGAAATTAGCGGAGGAAATGAGATGATATCTTCTTTTTATTCTCCTCATATAAAACAAATTATCAATTGAAAGGAGTACGATAATGGATTTAATCTTTGATCACCTTGTTTGGTTCTTTAAGAAACCGGAGACAGCAATTTTACCATTAAAGCAAAGAGGTATTCATGTTGTGAAGGGAGGACGTCATGAATCTTGGGGAACATATAATACCCTAACTTATTTTGGCTTAAGTTATATTGAATTTTTAGGAATTGAAAATTTATCAATAGCTGAAAAACATGAGGAAAATCGATTAATTACGAAAATCGTAGAACAACTAGCAAAAGAAAGTCGGGAAGGTCCAGCGACAATAGCGATTAGAACAAATCAAATTGAAGAACTTGCAATTAAACTTAAAGCAGAAGAACTTACAGTATATGGACCGCTAGCTGGGGAGAGAGTTCGTGCTGATGGCCAGGTAATTAGGTGGTCATTGTTATTCCCTGAATACCCGAAAAAAAAGGTTAAATTACCATTTTTTATTGAATGGGAAAAATCAGATGAAGAAAGGTATTCGGAATTTGAAGACCAAGGACTGATTAGTTCACATAAATTAGGCGAACCAAAATTGGAAAGTGTTGGTTTTGTCGTAAATAATTTGGATGAGACATTAGAAATTTGGGAGAATTTGTTTGGCCTTAAACAAGGCGAGGAGTACATTGATACGGAAATCAATGCACGTTGTAAAAGAATAAAATTGAGCGGAACTAATTTACTATTTTGTACACCAATTGGTGATGGTCCAGCTGCTAAAGTATTAAAAGAAAAAGGGGAGTCACCTTTTTTAGTGAACCTTACTAACACAAATCAAAGTCACTTTTTTGAAATGTTAGATGGTTATTGGAAGTTCCAATAATCTATTTAAAGGTAGCCTCTTACATATTAGCGTCAAATTCGTGGTACGATACCGGATTGATGCTTATTTCAAAATGTTTGCTCATTTAATATAGTAAGTTTAAATGAATCTACTTATGGACCTTGGCCAGTGAATGAGGGACTTTGTACGTTAGAGGAACATCGTTTTCTTCCAATTGATGTAGTTGCACGCCATTTATTCGCAACTGGTTTAGTAGATGATGTGATCGTAGCCAATGCCTATGCAAGCGAAGATGAACTAAAATCACTTAGTAAGGTTAATCCAGCGAAGTTATCTTTCAAGATCGATTTAACGGACAACGTGAGCGATGTGGAAAAAGAAATTATTTTTAAATTCCCTCATTTTGTTCGTGGAGACATGAGTGAATACATGGCAAGATCGACGATGCCACGTATTTCATATAAAGATGCAAACATTGAGTCGCATCATACTCATGAATTAAAACGTGGTGACATCGTTATTATTAATAATGAATATGGTCGTTATAAAGGTGAACTCCATATTATTTTAAAGGACATGCCAAATGATGGTCGCAAAAATATAGTTGGCCGAATACCGGAAAATGAGTTAAAACTTTTAGATTACATTGATCCTTGGAGAGTATTTGAAATAATTCCTTAAAGAATGTCTCAAATTATATAAGTAACTGAAAAAGGGTGAAAACTCTTCTACTGTTCTTTAGAAAGTAGAAGTTTTCACCCTTTTTACAATTTACAGATTATACTTTAGACCTTGTTTTGCTACTTTCGAGAGGGACCACTATTGGAAGACTTGGCATCAGTTGAGATTATTTTTTAATATAAGCATATTTATAAGTGTTAGGACCGTATACATAGAAGTCTTTTAAATATGGACGTTGAAGATAAGAAGTCCCTTTTTGATATAGAGGCACAACTGCATCATCATTCAACAAGATCCTCTCGGCTTCTTTTAACGCTTCCCAACGTTTTGGTAAATTATAAAGTAAATCTGTTTTAGCGTGTTTAATTAAATCATCATATTTTGGATTAGAGTATCCAGTTTGATTAAATGCACCGTTTGTAAGGAACATATCCAAGTAAGTCATTGGATCTGGGTAATCGGCTCCCCAACTGGAAAGAGAGATATCATAATCCATATCCGATTCTAGCTTCAATTTTTGAGCATTAGGTTGTTGTTTAATATTAATCGTTAATCCACTTAAATTTTTCTCGAGTTGCTCTTTTAAATATTCTGCAATCAATTTAGAGCTGTCATCATCGTAATTTAACATCTCTAACGTTACATTTGTGACACCAAGTTCCTTTTTCGCTTTTTCCCAATAATCTTTTGCTTTTTTTATATCAAGATGTTCATATGTAGAAGTTGATTCTTGGAAATCTTTTCCGTTTGGACCGAAAGCTAACTCCTTAGGGACTAAGTAATCAGCAGGTACAGAGCCGTTGTTAAGAATTTCATCTGCAATTCCTTTTTTGTCGATACTTAAGCTAATTGCTTTTCTGGCATTAGGATTTGCTAACATTTTATTTTTTTCATTCAAACGTAAGAAGTTTGTTCTGCCATTCAAATATGTTTTCAGGGTTGCATCATTTTTATATTTATTCACAAAATCACCAGTCAAGTCCACACGGTCAATTTGCTTTGTTGTGTATAAGTTTACTGCGGTAGTAACATCTTTTACGACATTAATATTAACCTCCTGCAGTTTCACTTTATCTTTATCCCAATAATTTGGATTTTTTACAAGTTGAAGCTTCTGCTCATGATTCCATTTTTGGATGATGAATGGACCATCATATAATACAGCATTTGCTTCTAAACCATATTTTTTCCCTTGTCCTTCAACGAACTTTTGGTTCAATGGAAAGAAAGTTGAAGAAGAAATTAAATCAATAAAATATGGAACAGGATTCTCCAACTCAACTTGAAATGTATGTTCATCAATTGCTTTGATACCTAGTTCATCAACAGACAGCTGATTTTCGTTAATTTTTTTCGCATTTTTAACATCATATAGTAAATATGCGTATTCTGCACCTGTTTCTGGATTTACAGCACGCTTCCAAGCGTAAACAAAATCTTCGGCCGTAATCGGATCGCCATTGGACCACTTTGCATCCTGAAGTTTAAAAGTATAGGTCTTTTTATCTGGGGCAAGAGTATAGGACTTAGCTAGGGCTGGTTCCGGTCGATTATTCTTGTCCACGCGATACAATCCCTCGAATACGTTATTCATGGCAGAAATCGATACAGAATCTGTTGCCAACGTAGAGTCTAAAGTTGAAATTTCCGCTGTTTGAGTTACATTTACAATCTGTTTCGATGGTTTTGATATAGCAGATGTTTGCGTTTCTTCCGTTTTGTTGCTGCAGGCTGTAGTAAATAAGCTGGTAGTTAGTAGTACAGATAAGGCCGTAAATCCTACTTTTTGATTCATCTTCATATTCCCCTTCGTGTATATTGACTAGATGAAATTTTTCTTTGCATTTCCTTTAAAGAAAACAAAGAAAAATTATGAAACTAGTATGACAAACTTAATTATCATAGTATTCCGATGGAAAATCAAGGAATAAATAATAATAAAATGGTAGCCAAGGAGAGTATGATCATTAAAATTTATGATTGTTTTATTTTTGTTAATAGTAGATAGTATTGTTACTTATCTAGTTTTCTATTGCAATCAGTAACATCATTAGAGGAAAGGTAATTAATTGAATATCAATTGTTTATGTTTTAATCACTACAATACTATTAGGAGGTAAATATACAATGCATAATTGAGTAAAAATGCGTTGGTTTGGTATCGGTGTATTTAAAGTAGAAGAAGGTCCTGATTTAGTTAATTCTGTATAAACAATATAAACGTAATTATTCATTCCAACTTATGTCAATGATTTTAAAATATGAAACCGGGAGAAATCTATATGCATCTGAATTTAAAAGGGAAAACGGCACTGGTTACTGGGTCTACCGCAGGAATTAGGAAAGCAATCGCTACGTCATTGGTAGAGGAAGGTGCTACTGTACTTATTAATGGACGTAGTGCAGAAAATGTTAATCAAACTAAAAAGTTATTTGTAATCTTTAATAAGAGAAAATATAACGCTGTAATAATAATAATCTATAAATCTGGAAGTAATTACATGGTGCCCAATTTATGACTCCACTTTAACAAACACGAAAAGTCATTCCCATTTTTAGATTGGTTTACTGAATAATTTTTATAGTGTTGCAAAGAGCTTGTAAAAAACTTGTAAAAAGAGTGTAGTCTAATTTGCATAAAATTGTTACATTTCTAAGTTAACATATATAAGTATATGTCAAGCTTAGGGAGATAACGATGAAACGAATTATTAATAAATTAATATTAGTAGCTGCAAGTTTATCATTTACTATACTTCCAAATGGTGTACTTGCAGAGAATATAGATAATACAAAGATTAAGAGTATTCAAGATAAACGAGTAAAAGTTCAAGAAGAAGCAGAAAAAGCAAAAAATGAGATGGATCAATTAAATGATCAAAAAAAATTGTTATTAAACTCTTTAGATACAATTAACACATCAATTGAGGATGCAAAAATAAAGAAGAGTCAAAAAGAGGCAGAATTAATAAATGGCAAAAAAGAAATAGAAAAATTACAAGCTGAAATAGAGGAATTGCAAAAACGATTAGATCAACGTCAAGTAATTATAAATAATCGTTTAGTTACAATACAAAAATCAGGTGGAAATAACTCATATTTAGACGTTATTTTTGATGCAAAAGGTATCGGTGATTTAGTTCAACGAATAAACGCTATTGGTAAATTTATGAATGCTGACCAAGACATCGTTAAGGAACAACAAAACGATGTTGAAAAAGTTGAATTAAAAAAGAAAGACTTTATGTTAACTCAACATAAGTTGGAAAATGATAAAAAAGATCTTCAAAATTTAGAACGTTCACTTGTTAATCAAGAAATTCAAATGAATGCTATTCTAAGCAAACTTAAGGATGATGTATCTGAAAAGGAACAGGATATTTTAAGTTTAGAAGAACAGGAAGATCTATTAAATGAACAGGAAAAAGCAATAAAAGTAGCTTCAAGTATTTCAGGTGGTAATTTTACTCGACCAGCGGAAGGCTATTTATCTTCAGGTTTTGGATATCGATCATTTGATCATGAAACGCATTTTGGCGTAGATATTGCTAAAAATGGAAGTACACCGATTGTCTCAGTAGCAAATGGCGTTGTAATAAGAGCTTACCATTCATCTAGTTACGGTAATGTTGTCTTTATTACACATAATATTAAAGGAAAAGTATTTACATCAGTTTATGCTCATATGCAAAATTATCAAGTCTCAGCAGGGCAAACTGTTTCAAAAGGACAAAAAATTGGTATGATGGGGAATACAGGTCATTCTTTTGGTAAGCATCTTCACTTTGAATTGCATGCAGGTCAATGGAATGAGGCAAAATCAAACGCAGTAAATCCAGCAAAGTATATTAACTTTTAAAATTTCAACAATCTATAAACAGAAAACAGCCTATTTTTAGATAGGCTGTTTTTGATATTGGAAAGATATATGAGGGATGTTTATCGCATAAAGAGATATGGATTCTTGAGAAGGATGGATGAATTTAGATAATACGGGAATAGAGTGCGAACAATTCTTTAGATGGTGTACTATTTTAATTGTATTGAAATATAAATAAGTGAAAAATATAGTAAATCTTAGATTTAATATCGAAAGAGTTTTTATGTGTTCAGGAGTAATTTAAGTAACAATTTACCAAATGACAAGATCTGAATTTTTCATCAGATCGCAAGCATTGTCTATACTTACTAGAGAGGATGAAGTATATGGAGCAAATGCGATTTGCAACTAAAAGTGATTTTGACAGTCTCATCGAACTTGATGCTAGTGAGTATACAACTGACTGGTTAGTTACTAACGAATTTGCGACAGTCGCATGGGAACGAAATCAGGAAATTTACCGTGTGCTTGAATGTAATGGAGAAATTCAAGGTTTTATTGCTTTTTTTCCGTTAGAAAAATCAACATTTGAAGCGCTGTTAGCTCATGAGTTAGACGAAAACAAATTGTGCGACTATATTATGCCATATAAAAAAGGTGAAACCGTATATATATATTTGGCTAATATTATAGTTAACCAAAACCACATGGATCGAAAACGATTTGCAAAGTTGATTATTCAAGAAATCAAAAATGAAATAAACCGTGTTCAAACACTGGACTGTAATGTAGGAGAGATTGGAGCTATTGCAATTACAGATGCTGGGGTACGCGTTTTAGATAATTCACATTTAAGTTACTCTGGAAAATATCCTGGATATGAAACAGTATACGTATATCGAGGAACAACTTTTTAACTTGTTCAATAGTAGGGTGGTATAAAATTGCCATCTTTTTAATATTGATTTATTCTAGTTTACATAATATATATTATAGGAAGTTGAAGTAAAATCACTATTTTTCATCTCAATTAGCAAGTATTCTTAGTGTTTTGAGATGAAACGGAAAAAATCATCAATTTGAATATTCAGATCAAAAAAATTAATTTAGTTTAAATACTAACTAATTTATTAAGTAATAATTCTATATTGTAATTAAATCATTTAACATATGAGTAAAAATTAATAAATAAAAAATTCTTCAAAAAAATAAAAATTATATTAGTTAATTTGTTTTAGTTTCTACAGCAATTCAAACTTTTATTGTTTGTTCACTCATTAATTGTGTTAACTTTTTATTTGATTTCAATTACCGTTCCATCATTAAAAATAATATTTGTAACCCTTAATAAGCTATATTTTTAAAATCATATATCCTTTAATATTAATACTCTCCTTTAAAATTTCTTCATGTGATATCTCTCACAATATGTGTTCAAATAAAAAACATCACGTTTAAGCGATGTTTTTTAAAGTTAGTTACTTAACGATCCGTTTCAGTATATGTAATTCCTAAGTATCTTTCTGTTCTTGGTTCAAATTCTACATTTACATATACCCCGAATTCCCTGCTTCCATCTTTTAATCTTAACCATAATTTGAATTTTTCTACTGAGACTGTTGGTGTTTTTTGTTCTCTACCAATGTGTAAATAATCTATTACATCCGCTTGCGGATATCTTTGGATTGTTGTTTCAACTGCAATTTTCCCCCATTTAGCATATGGAGGCTCATAAACTGGTTGTGCAGTAGCTGGGTTTACTTTGCAAAAAATACAAAATAAGAATGAGAAAATGAAAATGGCTCTAAATGTTCTTTTCATAATACTTCCTCCTTTTTGCTCCTATCCTTACTATTCGACCCCTCTACGCTATCTATCCGTTTCTTGTTTGTGCAATTTATATCAGTTTTTACGCTTTTTACTAATAAAAAGAAATTTTTTACAAATAGTAATCCTATATGTATTTGATTAAGGAGGATTTATTTTGCAAAAGAATTTTCACTTTAAAACTGCATTTATTATCTTATGCATAATATGTATTTCACTGATTACTTTAAATATTTACTTACCCCCTAAAAAAGAAGTTAATGCCTTTAGTAGTCAAGTACTCAGCCGTGGTTCAACTGGCGATGATGTTAAGGAGCTTCAAGAGCGACTTATATTTATAGGATTTCTTGACGATAAAGCTGATGGAGTTTTTGGCTGGAATACATACTGGGCTCTTCGCAATTTTCAAAAGGAATTTGGTATGAAGGTTGATGGTGTCGCAGGAACAAAGTTAAAAGAAAAGCTGACAAAAGCAACTAAGAATTATAAAAGTAGTACGTCTAATGATACAGCAAATAATAATAATACAAATAATAACGCTTCTAACAATAATACGGCTAAACCGGATACAAATAAACCTAATAATTCGAATGCAAAACCAAATAATAAACCAATTGCAAACGCACCAAACGGTTATACAGATAACGACATTAAATTAATGGCAAATGCTGTATATGGAGAATCACGTGGTGAGCCATATATTGGGCAAGTTGCTGTTGCTGCAGTCATTTTAAACCGTTTAACAAATGCATCTTTTCCGAATTCAATCGCTGGTGTTATTTATCAACCAGGTGCTTTTACGGCAGTAGCTGACGGTCAAATTAATTTAACACCTAATGCTCAGGCTAAAAAAGCAGTAATTGATGCAATAAATGGCTGGGATCCAACAACAGGATGTATTTATTATTACAATCCTAAAACAGCAACAAACAAATGGATTCGTGGACGCCCTATCATTTTAACAATTGGCCAACATATTTTTTGCAAATAATTTTAGTGAGGTGTAATTATGAAAGGTAGTTGGATTGTTGCCGGTGCTTTAGCAGCCGCTCTAATCGGATCTGGTTACTGGGGATATTCGAAAAATCGCGAACTGAAAGAAATGAACTTAAGAGCCGAAAATAATTATCAGAGAGCTTTTAATGAATTAACATTTGATATGGATTTATTACACGATAAAATCGGTACGACTTTAGCTATGAATTCAAGAACGTCTCTCTCCCCTGCTTTGGCAGATGTATGGCGTATTTCGATTCAATCTAAATCTGACATTGCACAATTACCACTAAAATTTGTGCCTTTTGATAAAACGCAAGCCTTTTTAACTGGAGTTGCAAACTTTAGCTATAAAACAGCGGTGCGAGATTTAAATAAAGAACCTTTAACTGCAAAGGAATATGATTCTTTACGAAAAATTTATTCAACATCTGAAAAAATTCAAGATGGTCTACGTAATGTACAAACAAACATCATGAATAAAAACTTAAGTTGGATTGATGTTGATCAAATGTCTGAAGAAAAAAAAGCATCTCGAGACAATAGTATCGTGGATGGTTTTAAACATATTGAACAAGTAAAAGCAACTACAAACAATGATTTTGGTCCAACGTTTTCAAATGGTCAAGAAGAATCTAAAGGCTTAAATAAGTTAACTGGTAAAAAAATTGATGAAAATGAAGCTAAAAAAATTGCTGAAGACGCTGTACCGCTCAAAAATGTAACGAAAATCCAAGTGACTAGAAGTCAAAGCGATAATAAACGATTTGAACCTTTTTACTCAGTTTCGATGGCTCACAATCACCCAGTAGCTGATACGTATATGGAAATAACTGAAACTGCTGGCTTGCCAATCTTCTTTATTACAAATAGACCAATAGCGAAACAGCAAATCAGTTTAGACGATGCAGTGAAAAAAGGTTTAAGCTATTTAAATTCAAAAAACTATAAGAACATGGAATTATATGATAGTTCACAATACGATACGATTGGCGTACTTCAAATGGTTAAATCAATTGATGACGTACGCATCTATCCAGAAGCAATTCAATTAAAGGTTGCATTAGATAACGGTCAAATCATCGGATTTAATGCTAAAAACTATATTACGTCAAACCATGTACGTAAAATCCCTACTCCTAAGCTTACACTTGAGCAAGCAAAAGCAAAGCTTAATAAAAATGTTAAAGTTGAAGAAGAACGTTTAGCTGTTATCTTAAATGATTTTAATAAAGAAGTTCTTACTTATGAATTTTTAGGTACATATAATCACGATACATATGATATCTTTATAAATGCAACGACTGGTGATGAAGAAAAGGTTAAAAAACTTTGAGAAATATCAAAAAAAGCACAGGTTTATTACTTCCTGTGCTTTTTTATGTAGAAACGATTTAATTTAATTGCATTAATATGTTCGGATCTTTAATTTTTTGATCCTGAGCTAATAAAACAATTTTTGATAAAATTTCGGCTGTTTTTGGATCCTCATCAATAAATGGTAAAAAGATTTTCCCTCTATGCTGTGAATGAACTGGGATAATATATAAAGCTCCTTTCGCATTCTTATAAGTGTTTCCACTTCCAAGATGTACGTTGTATTCACCAAGTTTTCCATCTATTTTTGCATGATTTTGAGAGAAATCAACATTTGAGATTTTCATTAATCTAAGTGACTCATGAATAATTGCTTTTCGCATCTCAATGGTTGATAAACTTGCCTCGGGATCTACTCCTCCAACATGAGCTATACTTACAACCAAATCAACATCTCTCATAACCTCAGAGAAAATAATAGTCGGTATATCCTCAATTGAAATGTTTTCATATGTTTTACGATTAATAAATTCTATGGTCTCTAATGTAGGTGCTTCAACATCTGATGGCGAAAACCAATCCGCTGCAGCATAAATCTTAACAATAATATTTTCCTTATAAAAAACCTTCTGTAATCCCTCTTCGTAACTTGCTGTCCATAAACGGCTTTTTAATAACGACCCGGTTTTTCTTGGTTGTACCTGATGCCCTTCATATCTTCTCGAAATTTTACCATTTGCTAATTCATCAATAGTTGGTAAATATAATTCTCGGAAAACTTGTTTAAAAGGTTGAACGATTTTATTTTCAAAAATAAATTTTTGACATTCACTCCACATACCGCTCTTATATAAATGTGTAGGATGTGCAATTTTTAAGAAATCCGAATCGCTTAGTTGATATTCGTTACCATTTGGACTTATCAGCTTGTTATCTTCAAAAAATCCAATTTTATTTTCATTCACAAATAAAAGCTTACTCATTAGTTGTTTTACAATCATATTTTTAGTCAAATTCTCTAACTCTTTAACTGTAAATATCGTTTCTGAAACCATCGATTTTTCTAACTCAGTTTTTGCTCTTCTTAATTGATCTTTAATTTCTTTCTTTACTTCAGTCAATTTCAAAATATACTCATGCTTTTTATATTTAGCTGGAATGGATTTTAAAGCTTTGTCGTTTTTATCAATGATGAAATTAACTGCTCCTTTTTCATTTAATTCAAGTCTAATCATTAGTTCATCAATCTTTTTGGGTTCAAAATAGGTGATATATTCCTCCGCCTTTTTAGATTCTAAATCCCATGTCATTCGAATGGTATCTGAATAGCCAGCATTTCTAGCTAGATTTCCTAATGCAATTTCGACTATTTTCGTTTCACTAGCTCTTCTTTGGGCTCCATACTGTTTGCTTTCCTTTAAAAATTGTTGAATAAATTCATAGCGTATAACTAAATCTTTTGTAGTTGAATTATCTAAAGGAACTAAACTATAGCATAATAAGTGCTCTTTATTTCGTTTATCGACTACAGAAGTCTTTAGATTTTCTAAATTTAATTTTCCTAGAACAACATCAGCAAATAATTGTGATCTACGGTGATTTGCTCCACCTGAAATATATTTGGCGCAATCGTAAAGGATCTCAAAACGTTCTGATCCTAACTCTTTATACGCCTCAGTAAACCAATTAATGTCAAATGCACCATCATTAAATTGAATAGGCTCAATTGGAGAGTAATGTGCGACGATCGCAGCCTTTTTATCCTCAAAATCTTCGTTAATATGTGCATGGAAATACCATGCAGCACTTTTTAACCCGCACCAATTTAAATAGTCAGAAACGAGATCAAGCCATTGCGGCGCATACATCGCAGCTTCAAGTAAACGTTTTTCTGATATTTCTTTAGCATTTAATAAGTTAAATAGGATTTCAACATGATCATGTTCATTCGGATAACATGCTTTTAACAATGAACTAAACGATTCTTTCTTAGAAATTTCTTCACCACTTGCGTAAAAATATCCTCGAACAAATCCTTCATCGCCAAGCCTTTCAAGAATTTGAACAAAGTAAGAAGTACCTTCAAAATAATCAATCCCACCAGCAAAATTCGATACACTCGTTGCTAAATCTCCCCGCTTTAATTCAATCTCTAAAACCCTGTCTAGTATTTTTTGTGCTATTTTAGTAATTTCAGGGTATTTCTTTACTAATTCACTGTTTTCAACATAGATTTCCCTAAAGAATTTAGTTCGTTTTGGATCACTCAGAATTTCTTTAAGAAGCTCATTTTTATCTATTACATTTAAAGTGTAAGCACGTATTAAATCCTCTGGTGAGTGTTTAAATAAACGCTTTTTACAGTAATGGTAAAGATAATTTTTATATTCATAGTACTCAATAAATGATTCGTCGTCATAAATTGATTCTTCTAACCATTCAATTAACGACTCAGACAAATAATCATAAATCTTAAGCCAATTTGATCCATCTGCAATGAGTATTGAAAACGACTTTAGTTGATTTAATAGATAATGGAATTTATCTTCTTTAGGCAGATCATTAAAATATGCTTCGATAATACTTCTAATTTGTTGTTCGTAATTCAGCTCAACAATCGTTTTGCCTACTTTTTTTAAGCTCGAAATAGGAAAAAAAGAAGAAAGTAAGTCTTTCTGACGGCTATTTAATGGAGTAAGATTTTCTTCATCAGTTAAATCATAATTTCGATACTTATAATCCCAAGTGCTAAATGTATGATCGTAGTAATTTACTAAGTCATGTCCATTTAAATAAAACCATAATTCAATTATTTGGTTGGTACGAAGACCACTAGAAATCAAATAGTTTTTCCAAACATCAGGTAAAGGTAATTGATCAATCATTTTTAAGTCATCTGATTTATAATGTCTTATCATCTCTATATGACTACCTAATAAAACGGATTCTTTCTGTCCATCCCAATATTCTATTTCAAATTCATAATCTTTATTTTCATGTATTAGCTCTGTTAAACCATTTAGAAAAGATAAAATTGTAGCCTTATTAAGTGTAAACCATTCTTTTTGTTGGTATGATTTTTCAATTTCAAGTTTTCGAACTGGCCTAATTTTAATTGGGTCATATAAACCAAATCCATTTTTTTCGTTCCATTCTTGCTTTGTTAATTTATCAATCTGCAACCGCTCATTTTCCGTTGGATTAGAAATCAAATGGAGTAATTCCTTATATTGATCAAAGTTGGATTTGTGTACGTTATGTTCTTTCGTTTGGTTTACAATATCTAATGCCCCAAGTCGTTGTTGAGCTTTCTTACTACTCAATAAACGTTTTAACGATTCCTTTAACTGTTTGTCCTTAAGCTTTAATAGTAAATGGATTGCTTCTTGTCTAACTAATGGTGTTTTAAGCGTAAGTAATGCCTCAATTCGTGGGATATCAGAGTCGTTTAAAGACGTTATTTTTTTAATTTTAGCGATAGCTTCTTCTCTTATTAATACACTTCTATCTGATAAAGCATTAAAAAGATATTCCTTTTGAGTTGGGTCATCAATATTTACGATAAAATAGTCTAAGAATTGAGACCTAGTTTCAGCGGTCATATATTTTTTGTACTTCATTAGTTGAGCAATCCAATTATGATCTAAATCATACGCTGTTAAATAGATTAAAATTTGAATAATCGTATCCGGTGAATATGTTATTTCCATCTGTTTAAATGCGCTGGAATTTAGTACTTTGTTTGCTTTAGGACCATGTTCTACGAGATTACAAAAATAATTGAACTGCTTAGTACGAACATGTTTATCTTGTAAAAGCGGTTCTTTATAATATAAAAATTTATTTTCATTTCCACTTAAAAAGTTATATCTCGTTGAACAACGATATGGATAATTTTTAATCGTCCAGGCTTGCAATTCTATATCTGTTTGTTCGAAATGATTCGTTAATAGAGAATAAATAAGTGGTTTATTTTCTAATTGGCCAATTAAATAATGTGCAACTACTTTTTGATAATGTAAGCCGTTTGTTAAAATCAGACTAATTTCATTGATTAAATCAGCTTCCTCATATACACCTTTAGCCCATAAAGAAATATACAGCTTATCTACATTATTTTGAGAAGTCCAATCATTTTGTATATTTTCGTTATTTAATGCTAAAGAAATATAGGTAATAACTTGATTCACGATTCTTTTATTATTCGACTCAAATTCAACACCAGTCCAAACGGCTAGTGCTCTTACAATCGAACTAAAACGTGTTAAATTATTCTCAATAATTATTTGAAGAAGAAACTTCATCCCATCGATAGTACCTTCATCCATTGTTTCAACTATATTTTGTCTTAAGCCTTCTTGTAGACCCGCAGCTAAAAGTAATTTACCCAAATCTTCATAGCTTTCCTGTTTATGAGATTTAAACATCCCTTTAATCATCCATCTACTTAGTAAAGCCGTATTATTTTCACCGTAAATAATTTCTTTTAGTGAATTTTTTATTTCTTCATTTTCATGGTCAAGTTCATAAGCAATCAAATCACTTAATATGGAATGGTAATCATAGTCTTCACTTAATTCAGAGGGTGTGGTTAGAAGCGTTTTTAAATTCACATCGTGCTGATTCCATCGTACTAATTCAAATGATTTTTCGATCACTTTTTTTGTATGTACTGCCATATCCTTCGTTCGAAAAGGTCTTCTATAATAACTTTCTGAATGTGGAAAATCAATTACATGAGCTAGAATATAATCAAATTTGTTTAATTCTTGTTCACCTAATAAAGATTTTATAATGAATCGAATAGGTTCGAAGTATTCGTTTTTAGTTAAGTTTGGATTAGCGGAAAGCAATTTTCTGATTGGTTTAACATAATCGTGATTGTAATAAGAACTACTTTTTGCACCATTAATCATTAATCTAGCAATTTTTAAATGATCTCCGTCAAGTAAATGTAATTTTTCTTCTAAGCTTTGATAATATTCTTTATATTGATTCATGTTGAATTCCTTTCTACCACATACGGCCAGACAGCATTGTTAGTTTTATAAATGTAAACTCGTCATTTTCATGTAAGTCAATGTTTTCTTGAAGACTTTCTATTTCATTATCATTTAAAAATACTTTAAATAAGCCGTCTTGGAATGCTAGTAAAGCAGTAGATATTGCTTCCTTTACATTAGCATTCGTATCATTATTGATCTCATTAAACCCAATCTTACCGACCGTTGATTTCATATTGATTTCGTCCTGAGTTAGATAAGGAAGAAACGGAATTCCTATTTCTTTTTGATTAAATGAATTAACATTTATTGAGAGTAATTCTTGGATTAATTCTTCAAGGGTTAATGGGTTTTTTTCAATTTCAAATGGTTTTTTTTCTATAAATCCTTTTCGTCTAGATAAACTCTTTAGAGTAATAAAAATCTGCATCTGTCTTTTCTCCTGTAAGGTGATACTTTAATTTTAGTTGATAATTTGGTAACTTGAAATCTATTAATTATTAAAAATCCTTTATTTAAACAGATTTAATAAGACAACAATAGTCCTTGGCGTTTGTACCAAGGATTTAACTTCTAAATAAACATCATGAACTTTATTTAATGAATAAAAGAGCAGTAGATTCTGCTCTTTTTTTATCCATATAAAGTATTAAAATATCTTCAAATACTGAAGCACTACGATACTAACCCCTAAAAAAATAACATAATAGCCAAAAATATTCAGTGATTGTTTTTTCAATAAATTGATCATCCAACTGATGGCTAAATAACCGAATAGGCTTGCGGCTAATGTTCCAAGAAATAGTGGGAAAAACGCAATTTGCTCCGCGTTTCCGCCAAGAAGATCTTTTCCTTGGAATACGATTCCACCTAAAATTGCAGGGGTAGAAAGTAAGAATGAAAAATAGGCTGCGCTTTTTCGTTCCATTCCTTTAAATAATGCTGCAGCGATCGTTAAACCTGAACGAGAAACCGCTGGAAATATAGCAAGTGCTTGAAATGAGCCGATGAATAAGGCATCAACCCATGTTAGCTCCTCCATTGTTTTCTTCCCTTTTTTCCTTTTATCAGCAATAAATAAAATAATACCAGTAAAAATAAACTCCCACCCAATCGTTTTACCCGAAACAGAAATCTCATCAAAAAAATCTTTAAATAATAAGCCTACAATTACAGCGGGTAATGTTCCTACAAATAGTAATAAAGTTAATTTTGAAAAAGGTTTTTTAATCAAACCTTTCCACTCTTTACTGTAAAAAACAAAAACTGCTAATAAAGTACCAATATGCATTAACGTATCTAATAATAAGCCTGCCTCATCTAACCCGAATAAATGTCTACCAATATATAAATGACCGGTACTACTGATTGGGAGAAATTCGGTTAACCCTTGAATGATGCCTAATATAATTGCTTCAAAGTTAGACATAATCAATTCTCCTTTCATTCAAATTAGTAAATTATATGCAAAAAAAATTCAATTCTTGTCCAAATTATTAAAAACAAAATAAAAAAGCATCATGTTAGATGCTTTTTGGATGGTAATCTTGAAAATAACTTACTAGTAGGCTCTTCGTTTAATTGGTTTGAAATATAGTTTGTAGCATCTAGTAGTTTTACTTCGTCGACATCAGTTGAAATATCAAGTCGATGTAAAAATGAAATTAAATCTTCCGTTTCAATCATTCTATTTTGTTCATTAGAAGGAAAACAACCTCCGAACCCTCCATTTGCTGATTCAAACCGCTCTATCCCATACGAAAGTGAAGTATAGATGTTTGAAATGCCATTCCCATAAGTATTATAAAATTGCATCGAACAACGCTCTTTCGGTATTTTTATTAATAAATCCTCTAAAAATAACTTAAGTTGTTGAGGTGTTACTTTTCCGACCGTATCAACAAATGATAACGCCTCCACACCATCATCTAATAAGCGCGATGCTAAATCGATGGCTTTTTGATGACTTACTTTTTCATCGTGACAATCAAATACCGTTGTAATATAAGCACGCGATAGCTTTTCATAATCTTTCGTTACTTTTGTCATCTCTTTTATATCTTTCAATGATTGAGTAATCGAGCAATTTTTAACTTTAACATTATATGACTCACTTGTTGAGATAAAAAAGTTAATTTCATCTGCATCTACAACAAATGCTCTCATTAAACTTCTTTTATTTGGTACTAATACTCCATATGTTAAGTGATGATCTCTTTTTAGCTTCAATACTAATTCGGTAGCTTCACTAAACTGTTGTATATTCGGAAAATTCATTAAAGTGGATACTTCGATATGATTTAATCCACTATCAATCAGATAGTTAATCCATTGTAATTTTTGGTCAATAGATAATCGTGAACCATATTGAAAATTAATACGAGGTCCAATTTCTTTTATAAATACAGACTGTGGCAAATTCAATATGATCGACTCCTATTCTGCTTTTTATTTTTTTTACAAGCTCCTCTGTAAATATCCTTGTTTAAATTTTACTTGAGTCGAAAGTTATTTATGATAGACAAAGTAGAATCCTTAAAATAAAAAAAGCTCTCGATAAAAATATCAAGTGCTTTTTTTGAAATAATAGTATTTAATTACTAACCAAAATAAATTAGTGAAACTTCCATATTTTGCATAAATATCCATTTTAAAAGATATAAACTCGGCATTTCTTGGAAGAATATTCATTTATTTGGTAATTTATACTTCTAAGTCTTCGCCTTCTTCAATTACATGGAATAATAGATGAACTAAATGATGAATTGAACTAGAGGCATCCAGTTCAACTTCCTCTTCTTCAGAAGTTTCATCAACGAATTCTAAATCATTTAAATATAATGCCATGAATTCATAAAAATCTTTCATTGCAAATGAATAGCATGCAACTGGTTCTTCATCTTCTTCATTATATTGAAGGACTAAATGAGATACATTTCCTTCATTATCCTCTGAATCTAAAAACACAAAAAAGCCTATATTCGTATCGATTTCGAATAAATGTCTAGTTCCACCTTCAGTAGACTTATGGTATTCCTCGTCATTCAATTTTTGGATTAACATATTATCTACATTATCTTCTTTGTGAAATGTTACATTAAAAGATTTCATCATCATTCTCCTTTTATATCGATTAATCAACGCATGTCTTCATTATGTAACATTCCCTATTTTATAGCAATTATTTCCATAATTAAAAAAATCAATAAACGGGAAATCTACAACTAAAAGGAGTGGGTTTGATGAGTAGAAAAAATAAAATCTTAGTTCCTGAATCTAGAAAAGCTTTAGATGCTTTAAAAGCTAAAGTAATGCATACATCTAATCCTGAAGATGCTAAATTCGAAGCTGCTGAGGAAGTGGGGGTTCCTTTAACGAAAGGATATAATGGCAATTTAACGTCTCATGAAAACGGTAAAGTTGGTGGGCGTATTGGTGGGAATATGGTGAAAGAGTTAGTTAGAATGGCGCAGGAGAATTTGAATAAACGTTAATGATATTAGGTGTGGTTATTGTGAAAAAAAATACCCCTGTTTCCAAAAAGGAGTCAGGGATTTTTTATGATATAAAGTCTATATAAAAACTATTAGAAAAGTCCATGAACAATATATTTCACAAAATCAGTAAAACCTTCACCTACACCTGTAAAAACCATTTCGTGATAAGCGTTATTCATGCTTAATGCAACTGATATAATAATAAGGATGGGGACTATAATCATTACTTCCTTTTTCATATAAACAACACCCCTTAACGTACCATTTGAATTTGAATTTTCTAACTTATATAGAAATTGTATACAATGTGTACGTATTATTCAATTGTGAATTATTTCCAAAAAGAATCAAAAATAAAAAATAGGAGTGTGCTTAGCACGCCCCTATTTCTACTGATTAAACATTTTGAAAATATCCTTTTATTTTATGCTAGTCGTTTTTCCATTTCCTCAAATTGCTTTTCTACTTTTGGATTTGAATTTGAAGTTAATAGACTAACTATAATAACTGCTAATAAACTGAAAAAGAAACCTGGAACCATTTCATATAAGTTAATCGCTTCTTTAATCGCATCCACGCTGATCCAAATGATAACAGTTGCTGCCCCTACTACCATGCCTGCAAGTGCACCCCAGCTAGTCATTCTTTTCCAAAATAAACTTAATAATATAGCTGGACCAAATGCAGCACCGAAGCCTGCCCAGGCATTACCAACAAGATTTAGAATCGTATCATTAGGTGTTAACGATAAAAGTAATGATACAATCGCAACGATTAATACAGCTAATCTACCAATACGAACAAGGTCTTTATCAGATGCATTCTTTTTACCAAAGATACGATAAAGATCTTCTGTTAAAGCACTTGCAGTTACTAAAAGTTGAGATGAAATAGTACTCATAATCGCTGCAAGTATAGCAGATAACAAGAATCCCGTAATTAGTGGATGAAATAATGTTTCTGAGAAAAAGATAAAAATTGTTTCTGGATCATTTAATGTTAAATTGTTAACTGAAATATATGCAATTCCAACTAGTCCTGTTAACGTTGCACCAACAATCGTAAAAATCATCCATCCCATTCCAATACGACGTGCTGGTTTTAATTCCTTTACAGTTGAAATCGCCATAAATCGAACAATAATATGAGGTTGCCCAAAATACCCTAATCCCCAAGCAAGTAAAGAAACAATTCCAATAAATGAGGTTCCAGTAAAGATATTTAATAACTTAGGGTCTATATTTTTAATTTCATCGAAAGCAGGCTTTACTCCACCTACATCTGTAAAAGCAACAAGTGGTACCAAAATTAATGCAATAAACATAATTAGACCTTGAACGAAATCTGTTAAACTTACAGCTAAGAACCCACCAAATAATGTATAGGCAATTACAACCGCAGCTGTGACAATTAATCCTACTTTATAATCGATTCCAAAGGCTGACTCAAATAATGTACCTCCAGATACAAAACCAGCTGAGCAATAAAGTGTAAAGAAAATGATAATAACAACAGCTGAAGTAATTCTTAAAATTCGAGTTGAATCTTGGAATCTTTTTTCAAAGAAATTTGGTATTGTAATTGAATTATCGGCTACTTCAGTAAATACACGTAGTCGAGGTGCTAAAAGTAAATAGTTTAAATATGCTCCAATCGTCAATCCAATAGCAATCCAAGCAGATGAGATACCAGTCGCGTACATTGCACCAGGTAATCCCATTAACATCCATCCACTCATATCGGCTGCACCAGCTGAAAGAGCAGTAACTGCAGGTCCAAGACCACGATCACCAAGCATATACTCAGATAAACTATCAGTAGATTTTTTATAAGCGTAAACACCTATAGCTAACATAAAAATAAAGTAAATAGAAATTGATATGAGTACTTGCGTATCCATTTTATCCCCCCGTTTTAAAACTCTTACAATCTGATTTTATTTTAATCTTCATCCTTTACATCTAGGTCTTCAGGAATTGGTTCGTTATAGTAATCAGCAATCATTTTTTTTGCTTTTTCCATTTGTTCTAAATGATTATTAAATTGCTCTTTGTAGATTAAATATTGTTCACCATCATGGACTGCTCTTATTTTTCGTTCTTGAATTAATTGGTGAATATAAGATTCATCAAGATCCAAGTATTCCGCTGTTTCTTTAATTGTTAAATACATTTTGTTCTCCTTACCTACTCATTCTTACTTTTCATTGAAAATGTTCTTTTGTTTGTTATTCTTATACATACCTAAAACTCTGTTGGTGTGCCCTGATGAAAATACATTTTCCATTGACCGTCTTTAAACTTCCAAATTGAACTACGTAAGGAATGTTGTTTTTTTATTTCATTAAATATTCGATAAGTCACAAGTGTAATTTCGTCTGATAATGGATGAATTTCAAAATCACTTAATGTCATTTTTACGATTCCAATGCCATTTTCTAATTGATCATTTTTATATAAAACTCTACCTGAACTTCCGAATTCAAAAAATTCATCGGCTAGTAGATTTTTTAGTTCATTTTGTGAGGTGCGAATTTCTGGTTTAAGTAATTTTTCTTCTAACATACAAAGATGCTCTTTTAAAAAATCTAAACTTTCCATCAATCGTTCACCTTCTTCGTTTTATTAGTAAGCTTTACCCCAATAGACCATTACATCCGTTTTCTTTCCACAGCATACACATGTATCAGCAAGTTGTTCTTGTTCAAATGGAATACATCTTGAAGTTAAGCCAGCTTCTTCTTTTATTTGTTCTTCACAAGCTAGATCCTGACACCACATTGCTTTAATGAAGCCTTGTTTTTCATCACTGATTTGTTTTAGCTCTTCCATTGAAGTAGCTTCATATGTTTTTTCTGTACGATTGTTTAATGCTTTTTCGTAAAGAGATGTTTGGATTTCTTCAAGTAATTTTGTAATATTTTCTTCTAAAGCGTCTAATGAAACGACCGTTTTTTCTCGCGTGTCACGTCTTACTAAAACTGCTTGATTCTTTTCAATATCTTTTGGACCAATTTCAACACGAACTGGAATTCCTTTCATTTCATATTCGTTAAATTTCCAGCCTGGCATTTTATCAGAAGTATCAATTTTTACTCGAGCAATCTTTGTAATACGATTTTTTAATTCAGTTGCCTTTTCAATAACGCCTTCTTTATGTTGAGCAATTGGAATGACCATTACTTGAGTTGGAGCAACTTTTGGTGGTAATACTAATCCGCTGTTATCACCGTGAACCATAATTAAAGCCCCGATGACTCTTGTTGTCATACCCCATGAAGTTTGGTGTACATATTGTCTTTTAGAGTTTTTGTCTGTGTATTGAATATCAAAAGCTCTTGCAAATCCATCTCCAAAGTTATGAGATGTACCACTTTGTAATGCTTTCCCATCGTGCATTAAGCTTTCAATTGTATAAGTAGCTTTTGCACCTGCGAATTTTTCTTTTTCTGTTTTTTGTCCTTTAATAACAGGAATTGCTAAGAAGTCTTCTAAGAAATTAGCATAAACATTTAGCATTTGAATTGTTTCAGCTTGTGCTTCTTCAGCGGTTGCATGTGCTGTATGACCTTCTTGCCATAAGAATTCAGTCGTTCTTAAAAATGGTCTTGTTGTTTTTTCCCATCGAACAACTGAGCACCATTGATTATATAATTTTGGTAAGTCATTATAGCTTTCAACTGTTTTTGAAAAATGCTCACAAAATAGTGTTTCTGATGTAGGACGAACTGCTAATGGTTCAACTAATTCATCATGCCCACCATGCGTTACCCAAGCAACTTCAGGAGCAAAGCCTTCTACATGATCAGCTTCTTTTTGTAATAAAGATTTAGGGATAAATAATGGCATATATACATTTTCATGATCTGTTTGTTTAAATTGAAAATCTAATTCTTTTTGGATATTTTCCCATAGTGCATAACCATAAGGTCTTAAAATCATACAACCTTTAACACTTGAGTAATCGACTAATTCTGCTTTTTTTACGATATCTGTGTACCATTGTGCAAAATCAACATCCATATCTGTAATTGCTTCAACAAATTTTTTTGTCGTCATTTTCTCTACTCCTAATCATTTTTTAGAAAATAAAAAAACGCGCGAGAATAATCTCCAAAGGGACCATTCTCGGCGTTACCACCCTAATTACTATATAGAAAATACGAAATAAGCGGATGAAAAACAAAAAACGCCATGAATGATCAAAAGGGACCATTCATGGCGTTACCACCCTACTTATTATGTAAAAGCTCTACATAATCTCTTAACATCTTTAACGGGAAAACCGCTGTAGCCTACTTTTATTTCGGTACAGAGACTCCAAGGCTGGTTCAGTTTACTCACTTTAGGAATTTGCACCAACCATTCCCTCTCTAAAAAGCTTATAAACTTACTATTCCTTTTCTAAGTCGTTTATTAATTTAAAGTTATAATACGTGAACAAATTGTATCTGTCAATGTGTATTATACCCATTTTTTTAAAATTTCTTACATTTCTTACTATATTGCCTCATTTTTTACTTCTTTTGTTCGTTTCTTTGGTAAAGGTACTTCAGATAGCAGCATGCCACCTACAATAAAAGTCCCACCAATAATTGTTTGGATCGATAATGTTTCATTTGCAAATAGTACTGCTGTAAATGCCGCAAAAACAGGCTCAAAAATAAAAATTAATGCTGCTTTCGTTGAAGAAATATGTTGTTGAGCAAACATTTGAACCCAAAACGCAATACTCGTACAGAATACTGCAGTCACAATTACTGCAAAAAGGAATGTCGGGTTGACCCAAAGTTCTTTCGAAAATGAAACGTAAGTATCTTCAAAAATTAGAGAGAAAATCGTACTACTAATGCCTACTGTTGCTAGTTGAATCGTTGTAAAGGTGATTGGATCCATTTGCTTTGTATACTTTCCTGATAAAATAATATGGAATGCAAATGCAACTGACCCAATAAGTGTAAGTACATCTCCAAGATTTACAGAAAATGAATCACCTAAAGTTAAGAAACTTAATCCCAGTAATGCAATTAAACATGCGATTACGGTAGACCAGTTGGATCGTTCTTTATAGACTAAATATAAAAGAACAGGTACTAATACAACACAAAGACCAGTAATAAAACCTGATTTAGATGAAGTTGTATACTTTAATCCAAATGTTTGAAGTAAATACCCTAAAAACAACATGAATCCAATTCCACTAGTAATAACGATTTGTTTAACCGTTAATTTAGTTTTTTGCTTTCTTTTAATTAAAAATGGCAAAAGGACTAAAGTTGCCAGGATAAATCGAAATGCGTTAAATGCAAACGGTTCAACGTATGCAATCGCATTTTGGACTACTACAAATGTTGTGCCCCAAAGTAATGTTACGATTATTAATGAGATGGTAGCTATTCTATCTATTCTCAGGTCTCTCATCCCCTCTCCATATAGTTGGTCCCATAAAATTGCAAGTAAAGAAAACTCGTTGATTGACGAGCCTAATTGACGTTGAAATCACTTCATTTCTGCCAATTTATTCCCACTTAACGAAAAAAAGATGTGAAATTACCACATCCAAGTACTTTAATTTTTATTGGTTCCACATTAAATTATATCTTTATTTTATCATAGTGTGTAATGAATTTGTCTCATAACTGTAAAATTTCTCTATCTTATGATAGTTTTTATGGAAATTTTGCCCAAAACTTGATTAGTTCATGATTGACTCAACGAATCCTCATCCATATACTTAAATACAGAAAAATAGGAAAAGGTGATTGGATGGATTTTGAAATTACATATTTATCGTTTTATGTTGTTACTGTAGAAGGTAAAGGTGAACAATCCGATAAACGATATAAACATTTCCAAACATTAGATGAATCAATGTTTGAAGAAAGCGCATTGAAAGGCTTTTTAGAAGGTGAACTTGAACGAATTGTCAATCGAAAAGTTGAAAAACATCCAAAATCTGATTCTGTACCTACAAAATTAGGTCATTTTATCGTGGAAGAAGGCCACTCTTTAGACTCCAATCCAAATTATAATTTATTCCAGCGAATAAGAGATGCTAAATCAATTGAAGATTTTAAAGCAGAAAATGAAACGTTAGTCATAAATTACATTGATACAAGTGCAGTTCGCGGTGGAGCATTTTTAGTTATTCAAGCGAAACTAAGAAAATATTTTGATGATCCATTCTTATTTGTACTAAAATGCGATTTTGAACCAAAAGTAGCCTCCATTTCAGATGAATCTACTCTCATTAAAACTGTTGAAATGGCAATTACAACGAAAAATATGAAATCGATTCAATACCCCTATATGGAAGAATTAGGGATGATCTCAGAAAGTGAATTAAAAATCCATCAAGCATCTCACGCAAGATATTTTGAAGACTTTTTAAAATTTGTTTCCTATTCTGAATCAATGCCAGAAATTGTAAAATCTCAAGTAATGGAAATGGTTTATGACAAAATTGAAGACGTTTTTGAAGAGGAAAGTGTTGAAAGACAACAATTTGATGCAGCAATGGAAGTATGGGCAGCAAGTCCTAAACGTGAAATTCAAGAGCATTTTACACCCAATGAAGTAATCGAAGCAGCGGCACAGATCGTGGAACATACACCAGAAATTGAATTATCATTTAAAGCGGATCACTTTTCTGTAAAAGGGTTACTAGCTGATTTCGGTGATAACCTCCATATTGCAAAAGTAAACGGTCGATATGTCGTGATTTTAGAAGCTGATACATTGCAATTTGAAAAGGGATTTTCACCGATTGAGTTTTTGAAGCCAGACGAGTTGGATGATGTAATTGACCGAATTGGCCAGAAAGTAAATATTCCAGGATATTGAACAATCGAATAACTCAAATAAAATATCTTTAATATAATAAAATCGAAAAGACAGTTCGCTTACTAGCTTACTGTCTTTTCGATTTCAACTAAATTGCTATAGAGAGTCTACAGCTAAGTGAACACCTTAGAATTTTAATAAAAACATTCAGGACTTTTATCAAATATAATCATTTCTTAAGCTTCATATATATGTTTTAATAACGAGTTTAATTTTAGATTAGCTTTTTTAACTGATAGCCTAAATAAATAAGAAAATAATTTAAATATACAATATCCAATTAATGTTCCTGAAAAATTAAATATGACATCATTTAAATCAACAACTCTATCAGAGAAACCATTAAGTAGTGCAATAAGCCCTTGCAAAGACTCAATTATGACTCCTATTAATAATCCAGCAATAGCTATTTTTTAAAATGTACTTTTTGTAATAAAAGGAAGTCCAAAACCAAATGGTATTGTCATCAAAACATTCAAAAAAAAAGTCTCAAGGTCCTGCATTGTAAGATTAAACAGAGGAACTAGATTCAGGTTTTTCCATGCATGTAGTCCAATCATACTCCTGAAAGTTTGAGATGCATAGATTGGAAATTGAGTATATTTAAGTACGTAACATAAATAGATATACATAATAGTGAAGAAGAATAAATATACAATATCTTTTTTGAATTTTATCTTTAAAACAAATAATATCATACATAATATAATTATAGATCCATATAAAATCAATCCATTGAAATCTATCATTTTTTCCATTTTAAAATCACCTCCAATTCAAACCATACAAAAAGACAGTTTTTTTATGGATTTTTAATTTTTTGAACGTTTTATTTTACTGATTTTTTAGCGTTCCTGATCCTTTGAGATTATTTCCGTCGTCTTTACTATTGATCCTTTCAATTCTTAAAAAATACTTAGTTCCACCACCTACTGCTTTAAAGGTTCCAGAAAAATTACTACCTACTTTTGCTTGAACAGATCCAAAGTATTACCAGTAGTTGCATTCCAAAGACTAATCAATAAATCAGTAGGTGGGGTTTTAGCACCTGCATCTTTACTGTTAAACATAAGTAGAACCTTTAATTGCTATCTTACCTGCATCTAATTTGTGATAAGCCCCATCTACTCTTCCATCTAAATAAACTTTATCCATCTTGAAATTGAAGATACTTGTACTAGCAAAAGCAGGGATTGTAAAAACAAGACTCAACAATGATATTGTTAAGGTTGAAAATAATATAGATTTCAAATTTTTCATTAAATAACCTCTCCTTTTGTTTTATATCAATATAACACTTTAAATTCTAACAATTTATTACAAATTTGGAACAATTTTGAATGAATTGTCGAAAATTCGTTAAAATTAATATGGTTATTTTTTGGTAAACTATATGCATGTCCTTACTAATATAATAATGAGCCACAAATGCGCCCCATAATCATCAGTTACGCTAATTATCTACTTTCCACTAAAAATCGTTTAACTACTCCGAGATTTTAAAATAACTACAAGTCTATCCCTAATGGAATCCATCTATTTTTAGCATGTTTCCTAAATTTCTAGCAAAAGTGGATTTACCCGCTCCACCAAAACCAATTACTATAATTTATCTAAGTCCACCGGTCTATAAACGCTTCCCCTTCCTACTTTCGTCTTTTAATCTGTTTTCTTAGATTTTTTAGTTTTCTATCTTAATATAATATATGTTAACTAAATAAAATATTCAGTTGACATATAATTTAAGTTTCATTAATATGATAATAGTTATCAGAAAATTGACAGTAGGAGAATTAAAATGAAAATCAAAGAAATTACATTTGTAGCAATGTTTGCAGCAGTTATGGGTGTCCTTGGACAAGTTCCTCCGATTATGTTATCCTTTACACCAGTTCCAATTACTTTACAAACACTTGGTGTTCTTCTAACTGGTGGTGTTTTAGGTGCAAGATTAGGTGCATTAAGCCAAACCATCTTTTTATTACTAGTTGCAGTTGGAATGCCGCTTCTATCTGGTGGTCGTGGTGGTTTTAGTGTATTTGCAGGACCAAGTGTTGGTTATTTAATTTCATGGCCTATTACGGCTTTTGTAATTGGGTATTTATTATCTCGTTTTAAAACGTTAAAATTAAAACAAGTCTTATTGATTAACTTGACTGTTGGAATTCTATTAATCTACTTAATCGGTATCCCAATTCAAGCATTTATGATGGGAATTCCAGTTATGACAGCTGTTAAATTAAGTTTAGTATATATTCCAGGTGATGTATTAAAAGCGATTCTTGCTTCAATTTTAGTATTCAAACTAAGACAGCAACCAGTTTTTTCAAGCTCATTGACAAAAAACTATTCTAAACAATCAACAGAAAATATGTAAATTTTTGAGACACTCTTGTTGTGTCTCTTTTTTATAGAGGTGATTTAAAATGGCCAATATTACAGAAACCTATCAGAAAAACGCTATATTGTCGCCTGACAAAATCGCGATACATACTAGTAATCAACAAATCAGTTATAAAGAATGGAATCAATTAATTAATCAAACGGCTAATTGGCTACACTCTTATCAATCAAATTCGAAAACAATTGGTATTCTTTTACCGAATGGCATCTCCTTCTTGCAGATGTTTACAGGAGCGTCTAAAGCGGGTTGGATTGCCGTTCCGTATGATATGAAATGGAATCTAGCGGATTTGGAAAAAAGGGTAAAGCTTTCGAATCCTTCTGTTATTGTTACAACAAAAGATATGTACAATAAGATTCATTCGATCCTTCCAAATGTGAAGATTATAGATGATATCTTTCAAGAAATAGGTCAATTTGATTCCTTATATACGATAGAAATAAATGAGAACTTACCTTTCTATGTCGGATTTACCTCAGGTACAACCGGGAGCCCGAAAGCATTTATCCGTTCTCAAGATTCATGGGTTGCTAGCTTTGATTGCAATCGCTTTGACTTTGGATTAGATGAAACGGATCAAACTCTTATACCTGGAGCTTTAATCCATTCTCATTTTTTATATGGTGCAATTAGTACCTTATATTTAGGTGGAACAGTTATCCTTTTAGAAAAGTTTTCTCCTTTAAATGTAATATCACGAATTAATTCTTTTCCTATTACGACAATTTATGTTGTTCCGACAATGATCGAAGCATTAATAAAAGAAGGTATTCAAGTCGATCGAGCGATGAAAATACTTTCGTCTGGTGCAAAGTGGACCGAAAAATCCAAAATTGAATTTCGTCATTTGTTCCCTGGTATGACGATCTACGAATTTTTTGGGGCTAGTGAATTAAGCTTCATTACTGTTTTGTCGGATCAAGATGGTGTCGATAAGGCAAAAACGGTCGGAAAGCCTTGTTATGGTGTGCAGTTACAAATTCGTCGACCAGACCAAGAATTAGCTAAACCGAATGAAACTGGAAAAATATATGTGAAAAGTAAATATTTAATAAATGGATACTTTGAAGAAAACGAAAGAACCATTTATTCAATTCAAGATGATGATGGCTGGGCTACAGTTCATGATATGGGCTTTATTGATGAAGACGGTTTTTTAACAATAAACGGACGTGAAAAAAATATGATTTTATACGGAGGTATTAATATATTTCCTGAAGAAATCGAAAAAGTTATATCTCTTCATCCGGATGTTGAGGAAGTTGCAGTCGTTGGTCTTTCAAACCCGTATTGGGGTCAGATTGTTGCTGCAGTGATCAAAGGCAAATCTAATTCTTTTGTGTTAAAAAGATTTTGTAAAACACACTTATCAGCTTATAAAATACCTCGTAAATGGTTTTTTCAAAATGAAATGCCGTATACGACTAGCGGAAAAATCGCACGCGCTGAATTAATTAAACAAATCGAAATGCAGGTGACTAACAATTAAAAGAGCTGTTATTGTCAAAGCAAAGCGAACACCTATTGGAAAAAAAGGTGGAATTTTACGAGATTTTCAACCACATGAACTTGCTGCCCCATTGCTCAAGTATTTGGCTGATGGGTTAGATGAAAAGATTGATGACATCATTTTAGGAAATGTTGTTGGCCCAGGGGGAAATGTCGCTCGTGTTTCTGCATTGGAAGCGGATCTTTCTCTTACAGTCCCAGGAATCACAATTGATCGTCAATGTAGTGCAGGATTAGAAGCGATTCGAATGGCTTGTTACTTAGTCCAAGGTGGTGCTGGAACTTGCTATCTTGCTGGAGGTGTTGAAAGTACTAGTACCTCCCCATTTCCTGCTAGAGCAAGATTTTCACCTGACAAAATTGGTGATCCTGATATGGGGATTGCAGCGGAAAATGTAGCTGAAAAATATGGCATCTCAAAAGAAGCTCAAGATCAATATGCATTATTAAGTTATACACGAAGCTGGGAATCTCATCATAACGGACACTTTAATCAAGAGATAATTCCAGTTGGTGATTTCGACCATGATGAAGTATTTTTAAAAAAAAGAAAGATGGAAGAACTTTTAAAAAGAGCAAGACCTGTCTTTAAAAAGAACGGTACAGTCACAGCTGCAAATAGTTGTGGCATTCATGATGGGGCCTCCGCTGTTCTAATTATGGAAGAAAATGAAGCGATAAAAAACGGTTTAAAACCAGTTTTACGATTTGTGGATAGTCAAGTTTCTGGTGTTCATCCTAATTATCCAGGTACAGCACCGATTCCTGCTATTCAAGATTTGTTAAGTAGAAACAAATTAACAGTGGCTGATATAGAACTTTTTGAAATAAATGAGGCTTTTTCTTCAAAAGTACTAGCCTGTTCTAAAGAACTTTCCATCCCTACTTCCAAGTTAAATAGTTGTGGTGGAGCATTAACGATTGGCCATCCATATGGGGCTTCCGGAAGCATCATAGTCACAAGACTCTTTTATGAAGTACAAAGAAGAAAAAATTTAGATTCAAATTATGTAGTCGCTGCAATTGGAAGTGGTGGTGGAATCGGATTAGCTGTCTTATTCGAAATCGTAAACCAAAATTAAAAAATCATGAAGTAGTAAGAAGTATAAAGAGAGGTAAACATATGAAAGTAATCGGTTCAATCGATCTATATACACGTTGTAAACATTACCATACAGCAAGAGATATCATTGCTATCAAATTCAAGTGCTGTAATACATACTATGGCTGTTATTATTGCCATGAGGAAAGCGCTAATCATGAGCCAAAAGTCTGGGGTAAAGATGAATGGCAAACAAAAGCAATTCTTTGTGGTAACTGTCATGAGGAATTAACAATTCAAGAATATCAAGATTGTAACTACAAATGTCCTAAATGTGAATCTGATTTTAATCCAGGGTGTAAAAACCATTACCATTTGTATTTTGAGTGATTTAATCAAGAAAACCAAAGTTGGATCCTCTGTAAAATAAGAACAATAAAAAAGGATGCCAGTCGGCCTCCTTTTTATATTGAATATTATTAATCTGTTACGATTGTGTTTGAAGAGCAACTCTTAAACCCAACCCTATATAAACTAAGCCAATCGCTTTCCCCATCCATTTTGGACCTTTTGTTTTTTTACTAAAGATCTTTTTACCGATTACACTTGATAAAAGCACTAGTAAAGTTGTGTACAAAATACTAAGTAATACAAATGTCAAACCAAGAGTTAACAGTTGAATGAATACCGGATGTCCATTATGTTGAACAAATTGTGGTAAAAGGGCTAAGAAAAATAGTGCAGTTTTAGGGTTTAATACTTCGATCAGCACTGCTTGACGAAAGGAAAGTTTACTATTTACTTCTTTTTGTTCAGTTGTTTTTTTACTGTTTTTTGATTTTTTAATAATAGCAGTGATTCCTAAATAAAATAAATAAGCTGCACCTAAATATTTAACGATTTCAAAAGCAAATGCAGAAGTCATTAAAATTGCAGAAAGTCCAAATACGGATGCACATGTATGAATTAGATCACCGACAGCAATCCCAACGCCTGTTAAGATACCATTCCATTTCCCACCTTTCATAGTTTGGGATAATGTTAAAAGTACAGCTGGTCCTGGGATTAAAAATAGCATTAATACAACTAAAATAAATGAAAGCATGATGATCATCTCCTCTCGTTACTTTATATTTAGACTATTATACAATATATTTTTGCAGTAATTGCCTAAATTGTTATTTATTTCAATAAAAATAAGCCGCTTTCCACAATTGGAAAAACGACTTATTCATTCTACATTTATAATATTTCAATATAGCCTTCTGTTCCATGAACACGAATTCTTTGCCCGTCTTTTATCAGTTTGGTAGCATTCTCTACACCGACAACTGCAGGTAACCCATATTCTCTTGCGATAACCGCTCCGTGTGTCATCAGTCCACCAACTTCAGTGACCAGTCCTTTTATTGCAACAAATAAAGGTGTCCAGCTTGGGTCAGTGAATGAAGTAACTAATATGTCACCCTCTTCTAGGTTTGCATCTTCCATATTTAAAATAACACGTGCTCTTCCTTCGATCACACCTGAAGAAACAGCTAAACCTAAAATCGCTTCTGTTGGAAGATTTTCATGTTTGTATTCACCTACAATGATTTCACCATCAGATGTTAAAACTCGTGGAGGTGTTAGTTTAGTATATAATTTGTACTCGTTTTTTCGTTTATTAATGATTTGATAATCTAGTTTATTTGTGCGAACGACTTCATGAAGTTCTTCAAATGTGAGATAAAATAGATCTTCCACTTCAGAAATGACATTATTTTTAACTAGTTGTTCAGCTTCTTTCAATAAAGCTAGCTTATACACAAAATAGCGACTAATCATTCCATACTTTGGATATTCACGATATCCAATGAAATTCCTGATTAGACTAATAACTTCCTTTATCTCCTCCGCTTTTTGTTTACCATCCGGTAATAGCAACAATCGTTCTACAAGCTCTTTTTCTTTTTGCATTGCTTTTTCTAGGCCTTGCTCAAATTTCCGTCTACTTTCATGCGGCTCAAAGTTTTTAATGTTACTAAGAATCATGGGGACAAGTGTAGATGGTTTTTCGCTCCAACGTGTCCTAGTCAGATCAATTTCACCAGTACATCTCATTCCGTATTTTCTCAGATAATCATCAATTGCATATTTAGTTTCTTGTCCACCCTCAAATTTAATTACTTCATCCAAAAAGTTATCATCTTTTACATGTTGCAAATAATCGATTACTTCTGGATAAGGACGAATTACATCGGCGACATCCATTAGTGCTAGACCCATTTCTGAAGTAATATTATTCGGTACAGATTGCGAAAGCGTATCTCCTACATTCTTTTCATCTAACCATTCGTATATTTTTTCATTAATCCATTCTGTCGCATTCATAGCGGACATAAACACTGCGGAACTTCGCGGGTCAAATAATAACTCTCGTAATTTCTGAAGATCTTCTATAATAAAATCCATTAAATCTGATCCTGATTTCTTTTGAATGTTTTGTTTTAATTCTTCGATTGATGTTTCGTTTTTCTTAATCAATTCAGTTACAATTGTTGGATCGTTTTCGATTAGTGCTTTAAAACTCGACGACGAATGTTCTTGAACATTTTTAGTGGGGGTTGGTGCTTTATTCTCAGTTGATGATTCTAGATAATCTTCTCCTGCTACAACCTTTAATAGAGCGTCTTTTAAGAGCGGATCTGATTTTCCTATTGCCTCTATAAACATATTTCTTCTGTCAGGTGAAGCAAGATGTTGTGAGATATCAACAAATAATCTACCTCCTGCTTTACGCATAGGTGCCCTAGAGGTTAACATCCAAAACGACAATCCCAATGGTTTGATTGGATCGGTCATCATTTGTTGATGGCCAACAGATAGATAAACGTGTTTTTCTTGATCATCTACTTCTGGAATCGGAAAGAGAGTTGTGATTGGACGACTTTGGACAATATAAAATGTATCTTCTACTAAACACCATTCGATATCTTGTGGACATCGGAAATAAGCTTCAATTTGTCTACCAATTTGTGCTAGTTGTAAAATTTGTTGATCAGTAAGTGTTTGAGTGATTTGTTTTTGTGAATCAATCTGCTGTGACTCTGTTCCGCCTTCTCTTCGACCATAAATAGCCAATTTTTTCGTTGCGATTCTCTTATCGATGATTTTATTATCTTGTACCTTATAACAATCGGCCGATACTAAACCAGAAACTAAAGCTTCTCCAAGTCCAAAACTTGCATCAATTGATACTACCTTTCGATTAGAAGTAATGGGATCAGCAGTAAATAAAATCCCTGAAGCCTGAGGGAAAACCATTTTTTGAATAACAACGGATAGATAAACTTGATTGTGGTCAAATTCATTTTGCATACGGTAGATTACCGCACGATCCGTAAATAAAGAAGCCCAACATCTACTAATATGTTGTAAGATATTTTCTTTACCAATAATATTTAAATACGTGTCTTGTTGGCCAGCAAAAGAGGCATGTGGCAAATCTTCAGCAGTTGCACTAGAACGGACAGCGTATGCAAGTTCCTCGCCGAATTTGGAGAGATAGGTAGAAACTGCATTAACAACCTCTGAAGGGATTGCTACTTCTAAAATAAGGTCTCTAATCTTACTGCAAATCTTACTAATTTGATCTCGATCCTTTACATTTAGCAGTGTTAGTTGATCCAATAAAGCATGATAGGATTGATTTTGCTCGATAGCTTTTTGAAATGCCTCTGTTGTAATACAAAATCCTTTTGGTACTTTTATATCTTGAATTTTTGATAATTCACCTAAATTTAATCCTTTTCCGCCAACGAGAAAAAGTTGGTTTTTATTAATCTCTTGGAAATCGAGAACTAAAGAATTCATTCCACATCTCTCCTAACCTTTAATGTCTATTGATTTTATCAGTTGAAAATAAGAAGATAAAGTCTATTTTAGCCATTTTTTTTATGGTATAATTAAAGTAGGAAGAGTATGTAAGAAAATCAAACAACTAAAAATCTATTCAACACATATAGAATGAAAAAAGCACAGAAATTAATCTGTGCTTTTTTTCTATTCAATAGATGCGATTGGTTTTTTACCAAACTGTTTATTGTACAATTCTTTATATAATCCATTTTGCATTAACAATTCTTCATGTTTGCCTTCCTCAACAATTTGACCATCCTTTAACACAATGATGTGATCCGCGGCCATAATGGTTGAAAGTCGGTGAGCAATAACAATGGACGTTTTATTTTTTAATAATCCTTGTATTGCACTTTGAATATAAAACTCAGATAAAGTATCTAATGAAGAAGTTGCTTCATCAAGAATAATGATTTCAGGGTTTTTCAATAATACACGAGCGATTGATATTCTTTGTTTTTCTCCTCCTGAAAGTTTGATCCCTCGATTTCCGACAATTGTCTCATAACCATTTGGTAAGTCCATTATGAAATCATGAATATATGCTGCCTTACAAGCATTGGTAATTTCTTCGTCTGATGCTTCAGGGCTTGCATATAATAAATTTTCTTTTATCGTTCCATTAAATAAATAGCTATCCTGTGTAACAAGTCCAATATGTGACCGTAATGATTCTAACGTGAATTCTCTAATATCTCGACCGCCTATTTTGATTGAACCTGATGTAAAATCATACAAACGAGGAATTAAATTGGTAATGGTTGTTTTACCAGCTCCACTAGGTCCAACTAATGCAGTCATTGTACCGGATGGAGCAATAAAGGAAATATTTTGCAAAGCGGTTTTATCTTTCTGATAAGAAAATGATACATCGTTAAATTCAATATCTAAATGAGTAACACTCATTACAGTCGCATCATCACGATCTTTAATCGTTAATTTCATATCAAAATATTCAAAAATACGTTCGAATAAAGCGATCGAACTTGTAATATTTACATAAAGATTTGTTAATTGTCCAACTGGCCCGTATAAACGACCAAGTAAAGCAACAAAGCTAATAATAGCCCCAATTGTAATCTGACCGTGAATAAATAAATATCCACCATATAAATAGATGAGCATTGGGCCGATGCTAGTAAAGGTTGATAAAATCATCATAAACCAGCGGCCTGCCATAGATTCCTTTATTTTAAGATTAGTAGCCTGTACATTAATCTCATCAAAATTTTTAAATTCCTTTTGTTCTTTTGTAAAAAGCTTCATTAATAAATAACCACTAATATTTAATGTTTCTTGTATAATATGATTTTGCTCACTTGTTTTTTCCTGTGTCTGTTTTGCAATACTCCAACGAACACTCCCCATTTTACGAGTCGGTAGAATAAATAATGGTACAATGATTAATCCTAGTATTCCAAGCCTCCAGTTCACTATTAACAATGTGGTAGCCGTAGAAATAAGAATGAATAGATTATTAGCGAAACTCACAATCGTACTATCAAAAACAGCTTTAACACCAGAAATATCAGCCGTCATTCGGGTGATCACTTCACCTTGCTTAACGTTCGAATAAAATTGGTATGGCATTTGTTGTAAATGGAGATACATTTGGTTTCGCATATCGTAAATAATTTTTTGAGCAACATATGCATTTAAATAATTTTGCCAAACACCCAATAACTCTGAAATAATCGTAGTACTAAGTGAGGCAAGTACAAGATAGATTAGGAGACTTAAATCTTTATTTGGTAAGGCTGTATCAACAATATGTTGAATGATAATAGGCGGTAAAATGCCTAGTACTGAAGTAACTAATAAAATAAGCACGACAAGTGTTGTTTGCTTCCAATACGGAATAAAATATTTTGCAATTCTAAGTAGTATTGCCTTTGTTATATTTGGTTTTTGTGCGTTTTTATCATATTTCATTCGCCCAAAACCATGGGGACCCATCGGAGGTCCACCACCCCATCCTGACATAATTAAACGTCCTCCTTATTTCGAACAATTAGTTTGTTCATTTGATAAATCAGTTAAAATTTTTTTTTGCATGTCTATAAGTATATTAAGCTCATCCTGTGAAAATTGTTCCAGTGAATTTGCTAAACTCTTATATGCTTCTGATTCTTCTCGGTAGCGTTGACATAATTCTTCACCATCGGGCGTTAAAAATAATTGAGTTTCGCGGCGATCAATAGCTGACGTTTCTCTTTTTACATAATTTTTCTTCTCTAACTCATCAATACTAAGACTCACTCTGCTTTTAGCAGTCCTAATTCGTTCAGTTAGTTCCTTTTGTGATAAACCTTCATTATTTCGAATTGAATTGAGGATAATTAACTGTTGGAAGGTTATCCCAAGTTTAGTTGCAGTTTGTAAGTTTATTCTTTTTAGTTGACGCGCAATTGAAACAAACGAATTTGTTAAATCGATTGCTTGTTGAAAATCTGGCATCATATCACCCCTTACATTAGTTTACTTTATAAACTGTTTACATTGTAAACTAATAATAAAACTTTATTGTTCATTTGTACAATTGAAAATTATTAATAAATAGACAATAGGATATTTTCTACAGCATTTCTTAAATTATTTAGTGATTTGGTTGATCTTAAATTGTGAAGTGTATTCAAAAGTGATTTGTGAAATAATTGTAGGTAAAGATCGTCAGAATGAATGGAGGTACATTAAGGATGGCAGATAACACACCAATTAATGATTCAGTAAAGATGCACTTTTTGCTAAAATCTATTCCCCCAAGAACAACCTTTCAACAGGACATGACAGATGAAGAACGGAATATTATGGGAAAACATATTGCTTATTGGACAGAAAAACAAAACCAGGGAATTGTTCTAGTGTTTGGACCGGTTCGAAATCCTTCTTCACCTCATGGCATTGCAATAATTGAAGTTGAAAATGAGGCCCAAGTCCCAAAACTTATCAAAGAAGATCCAGCCGTGATAGCTGGGATCATGTCTACGGAATATTATCCGATGCTTGCAGTACTCCCTAAACAAAATACATGATGTAATTGTTGAAAAAATTGAACGAAATTAAAAAAAGCAAACGGATCAGTGGTGAACTGTCCATTTGCTTTTTTATTTCATTTATTGATTACATACTCTATATAATTTTAGTCACTCAATTAAGTAAGTATACTTAAAAGTCAGTATCTTATGAAGAAAATGAAGGGCGGGTGCCTATCTTAATCCTTAACTAATCATCGTAAATAACTCCTAATATCCAATGATTTCTAATTAAAAATTAAAGAAAATCCTTTAATTGCCAATTAAATAAGTGAAAAGTCCTATTTTTTTAGTAAGAGAATTTGATTATCTTACATTAAATTGCTATTATATAAACATTAAATGTGTTCAAGCACATAAGGAGGAAATAAAAAATGGAACATGGTAAAGTAAAATGGTTTAATGCAGAAAAAGGTTTTGGATTCATCGAGCGTGAAAATGGTGATGATGTATTCGTTCACTTCTCAGCAATTCAATCTGAAGGATTCAAATCATTAGACGAAGGTCAATCAGTTACATTTGATGTAGAACAAGGACAACGCGGACCACAAGCTACTAACGTTAAAAAAGCATAATTAAAAAAGTCGGATTCTATTTATAGAATCTGACTTTTTTTATAATAAAAATAACCCCCCTATTCATTGATTAGGGGGGGTTAAACGTGGAGCTCGGGTAAAGAAATGGTTTAAAGTATTATAGCCTATAAAAAATGAATACACAACATTCATTTTATACCTACATTAAGTTAATTTTATTCACAATACTATGTGTATTTGTATATTGAAAGTGTATGAGAATTATTAACGTTATACTCTGAAGATAAAAAAATCATCCTACAAATAATTTGTAATTTAATTTACAGGACAACACCTCTTCTGTGTCGAATTATATAATTTAGAAGGGAGATGTGAAAATGAGTAAGGAAAATCTATTAAAGAACCTTCGACTTGCAACAAGAGGAAATTTCTTTATATTCGACATTAAAAATTCATTGGAAAATGATACAAATATGATTGAAAAACTAGCTAAGGAACTAGAACTAGATGGATTAATCAAACTAAAAGAGTGCACACAGTTAGAAGATTCACTCTTTTTAAGCGGAATACTTAAGTATGCATCCAAATAAATTGGATGCTTTTTTGTTATGAACAAGTTGAAAATGAAATGGATACTCGATTTCATTTATTCAATAAATAATGGTTTAATTTTTATTAGCAACACTATATTCAAAATGGAATTTAAAAGTAGGAACACTAGCATAGATTGAACGGAGCTAATGTCTTATATAAGGGGTATCGTTTCATACACGATTTGAAAATTTGAAATTCTGTAATCTTCCTTTGTAAGTTGAAATAAAGATTTTTTACCCGAATAATAGTTCTTTGGCTTGACTTTCTGATATCCCTTTAACTAATTCAAGTTCGCTTATAAAAATTTTACTTGCGTTACCTAACATCTGTTTTTCACTTGAATTAAGAGATTTTTCTTTATCTATACGCATTAAATCACGTACTACTTCTGCGCCTTCTTCAATATTACCTGTTTTCATTTTCTCAGTATTTAGTTTAAATCTTTGTTTGTATGATAGAGAACGATCAGATTCTCCATTATGAAAATTTATTAATATATTGTCGAGTGTATTTGAATCAACGACCATTCGAATTCTTGAATTACTCATTTTTGAAATTGGAATCATTACTTCCATCTTTTTAATTAGTAATCTTATAATAAAATACTGCTGTATTTCACCTTGAACTTCTTTTTCTTGAATGGATTCGATCACACCTGCTCCTTGCATTGGATAAAAGATGCTATCACCAACTTCAAACATTATCTACACCCCCATTTAATTATGAACCTATATAAGCATAACATTTATTATTTTTTTGTCAAAATAAATATTTTACCAATAATAAATTAGTCATGTCAATAAGCAAATGAATTTTTTAGTTAGTGTTTTTATTCTTAAAATTAATGACTAAGAATTAAGTAAAAATTAATCATAAAAAATATGTAATTTTCATCAATATTTAGGTGAATTTGATTATTTTTGCATTTAATGTTAAGATTGAATTATTACATTGTGTGAAAGCGCACTAGGAGGAAACAAAAATGGAACAAGGTAAAGTAAAATGGTTTAATGCAGAAAAAGGTTTTGGATTCATCGAGCGTGAAAATGGTGATGATGTATTCGTTCACTTCTCAGCAATTCAAACTGACGGATTTAAATCATTAGATGAAGGTCAAGCAGTTACATTTGATGTAGAACAAGGACAACGCGGACCACAAGCAACTAACGTTAAAAAAGCATAATTAAAAAAATTAAAAGTCGGATTCTACTAGTAGAATCTGACTTTTTTAATTTATATCTAATAAAAATAAAAACCCCCTATTCATTTAAGAATAGGGGGAAATTTAAACGTGGAGCTCGGGTAAAGAAATGGTTTAAAGTATTATAGCCTATAAAAAATGGATATACAAATTTTTACTAAAAGAAAATCGTTAGTAAACTAATAAGATTATTCGGATTTCTATTAAAGAACATCCTATGCCCTGAAATTTTGAATAATTACGATAGTTATTTTCCTCTCTTTGAACGTGACGACTGTTTCCCAAGGTCAAGCGAAAAGACTCAAGAACTATTAGGATGGCGACCAACACATTCAAGTTTGATTTCGGATCTTGAGACGGGGCATTATTTTTAAAAATTGAAGAGTATACTATTAGTACTGGATTTCACATTTTTGTTTAGTGTGGATTTTTCCTTTAATTCAGTAACAAAATTGGTTTACACGATCAATGTGTAAACCAATTTTCATTAAACGGTCAATTAGGTACTTCCATATCCATCTCCAAATTATTTTGTTTCACAATCGGTTTCGCAGCTTTTGAAAGCAGACCGGAGATCGTTACAGCAATAAGTACGAAAATTAAAGCACGAAGTAACCCTATATGTTCACCGATAATTCCTAAAAATGGTGGTCCTACTAGGAATGCTAGGTAACCAGCCGTCGATACTGCACTTACTCTTGCAGCTACTCTATGAGGATCGTCTCCTGCTGCGGACAGTCCAACTGGAAAACCAAATGCTGCTCCAAGTCCCCAAAATACAATACCGATCGTTGCTACCTCGAAACTGTGGGTCATTATAACAATAATCAGGCCTACAACAGCCAAAATTGCTGATGCACGCAAAACGATAACTCGACCGAAACGGTCTAATATTTTATCACCTATTGCACGGCCAAAAGTCATTGAACCGACAAAAATGCCATATGCAATGGAGCCCATAGCTGGCGTAACATTGTAGCCATCAACCATAATAAGGGGTAGCCAGTCATTAGCAGAGCCTTCAACGAAAGCCATTCCAAGTACAATGATACCAATCATTACTGTACGTCGCTCTTTCCATACAGACATATATTCCTTCGTTCTGTTTACCTTAACAGCGTCACCAGCAACTTCTTTACCTGTGTTAGCAGGTATGAAACGGTATAAAGACAAAACAGTCAGAACGATAACTAAGGCTGTTAGTAACAAGTGAATAGGTACAGAGATTCCTGACTTAGTTATTGTCGAACCAACTAATGCTCCAAGAAGCGTACCCAAACTGAACGCAGCATGTCCTTCAACATTCATCGCTACATCGCATATTCCTTGGCCGAAACCAAAAATGACAAGCCCTAAAAATACCATAATATTATTTGATAGCCATGAACCACTGATTCCAACTATTAAAAGTCCAATAGAAACTACAGAAAGCCCAAAAACCATGACAAATCGTCCGCCCCTTTGAGCAATAAGCATACTGGCACTTATCAGTCCGATTATCGATCCTACGGAAAGCCCAAATATGATTACACCCATCTCTGCTGTTGTTGAACCCAGAGCATCCCTAATTGCAGGCGTACGAGATACCCATGATGCGAATGCAAATCCGGTCAGTGCAAAAATGAAATAAATGGCGATTCTCCATAATTGAATTTGGCGACTATTTAAAGAAATATCCATACTAAACCTCCTAGTTATAGTGTTACAAAACTTTTTAAACGCATTTAATAAGTGTGAAAAAAACAAACTTATTTAACACCTTTAATAAGTATAAGTTAAACAGTCAACTCGATAAGATTTCCTTCAGGATCTTTTATAACACTCTCATAGTACCCATCACCAGTCATACGAGGACCATTAATAAGAGGGTAACCGCTATTTTCAAATTTGGCACTCATCTGATTGACAGCGTCTTTACTTCCTAAGGAGATTGCAATATGAGCCCAACCAATTTGATCATCGGTATTCGTCTTAACAATACCCTCTTTACGCATAATCTCTAACCGTGCGCCAGATTCAAAAGTAAGAAAATAAGATTCAAATTTCTTTTCACGATTATGATATTTATTGTTAGACTTACAATTAAAAAAAGTTTCGTAAAACTCCCTCATCCCTTCCAAATCCTTAACCCAAATAGCAACATGTTCAATCTTCATTTATTTATCACTCCCCTATTTTATTTTTTTCTTAATTTTAGTATTAAATGGGGATCACCACCTTATATGACTAACATTTTATTATCAATCGATCATAAGTTTAAGACAAAGACTTTGTAATCCAACTAAATAATCTTGTTTCCAATCACTCGTCGTAAGTACTGGAAGATGTTCAGCCGGAATATATTTTGAGCTAGTCATTCTAATTTTATCTAATATTACGTTTTCAACTTCATCCTTACAAAAAATGATAATATGAGGGTTAATAATTGCTACGAATGAGGCCACTAGCCTACTGATTGCATCAATTTCATAATCCTCACTTATGATTAGGTTTTTAAGTCCTTTTCCATTTACTAACGCCTGCCCTAAATTTCTATCATCATACTGAGGTACAAATGAAACCTCACCTGAGAAAAAAGTACTACCCCTAACAACATCACCGTTTACCATAATTCCTGCTCCTGGACCGTTTTGTCCTGAATACAAATAAACAAGAGATTGTTTCTCTTTTACTACTCTATTATTATGAAAACCTAAAACAGCTGCATTCATATCGTTCTCAACTATGACAGGGATCGAAAAATGTTCTTCATAATATTCTTTTAAATTAATGTTTTGAAACTGTTCATATCCTGGTATATAAAACATTTTTCCATTATCAACCGCTGCAGGAACCCCAATCGACATTGAACTGATTTTTGGAAATTTATTTATTATATTTTCAATGGTAGTCGTTAAAAAATGTAAACTATTATCTATTAATGCACTGGACACTTTGCCTTGTTTTTTTATTTCACCGACACAATTAAAAATTTTATAATTCGTTTCTGTTTTTTCTAAAAAAATTACCAGCCCTAACATATGTTCAGGATTGTAAGAATATCTTTTTGCTCTTCTTCCACCACTAGAGTTATCTAATCCAACTAAAAGAACTTCTCCTTCTTTTTCCATTTCTGTTAGAAACTTACTAATTGTTGGAAAACTAATTTCTAGCCTTTGACTTAATTCAACTTTAGTTGCACTTCCTAGTTTTAAAAGTGTTGTACGAATACCACGAAGAACCATTTTCCTCATCGAGCTTGGAGTTACTAAAAATTCATTCACTAAATTCACCGCCTTAAAAAACTTATTAAACGACTTTAATAAGTTTTTGACCTTAATTTACCATATACTTTTTATTTACACAAATGAAATTAAATTTATATAGAGATTTATAGATTTATATTTTTTGAGTAGTACAAATCATGTATAGAATGTCCTTATTTCATTATTTAAAACCTAATGCCGGCTCTTTATTACATTTTGAGTTTCCAAATGAACAATCTTTTATGTCAATTGTCGTCTATGGTTTTTTTGTTTTTGTATTGATACGCCATTTAAAAAACAATATCTATACTCGAATCAAATTGATCACTCCAATTATCGTTTTATTTCTTTTATTATTAATTGGAGTAGCAAATATATATTTCTCAATTCAAATTCCAAGTGACATTATAGCAGGATACACATATGGAGCAGCATGGTTATTTTTAAATTTATTACTACTTGAAATACTTCGTCTCATACAACAATATAAGACATTTCCAAACAAACGGGCCATGTAGACATTTATATATTTAAAATCAATGAAAAAGTAAAATTATGACATATAAGTGAAACGGAATGGAAATGATAGTATCTTAACTCTAAAAGAATATGATTTAATAGTTAGCTAGTAAAATTCAATAACAACTTTGTAAATTTGAGGTATTTTTAAATGAATTTAAAGTATTCTTTGTCCATTGCTTTTTTAATAAGTCTTTTGTCACTTTTTGGTTTCGGACTCATGGCATTACTAGTAAGCAATCATAGTATATATCATTTTGATAGTACAGTTATTAACTTTATACAAGGAATTGAATCACCGGTCATAACATCTTTTATGAAAATAATAACTTTCTTAGGTTCAAGCGTATTTATTATTCTACTTTCTATTAGTATTCTATATTTTCTTTATAAAGTTTTAAATCACCGTTCTGAGTTAATATTATTTATTGCTGCTCTTATTGGCTCAAATATTCTATGTGTTTTATTAAAACTCTTTTTTCATAGGGCGAGACCTGATTTACACCGTTTAATTGAAATAAGTGGATATAGTTTTCCAAGTGGGCATGCAACTAACGCTATGACAGTTTATGGAATCTTAACATTTATATTGTGGAGAAATATTCGTACAAAATCTGGGCGTTCTCTTTTGATAATAACAAGTTTAATAATGATTCTTTTAATTGGCATAAGCAGAATTTATTTAGGTGTTCACTTTCCAAGCGATGTAATTGCTGGTTACTTTACTGGAGGATTTTGGATTAGTACTGCAATCTGGTATTATCAGCGTTATAAAGAAAGGCAATATGAACGAAAACAATGCGCTTGAAGGTTTTCTTACTAATTGTAAAAAAAGGAATTTTAAATTTGTACGGATTGATGAGGGAATCCTTTCATTATCCAAAAGAAAAATAGAGAGTAATTACTCTCTATTTTTCTTTTGATTAATATTATGATATTCCTTCAAAAATATCATTAACGATTAACTGAGAACTAAAACCTTTATATAAGTTCATTAGTGATATTTTCATTTTAAATAAATAATATGGCTTTTCAAGTATTTGTTCTACATAATCCACTAAATCACTTATAGTTTTTACAGTGAGTGAGGCCCCTACATTTTCAAAAACACGAGAATTTTCACTTTCTTGTCCAGGTGTTGGTCGGTACAAAATTGTAGGTAAACTACATGCTATACTTTCTGAAAGTGTTATCCCCCCTGGTTTAGTAATTAGTAAATCTGCTTCTTTATATAGATTATAAATATCATTTACATAACCAAACACCTGAAGTCTACCATTGTATACTTCTACTTGGTTAATAAGACTCTTATATAGATTTCGGTTATTTCCACAGACAACTTTTACACTTAGTCTCTCATCATTTAAAAGCTGCTGGGTTATTTTTTTTACATCTTTCAAAGCCCCTACAGCACCAGCAACAATTAATATTCGATAATTTAAATTAGTTTGGTGCTCGTCTACTATAAGTTTACTCCTTTCAATTTTTCTAAATTCTTCTCGTATGGGTATGCCACTTACTAATACTTTTGAGAAAGGTACACCAAATCTTGACAGTTGAGGTAATAATTCTTCAGTAGCAATATAGTACCGATCTACTTCATCGTTAATCCAAGAACGATGGATATAATAGTCAGTTATTACAGTATAAAGTTTACATGGATGACCTGATATTTTCTTCCATTTGGCTACCGATTCTACTGGAAAAGTAGTAACAATGATGTCTGGTTTCTCAATTTGAAGTATGCTTTTTATTTTTTTTCCACTTAATTCTAAAAGCTTATCAATTATAGATAAATTATAAAGCTTTTCAGTTCCGTAAAAGAACCATTTGTATACTGTCTGTGCATGCTTGAACATATTTATGTGGAGTTGCTTCGCGAATGTATTTAAAGTAGGATACGCTTCGTCATATAAGTCTATAATAGTTACATTTTTTAAATCATGATTTTCAAATTCACTTTTTAAAGCTTTGGAAACTTGTTTATGACCATTTCCGAAACTAGAAGTAACTACAAGTATTTTTGGTTGCTGCATCACTTTTAATGATCCACCCTTCTTTTTGTTACACAATTTAAAAACTTATTATGGGATCATTATATATTTTGTAAATTAAATTTCGCAGATTCTATTATGAATATTCACTATAAATTTGATTAAAACAATTTAATTATTAAATACTTCTACATATCAAAAAAATGCCTTTTTAAAAATGAATAATGAATTTTATAGCCAATCATTAAATTATAGTGAAATTGATTAAAAAAATATAATCTTTTTTGTTTTTTTACTGTGTTATTATATAGCAATGCTATACATTTCACGTACTTTTAAACAAAGTAAACCTTCAATTTTAAACTTAAATTTATCCTGGTTAAAGGTGGAAATAATTATGAAAGAAAAGAAAACAAATCGAGTTTTTAAAAATGCGATGATTTTTCAATGGTTTTTTAAAACTAGTTATTATTTGATGATCATCATATTGCTAATCTATTTTTACATTTGTAATTCCTCTGGCTCATCTACATTTATTTATAATGAATTTTAATTTTATAAACTAATATTTATAGAGGTATTCAAATGACACCATACGGAAATTTACTATATTTTATAATATTGATGTTATTATTCTTACCAATTATTATTTGTGGGCTAAGAGGAAAAAAGATAACATTTTACAGTACTCTAGTGGGATGGACACTTATTTTACTTATTTTTAAAGATGATCTAAAACAGTTGTTATTTTTTATATGTTTTACTATTTTTCAATCAGTATTGGTCATTAACTATAGAAAATATCGTGGGAAATATAATAATCCTCGTGTTTTTTATTTTTTAATTGCATTAACGTTATTACCTTTAATTTTAACAAAGGTTCAGCCATTTTTTATTTCAAATTCAATAATTGGATTTTTGGGTATTTCCTATGTAACTTTCAAAACAATTCAATTACTAATCGAAATAAGGGATGGATTAATCAAATCGTTAACAGTATTTGAGTTTCTACAGTTTTTTTTATTCTTCCCGACTTTTACGTCTGGTCCGATTGATCGATATCGTAGGTTTGAGAAGGATTTTAAGAATAGCTTTGAAGCTGGAGAATATAAGCGGTTTTTATTTAATGGTATCAATTTAATATTTCGAGGGTTTCTTTATAAGTATATTATTGCTCATGCTATCAATTTGTATATTATTTCAAATGTCTACTTACATGAAGACCTATTTGTATTAAAACTATTATACATGTATGCATATAGTTTTTATTTGTTCTTTGATTTTGCAGGTTATAGTGCTTTTGCAGTCGGAGTTAGCTTTTTATTAGGTGTTCAAACACCACAGAACTTTAATAAACCATTTTTAAGTAGAAATATTAAAGATTTTTGGAATCGTTGGCATATGACATTATCATTTTGGTTTAGAGATTATGTTTATATGAGGCTAGTTTTTTTCTTGCAAAAAAAGAAAATAATAAAAAATCGATATGTAATCTCGTATATTTCTTACTTTACCTTATTTTTTTTAATGGGTCTTTGGCATGGACTAGCGTTGCATTTCATTGTTTATGGTATTTACCATGCTATTTTAATTATTTGCTATGATTTATTTGAAAGGAAAAATAAAGAAAAGAAATTAATTCCTCGAACAAAATTCACAGATATACTTTCAATAATTATTACATTTCACTTTATTTGTTTTGGCTTTTTAATTTTTTCAGGAACTTTATTCTAAAACAAATAAATAGATATCAAATGAGGGGTTATATATGAAAAAACCTACTTTCGGTCCAATATTTTTGGCTTTTATAGTTGTTATTTTAATAATTACCATTCCAAATCAATGGTTATCTACATTAGTTACAAATCGAACAGCTAGGCATCTATCTAGCTCTCTTAGTCCTGCTATCTTTCAAGGTATTACAGTACAAAGACAAGTTATGAAAGATCCTACTATTATACCAATCTATGGTTCGTCTGAACTTTCAAGATTTGATCAGTTTCATCCTTCAAATTATTTTAAGGTATATGATCCAAAATATACACCTTTCCTAATTGGAAGAGGAGGAACTCAATCATTAATACATTTCCTTAGTTTATCTGCTAACTATTCAAGTTTAAAAGGGAAACAGATAATTTTTATAATTTCACCTCAATGGTTTAATAAAAGAGGATTAGATGAACAACGTTTTGACCCGAATTTTTCAAAGTTACAAGCAATTGAATTTGCAAATAATAATAAAATCCCTATGGAAATAAAAAAAAGAGCAATTAATCGATTACTTGATTATTCAATAGTTAAAAATGATAAAATGCTTACGACTCTGATGAGGCAAGCACTTGGAATGAAAACAGAAAAACTGACTAATAAACTAATTACTAATAATTTAGTCAATCCTTATTTATCAATTATAAATAAACAAGATGTACTTACATCAAAATTTAATTTTATCAGTAACTTTAATATAAATAATTACTCAACTTCAAAAAATAAATCATATAAAGAGCTGATGGCAATTGCAGAAAAAGAAGGAAACAAAACAGCAACCAATAATCCATTTTATATTAGAAACAGTATTTATACATTGCATTTTGCTAATAAAATTAATCAATTAAAAAACACTAAGTCTACACTTTCCTATAAAGAATCACCTGAATATAAGGACCTACAACTGGAATTAGATTTATTAAAAAGTGCTGGCGCAAAACCACTCTTCATATCTATTCCAGTAAATGGGTACTTTTATGATTACATTGGTTTTAAAAAAGAAGAGCGTACTTTATATTATAAAAAAGTATCTAAAGAAATTCGTGATTCTGGATTTGAAGTTGAAGACTTATCGAACCATGAATATGATAAATATTTTTTCAGCGATTCGCTTCATTTAAGCTTAAAGGGTTGGGTTTATGTGGATCAAGCAATGGAATCTTTCTTGCACAGTAAAGAAAAAGTTTAGAATTAATCTCAAAACTTTGTGGTTAGCTGATTGAGAATGAACAAAATGTGTATATGAAATTAAGTATAGTCCAAAGAAAAAGCTTCCGAACACAAAATTTGAGTGTTCGGAAGCTTTTTCTAAAATTCATTATTTTAAGCAGCCATAGTTTCTAAAATTGATATAATTTTATTTGGTGTAGACCACTCATCGCGATCAAAATCAGAAATTGTTACATCTATCCCTAATTTATCTTCTATCTCAACTAGTAAGCTAACAGTTCCAAATGAATCTAACAAACCTTCTTCAAATAAAAGTACTTCCGGATTTTCTACTATTTCTTCTGTATTACATAAATCAGTCAAAATAGCTAATACTTGTGCTCGAATATTTTTCATTATATTATCCTCTTTTGTTATATTTTCTAATAATTTTCTACTTGAGTTGATCAATATTTATAACCTAGGCAATTTCATCCGTCGTATTTTTATATGCAACTGATTAGGTGATTAACTGCCTTATAATTAATCGCGTATATTACATTTTTGATAAAATCACACTATATTTTTATTGAACAAAATTAAATCTGAATTCAAAGAATAAATCCACTCCCCTTTTTTTATTTGCCCTATAAAAGAGAATTATAGAGGAGATCCCTTAAAGTAAAATAAAAATAAAATTAAACTTAAATGAAAATTTGATTCTAAATTAAATATTCCTAATCTGAATAAGCATGGATTAAAGAACCGTTACTTTTAATAATTTGAATTTTTTAGAGGTGAACGACAATATATCGTCAAAAACCAGATAAACTTTAACCTGATAATAAATATAGAAAGATTATTGGAGAAGAGCATCAAGTATAAGTAATTTTTAATAAAAAAAACAGGGAATTTTAATATTGGATAACATTGTTTATGATAGAGTTCTACTTAGTTAAGATTTTTACGGCGGTTAGACAACATCGGGTATTTATTCAAATGAATTTGCAAAAGCAGAAATACTGGTGTACAAGCTTGATTTCCTTAAGAAAATAACTAAAGGATGAAAGGAATGAAAGAAGGTTATGAAAGATCGACGCTGGATAGGAATATTGACAATTTGGGTTGGTATTATAGCAGGTACATTACTTATCGGCACTTTGCTGGAGGATCAGGGGTTTCCTTCACCCCATTTATTTGCTGCACTTCTTGTTGGGATAATAGTGGCGTTCACTCCATTTAATCGTTTTAGTAAAATAATTCCATCCGGTGTATTTACAGTAGCTCAAGCGATTACAGGTGTACTTTTAGGTACTTACTTTAACCCATTTTCAATTGCCTCTCTTGAAAATGCCTGGCCGATCGTACTTATTGTAACAGGAGCCACTTTAGTGCTAAGTGTCATAACTGGACTTGTTTTTGCTCGTGTAACCAAGACTGATTTAGCAACTTCTACCTTGGGGATGATTGCAGGTGGTTCGGCAGGAGTCATCGCTACGAGTGATGATCTTAATGCTGACAGCCGACTTGTAGCCTTCATGCAATTTGTTCGTCTCTTCTTAGTAGTATTTATCACACCCCTTCTTGTCCGACTAGTTCTGTTACCTACTGGTAACTATGAACATGCAGGGCCAACGGAAATTGAGGCCACAGGTCCAATTCTTGCGGGGTGTCTCTTCACATTATCTATTGCTATAGTGGGAGCATGGTTAGGGAAGCGTTTCCGTATTCCCACCGGGGCTTTGATAGTACCATTGATACTTGGGGCTGTTTTGAGTACATTGAAACCATTTCAAGGGCTTACCCCACCCGAATTGATACGTGAACCGGCATTTACTTTAGTTGGTCTTCAAATTGGATTGCGTTTCGATAGAGACACCTTAGGACGAGCTAGACGATTGTTACCAGCAATTACTAGTTTTGTTCTCATACTCATAATCGGCTGTGGAGCTTTCGGTTTGGTTCTCGCAAAGTTAGTCCATCTTAATCTACTTTCCGGATATTTGGCGACAACACCAGGTGGCATTAATGCTGTGATGGCCATCGCTTTTGGTAGCGGAGCCGATACAACATTAATATTTGCGATGCAAACATTCCGCCTTTTTATCATGGTGCTAGTTGCAGTTCCTTTAGTACGCTGGTTGATAGGCAGAGATAAGCCTACAAAAAACGGAATTAGCAAAATACTTAAAGAACCTAAATAAAAGAGTCTGTTGATAAAATGTGTTAAGACCACGGGTCCGTTTTGAATTAATCTTCAGATATTTAAAGCCGCAATGACAAATGTTTTGATATAACAGTTGGCATATAAAAATGCAAAAACTCGCTTCAATCTTGGCGAGTTTTTGCATTTTGGTTCTTTAAAATTACCTTTGGAATACAATATTTTATTTAAAGGGTTTTTATTTTAAAAATGTGCTAGGCATAACAACAAGAACTACCTCTCCACGAGCACAAAGAGTGTCATTTGCAAATAATTCTGTATGAACTTTCCATTTTTTAGGATGGATTTCTTCAACAGTTCCAACTGCTTTTAAAGGTACGTCTTGGGGAGTTGGTTTAAGATATTCCACATTTAGGGAAGCGGTTACAAATCTAGGAGGTGCTGTACCATCTCCTATTTTGTTCCCATTCTTACGGTGTAAAGCAAGTGAGGCAGAGCCTGTCCCATGACAATCAATTAACGAAGCTATTAATCCACCATAAATAAAACCTGGAATTCCCATGTACCTTGATTCCGGTGTAAAGATCGTAACCGTTTTATCACCTTGCCAACCAGTGCGAAGATGATGACCATCTTTATTTAATCGACCACATCCATAACACCAAGCGAAATCATCTGGGTAGATATCTTGAATTGCTTTTTCAATTACTTCCTCCATCATTCATCCTCCTTAATAACTTATTAAATAAAATTCATCTTAATATGAGCAATCGTTCGGTCATATTGTACTTTAAATATATACAAGGTCTTACTAATCCACAATAGTTTCCTGATAATTCCGTTAATATTAACTATACTTTTAAAGTAGAGTAATATTTTTCAAGTATACAAGTAATTTACTTTCAATAATAAAAATAGTTCACAAGTAGTACTACTAGTGGAAAAACTTCTTATCGTTAAAAATAGAATAGTTTGCTAAATAATTACATACGTTAATTGATCAATTTCATTACTTTTTCATATGTATCTTCATAGTTCAAATTATTATAAAACTCATTATCTAATTCATTAAGTTCATCAAGAATATCATCTTCTGATTTATCACTATGATAGATTTCATTAGCTTTTTTAACTAAATTAGATAAGAAACTTATTTCTAAATTATCTAAGATTGAAACAGTTTCTTGCCAATGTTCACCAGTCCAATTTAAGAAATATTGATCAAATCCACCGTTATTCACTTCCATTAAGAGACTATCGACCAGATAAAAATTTCTTTCGTTTTGACTTAATCCCTCAATTCCATTTTTGCTTTCTTTTTCAATGATTTTATCAAACATCTCTAAATATAAATCTTCTGTATTTTTCATCTGATGAACTCCTCTGATATTTATATTTGCTTGAATGTATAACATTTAAAAACTAACTTGTATTATTTTTCTATCCTAGCATAAAAAAATGACTATATAGCCGACCAAAATGAGTTAGTTAAACAATACTATTTAAATGGTAGTGGCTTTTCTGGACGATTTGGACAGTAATAACAACTTGGATCCATACATTTTTCTTCTGTCCAGGCATTACAATTTGGACAGAAAAATGCATCAAAATCTTCATAGTGAATTAAACTATTGTTGCATTTTGAGCATTGTTGTTTCTTATCAATAAAACCATCTATTTCATATCCATCAATTATTACATAGTCATCTTTTTCTTCGATTTTCATTATAAGCTCCGTTCTACATCATCTTTTTTAACTAAAGAATCTATAATTCTTCATCTTGTGTAGTATAGTTATCTCCTCTATTTTTTTCTTCATAAAACCCGTCCCCCAATCTATCATAGCATCGAGTACAGTGTTAAATTTTTTACCTAGTTCTGTCAGAGAGTATTCCACTTTAGATTCCTTTTCTGCCTCAAAAAGATAGTCCCATTAACTCAACTAATACAGCAATTGCATATAAAAATCAAATTGTTTTCATCACATCAATTACTTTATCAATATCATTTTTCGTAATCCAGTAATGTGTGGCAAAACGCATCATGCCGTTTTCTTCTGGAGCAAAAGTGATAATTCCATTCTCTTTAAAAATATGTTCAATTTCTTCAGGACTTCTTCTCAGATCAGTCATTTGAAAGAATACTAAATTGATATGAAGTTGAGATGTATCAACATTAATTCCAGGGATTTCAGTTAGTCTATTAGCTAAATATTGAGCATTTTCATGATCTTCATGTAATCGTTTCGTCATTTTCTCTAATGCGATTATACCAGCGGCAGCTAAAAATCCAGATTGTCTCCAGCCTCCACCGAGTAATTTACGCTTCTTTTTTGCTTTTTCAATAAATTCTTTACTACCAGCAAGAATTGAACCTACTGGAGCACAAAGTCCTTTTGATAAACAAAACATTACTGAATCACTATATTGAGATAACTCTTTGACATCCGTTTTTAAATAAGTAGCTGCATTAAATATTCTTGCGCCATCTAAATGAACAGGAATATTTGTATCTTTTGCTATGTTATAAACTTGCTTCATATAGTCGATATCTACTACAGATCCATTTGAATAGGCATTTTCTAAACAGATTAATGAAGTTTCTGGATAATGGATGTCATCAGGTTGGATCGAATGTTTAATTCGGTTAATATCCATCTTGCCATGAGTTGTTTGTAAAGTTCTTAAGTGAACTCCTGCAATAATTGAAGCAGCTCCTACTTCATGTTCGAAAATATGACAATCCTCTCCAAGAATGACTTCAGTACCTCGATCACAATGTGTAAACAAAGCAAGCTGGTTACCAAATGTTCCACTTGGTACAAATAAAGCAGCTTCTTTTCCAATCATAGAAGCAGCTAGAATTTCTAATTTTTGTACAGTTGGATCATCGCCATAAACATCATCGCCAACTTCGGCTAAAAACATGGCTTGTCTCATTTCATCTGTAGGATTTGTTACAGTGTCACTTCTTAAGTCGATAAACTTCATTTTCATTCCCCTTTTTCACTATTTTCAGAATTATCTAAACTAGTTCAATAGACGCATCGAGATTTGATTTCTAATACAAGTATCCATCTCATTGTCGGAAATTGGCGAGTAAATTTAGTCATTAAATGAGTTATTTTTTTCAAATTCCTTTAAACCCATAAGCAAAAGCTTCTCAGTAATATCCTCAATTCCAGTATGATGAGCTAGTGCAATTTGTTTAATCTTTTCTTTTATTGAATCTTTCACAAAAATAGTTAGTTGTTCTTGATTACTCGTAAACACAATAAAACCTGGTCTAGTAGAAAGCTTGCCATCAATTAAACAGTTTTGTAAAATTTCAAAATCTTGTTCAATGTTGGAATCAAGATATGGTAGTTTAATTGGTTTTATTTCGACCTTAATTGAGTTGTCCTTTATATAAAGATTCATATTTTGATGTCCAATGTGTTTATAAAAAGAATCGATAATGCCAAAAATCGGAGCACTAATTGACTGAGGGATTGGAAATTGAAAAGAGATCATACCTCTTTTCGTACTATGACTGGCTTTCTTCATTTCATAAGCTTTTCTAAAACCACGGCTTGTAAGTTCTTCTTTATTTAAAAGTTCACCCATGTTCGTTTTGGCTAAGATTTCAGAGGTCTCATTAAGCTCAATGATACGGGCTTTTTCGTTCGAGTTTGGAATTTCATATAGTCCAAATAAGTAAAATTCTAAGTCCTTTGTAAAAAAAGACTTTTTTCTTGATGCATTTTTTTGTGAGAATTTTAGATTTTCAATTTCTTCTTCTGGAATAAATACAGTTAGTCTACCTTTAAAATTTACTTTACTTGCGTTAATTTTCCCATTTTTTATATATTGATGGATTGTTGCTTTCGATACTCCTAATAAATTTGCTGTTTCAAGAACAGTTAGTCCTACCGGTTTTACAGTTTGGGACTTTAATTGATTAAGATCCTCTAGGTAAAACCTCATCGTCCCATCGATTTGCCAATCTTCATAAACAAGATTAAGTTTTCCAGCCTTTATATAATTGTAAATCGTTTGTTTCGATACACCTAACAGTTCTACAGCCTCATTTGTTGTAACAATCTCTTTCATTTTATGATCTTGTTCTAACATTTGAATTCTTCCTTTTTCATTGTTTTATAGACTCATTATATCATAATTATTTCCAAAAAATTGTTAAAAAGTAATTAAACAGATACAACTAAATCAATTTATTTATAAATAATTAAATATACAAACTTTTTTTAAAGTAGAATAATAGTGTATTTTTCTACCTTATTCATTTCATACATTTTAATATTTATAAAATATTAAAGTAAATTATTTAGCTGGAAAAAATATTCGAATTAATACTATAAATAGGTTGATTTATGTATAATAGTTTATGAGGTGAGTAATATGTTAGTAAAATCAAGTCTACTTATTACAAATTCAGTGCATTTACCAAGTACGAATCTAAATGAATCCAACATAATTGAGTATTTAATAGATGAAACATACTTTCCTATTCTTCTACAAACAAAGTTTGAAAATGAAAAAAATCATCGAATGATCTATGAAGGTTTTTCTGATTTGGATATGATCTACTACTTTGTCCATCAAAGAAAAGATATACAAAAATCGAAACAACGAAAAAATAGTACAAAGGTGGAATACATACGAGAGTTAATGCAGTTTTTTCGATACTTGATGAAGAGTGAAGATTTTTTGCGTCAGGATGTAGAATCTTATATTGAAACTTCATTTTTCAAAAACTTAAAACAAAGACATATCGATTCATATCAACAATGGCTATCTACTTATCAATACGGTTCGAACAATCAACAATATCGTGTTACAACTCTTTCAAGAAAACTTGTCATATTAAAAAGCTTTTTCAAGTTTTTATTTGATAGTCATTACGTTCAAGTACCCTTATATACTCGAATATTGAATGCAAAAATTACAAAGGATGATTTACCTAATCGCGATTTAGAAGAAAGTGAAGTTAAAGCATTATTGAATTTTTATAATGGAAATATTTTAAAAACGACTATAATCAAATTATTAGCTACAACTGGTATGCGAATTCGGGAACTAGCAGAGGCAAATTGGGGTAAAGTTACAAAGGATTCAAACGGTTATTGGCTAGAGATTATTGGAAAAGGAAATAAAAAACGTGAAGTTAAATTATTAAATCATGTATTTGTAGATTTATGTAAACTAAGGAGTCGACGTGGTCTATCAAATGTCATTTCAAAAACTGATTCAAGTCCATTTTTTCCAAATAAACTGAATCAACATTATTCGTTTAAATACTTATCAAAATATGTAATTGAAATGATAAAAGATTCTGATTTACCTTTTGTAAAAGAACATAATCGATCGAACAATATTAGTCCTCACTTCTTTCGACATCATTATGCATGTCGTTCAATTGAAAAAGGTGCGAGCATTTATCAAGTTAGTCGAAGTTTAGGTCATGAAAGTATTCAAACGACTGAACTTTATTTAGCAAAAATGATGAATCGAACACAAAATGCAAGTAATGTTTGGGATGATGAAAATTATTAATAAGAAAAACCCCATTTTTTTAGAAAGGGGTTTTTTATAATTCACTTTTGTTTACATAATATTATTATAAGTAACTAGTATCATTTTGGTAGAAAGGAAAATATAAATTAGTGTTTGAAAGACGGAACTCTAAAGCTTTACTACTACCTCTGTTCCATCTTTTAATTTCGTATCAACAAGGATTAGTCCACTGTTTTTTGAAAGTCCCTCTAGTAACGGCTTCAAATCCTTTCTATCAATTTCAGGAAAGTTGAATTTGCTGCCATTTCTTCTGATTGCTTTATTTATTAAACGATTTAGCAATTTTGATGTGATGATCAAACTTGCTAAATTTAAAACTGCATAAGGAACAGGAATGGAGAATCGCTTTCCTTCTATTTTCACCTTGACCTTTAACATATTCTACTCAATCACGACGAAAACTTTATCACCGTTAGATGAAGTGATGTCAACGATTTGTCCGACCATTTCGTTTTCAATTGCTTCGATTAGTAGATCAATGTTAATATCTTTAACATATTTTTCAGCTTCAGGAATTTTTTCAGCAATATTAGTACCTACTTTTAATACAGCCTTCACAAGATTAATCGGTACATTTACATTAACATTATCTCCTACTTCAGAGTTCACACGAATCTTTAAGATTTTATTTCCATATGATTCTTTTTTCAAAGATACGCGTTCTGGCTGATCTTTATCTTGTAAAATATTAATTAATTCACTTGCTTTATCTTTATCAATCTTTCCTTCTTCCACCAACGTTAAGATTCTAGAAATCTCATCTTTCATTATAAGTCCCCCTCTTTTAATAATTGAATGGCTTTCTCAGCCGTAATTTCGCCTTTTTCCAATAATGTTACAATTTTAGATTTATCTATTTCTGGTTTCTTTTGAGTGGAATACCCAAGAGTAGAGATAATTTCATCTAATTTTCCTCTGACAGTCGGATAAGAAATTCCTAGTTCCTTTTCGACCTCTTTAATATTTCCACGACATTTAAGAAAAATCTCAATAAAATGAAGTTGTTCTTGACCTAGAGCTGCTAATCTTGATACTTCAAATTCATTTTCAATCGTAGTCTGACAATGGTTACAATGTAGCTTAGTAATTTTAAGTGCCTTGCTACAAACAGGACAATTAGTGAGTAAAGGATACGACATACTGTTCTCCTTTCTTTTATTTAAACATATCATACACTATATATTTAATTTTTCAAACAAAAATTTAAAATTATTTATAAAAATATACGTTTTAATTAAATTATTAAATGTTTATATTGAATAAGTTAATTCACAGAGCTTGAAAGTTTAATTTTCATATTAATATTTAGCTTTTTATTCAATAATTCAATTTGTATATTAAATAATTTTATTTTCGGATCATAAAAGTAAAAAAAGACCCTTTAAGGAGTCTTTCAAAAATTTTCTATGAGCTTTTTAAATCATATTTTTGTCTGTCTATTCTCTTTCATCATCGACCAATACTCTCATTTCAATCAAAAATTCTTCTTTTTGATTTGGTGAATAATTATTATGTATTAATGACTCATATATATCACTTTTAATTGTTATTTGATGTTTGTCTATATAGTCAATAAGTCTTTGTAAGTTTGTAAAATAATCATTAGATGATACGCTTTTATAAGTTATGCATATGTATTTTCCTTCGGGGATGGTTGAAAGCTCGGTATCTGGTAATAGTAGTGTAGTTTGTTTTTTTGTTAAAACGGGTGTAAATAAATATTGATATGTTACTTCACTAACATGTGTATAAGACTTATATGGCACAATGGCTCCATAACCATTGTTCCTAAAACCTTCTGTAGATGCAGCAAATTTCTTTAATTTACTATATGAAGCATTCAAAATATTTTTCGGATCGATCCCATTAGCTTTCGTCTGAATGATTTGCATTTCTTCTTCATACGAAAAAAACACTTCACCAAATTGAGGATAATCCTTTTGTTTTTGCAATCCCTTTTTTGCATTTGCGATGATTTTTTCAATTTCGATTAATGAATCTATTTTTTCTCTTACAATTTTTTCTTGTTCTGTTAAAAAGGAGAAAAATTCATCTCTCTGTAGCCCCTGTACTTCTTTCATCTCTTCTAATGGTGTACCAATATATTTGAGTGATTTGATTAAATCGAGAAGATGAATTTGTGAGTCTTTGTAATATCGATAATTCGTATCTGGATCGACATACGCTGGTTTAAATAAATTGATTTTATCATAATATCGGAGTGCTTTAATCGAAATATTAACTAACTTGGATACCTCACCTATTGAATAAAGTTTTTCCTTCACATTAATCACCTCCACATTCTTATTTTAGCAAAAGAAGCATATTCTTTATTCGTAAATATAGAATACGCTTTTTTGATATATTATGCTGTTCGATATACTGGCATTTTCCAGGCAATTGTTAAACCAACGCCACTCGCTAATAAGACTGTTGCAAAATAAAATGGATAGTTTAAGTCTATATCAAATAGGATTCCACCTATTATTGGTCCTATTACATTCCCAAAACTAGTAAACATTGAGTTCATCCCACCTACAAAGCCTTGTTCATTACCTGCAATTTTAGATAAATAGGTTGTAACAGCTGGACGCATTAAATCAAAGCCTAAAAATACAGTAATCGTCACTAGTAAAATCATAAAATATGAGTTCACAATTGTCATCATAAACACTAGAATTGTAGACAGGATTAAACTATATCGAATTAATCGAATTTCTCCCATCCATTTTGTTAATCGATCAAATAATGCTATTTGAGCAATCGCACCAACTATCCCACCACCAGTAATCATAATTGCTATGTCTTTCGGTGTAAAACCAAATTTATGATTTGTGAACAATGAAAATAAGGATTCAAAAGCTGATAAACCAAATTGTGAGATCAATATAACCATAAACGATATAAAATACATCGGAGCAAAAATACGTTTAAATCCTGGTTTTTGTCCTTTCTCCTCAATACAGTATTGATTGCGTTCTGGCTCAGGAAGGACTGTAATAGATAAAACGCCTGCGAAAATCGCCAATCCTGCTGCAGAGAAAAATGGTATGCGTGGACCATATTCTGCTAAAAATCCTCCAACACCTGGTCCAACAATAAAACCTGTTGAAATTGCAGCCGACATATAGCCGAGTGCTTTTGCTCTTGTTTCAACTGTTGTAACATCTGCTATAAATGCTGTTACAGCTGGCATAATGAATGCCGCACTTATTCCGCCTAGCATACGTGAAATAAAAAGAACCTCAATCGTTTTACCCATTCCGAATAAAAACTCTGAGATACTAAAGATTAATAATCCCGTTATAATCATTTTTTTACGTCCGAATTGGTCTACCCAGCGACCTGCAATTGGTGAAAAAAATAATTGTGTAATAGCAAATGCAGCTACCATATAGCCCACAATTGTACCAGATATATTTAACTCATTCATAATTGAAGGTGTGACGGGAATAACTAACCCAATTCCTAAAAAAATAATGAATAAGTTCATTAATACTAAAAATAACATTATGTTTTGTTTTTTCATCTTAACTCAACTCCTTTAAAGCTCTACAAAACATAATGTAAAGCCTCCTCCGAGGGGAGAGTCAATTGGTTTTTTTATTATTTTTGATTCTTTTTTATGAATCCGCTTTCGATTCTTTGCAATAGAAAAAGGAGCCTCTTTTTAGAGAAGCTCATCGTTATTAGTACATTAGATTCATCTATCTAAAATCATTGTTAGCCTTTAAAATGTTCATCTATCTAATGGTATTCTTATTTAGCGTGTTGAGTTTTTTGAAACATTCCGAGAATGCTCGATGTGACAAAACCAAGGATTAGAGCGAAGGTTATATGTTGGTATATCCCAACAGTACCGTTTGCTCCCATACGATGCCAAATATCGTTTGGTAGCGTTTTCCAAACAAACCACAAGCATGATGTTACGATAACTGTAATAATTGGTATAGTGAGGCGTTTCCCAAGTGATGAAGCAATAAACATCATTAAAGCTAAACCAAGGATCGGTGTACTACCAAAAAACCATTGAAGTATATGAAAATCGATGTTCTCCATCCATATCCCTCCTCATTTTAATTGTATGAGGAGATATTGCTAAATAGTAATGTTCCTGTTAGAAATTCAAATGACATTTCTTTATTGTAGTAAATTATCAAAACATAAATAAAGTCAAGGCCAAATGGCCTTGACTTTATTTTACGATTACTTTTCCTACCATACCTACATTAAAATGGTACTTACATGTAAGATCATATGTATTTGCTTGTTTTGGTAATACTGAAATAGTTTTTTCAGTTCTTGGTTGAACTTCTACATCAATATTGAGCATTTTCACAGTAAAAGTATGTGGTTTACTCCCTTTATTTTTTAATAATAAAGTTGTTTTCGTACCATTTGGAATCGTGATGTTTTTCGGGTTAAAGTAATCATCATTTAACTCTACTACGATTGTTTGTGCTCGATTATTTGCATCTGAAACCTCAGATTCAGCAAAAGCTTTGAAATTACCTGGAGTTGCCATCAGCAAAATCGTTGCCATAAAAACAATTAATCCTGAGAACCAATTTTTTATTAACATTTGCATACCCTCCTTTCCTAGCAATATTCTTTTCCATTTGATGGAATATTATCACGATTTTTTTTATTTGATCGATATAAAAAAACTGTCCTCTTATAGAAAACAGCTTTTCGTTTATTTCCAGTTATTGATTTGCTTCCCACTTTGCAATTTCATCTCGAACGATTGGTGCAACTTCCTTACCTAATAGTTCGATTGCTTTCATTACGTCTGCATGTGGCATCGAACCAACTGGTACATGAAGCATAAATCTTGTAATACCTACATTTTTTCGAAGGTGGATGATTTTTTGTGCGACAGTCTCAGAATCTCCAACATAAAGTGCACCTTCAAAGCTTCGCGCCGCATCGAATGCAGCTCGGTCATATGTTCCCCAACCGCGTTCTTTTCCAAGCTTATTCATGACTTGTTGAGTTGATGGGAAAAATTTATCTGCAGCAGTCATTGTATCTTCTGCGATGAACCCATGTGAATGGGATGCAATCTTTAGTTTGTTTACATCATGACCGGCATGTGCTGCTGCTTTTTTATATAGCTCAACAAGTGGTGCGAACTGAATTGGTCGTCCACCTATAATTGCAAGAACTAGTGGAACTCCTAATAGTCCAGCTCGAACGACTGACTCACTGTTTCCGCCACTTCCAATCCAAATTGGCAGGGGCTCCTGAACTGGACGTGGATAAATTCCTATATTGTTAATGGCTGGTCGGTGTTTTCCACTCCATGTTACGAATTCAGATTTTTGCAAGGTTAACAGTAAATCCAGTTTTTCTTCAAAAAGCTCATCATAGTCGTTTAAATTATAGCCGAATAAAGGAAATGATTCGATGAATGAACCACGTCCCGCCATGATTTCCGCTCGACCATTCGAAATACCATCAAGCGTAGCAAAATCTTGAAATACTCGTACTGGAGATGATGATGAAAGGACAGTTACGGCACTTGTTAGTCGAATACGATTTGTTTGTGATGCAGCTGCTGCTAATACGACTGCTGGAGATGATGCTGCAAAATCATTACGATGATGTTCCCCTACTCCAAATCAATCTAATCCAACTTGATCTGCTAGAATAATCTCCTCAACCACTTCACGTAATCGTTCTGCATGGCTTATTACATTACCTGTATTTGCACCAGGCGTTGTTTCTACAAAAGTACTAATTCCTATTTCCATTTAACTATTCCTCCCAATTTCTGTAATTTTAAAGAAAATTTGAGTAGATTTATAAGGTTTTCGTTGCTATATTTATTAAGCAACTTAAATATACCTCAAATTCGAGATAATTTCTAACAAAGTGGTATAAAGCAATTATATAGATCGTATTGTCATCATAAGTATGACCAGAAAAAATACATTTTCTGAATTTTAGGAGTATAATAGAGTATTAGAATTACTTCTATGTTCACCTTCAAAAACTCTAAAAAATTTTATCCAAAGTAGTGAGAAAGGAAGTTTAAGTATGAATAAAACTAAACCAACTGAAGTAACAGTTGATGGTTTCTTTAGACGTCAATTAAATCGTTTTTCTACACCATTTGGAAATAAACCAGGAGAACTCCCTATTGAAGCAGGTCGATATCGTCTCATTTGGTCAGCTGCTTGTCCATGGGCACATCGCTCTGTTATTGTACGAAAAGTTTTAGGTTTAGAAAATGCAATCAGTTTAGGTACCGTCAGTCCAATGCGTCCAAGATTGCCTCACGTGGATTGGGAATTTTCTTTGGACTCAGGAGGAGTTGATCCAATATTAGGCGTTCGCTATATGAGTGAAATCTATCATAAATCAGATCAAAACTATTCAGGACGTCCGACAGTACCCGCTATTATCGATATAAGCTCTGGTAAGGTTGCCAATAATGACTATTTTAGGCTAACAAATTATTTCGAAACGGTTTGGAAGCCGTACCATAAAAAGAATGCACCAGATTTATACCCAGTTTCCATTCGCCAGGAAATTGATGCGCTAAACGAAATCATATTCACTGATGTAAACAATGGCGTATACAAATGTGGTTTTGCACAATCTCAGAAAGCCTATGAAGATGCTTATGAAACATTATTTAATCGATTAGATGAGCTAGAGCAGCGATTATCTAAACAACGTTTTTTATTTGGTGATAAAATTACTGATACTGATGTTAGGTTATATACAACACTTGTACGGTTCGATGCTGCTTACTTTACAGCCTTTAATACGAATCGAAATTTAATACGCGAGTTTAAAAACCTATGGGGCTATGTACGAGATTTATATCAAACACCAGGGTTTGGGGATACAACTGATTTTGATGCGATTAAACGACATTACCATTTATCGATTACTATTTCACCCGAAAAAGAAGAACCAAAAGTGTTACCAAAAGGTCCAGAACTTACGATTTGGAATTCGAAGCACAATCGCGAAGATTTAAGTGGACAAAATGAAAAGTTCCTCATTCATTAAGGCATAAGGAGATGCAATTTTAATGGTAAAAATAGAAATTTGTAATGCTGAAAAAGAGATGTTTCAGTCAATTCGAGAACAAAGAATTAACGCTTATTATGAATACGTTAACCTGTTACCAGATAAACATTGGAATGCTTTAAAGAAGTCCCTCTCATCGAATGTTGATGAACAAGAAGGTGTGGAAATAATTGTTGCCACGGTTTTAGGAAAAATTGTCGGTAGCGTCGCTTTATTCCCAGCCAAAATAAATGCCTATGGAGACTATATCGACGAACTTGATTATCCAGAAATCCGAATGCTTGCTGTAGAGTCAGACTGCCGTGGTCAAGGAGTTGCTTCTGCGCTAATTTCAGAATGTATTAATCGCACGAAAGAAAAAGGATTCGAAGCAATCGGATTACATACCGGTGAATTTATGAAAAATGCCATAAGTTTATATGAAAGAATTGGATTTAAACGTTTACCAAAGTTTGACTTCGAACCAGCAAATGATGGGATTATCGTCAGAGCTTATCAGATGAAAATTTAAACCTTATTTATTACTCATAATTAAATTTAATTTTGTTCAGTAAAAGGGCTGTCCGAAGTTTTTTAACTTCAAACAGCCCTTTTGCGGTTATCGTGATAAGAATTTCACCTATTTAATTTGTGTTATTTAATTAGAGATATCATCTTCACTTCAGAATACTATCTTATTATGATTCTTTTTAATATAAATTTGGAGTGTATTAATTGTCAAAAATAGATGAATCAAACATTCTAATTGAGCCGTGGAACGAAGCAGATCTTAATTTACTTCTGTCATCGAATACGAATAATATGATGAAATATCTTGGTGGTCTAGAAAGTTTAAATCAAATTATGAGTCGCCACAAGCATTATCTTGAAATGAGTCAAATAGGTACAGGACAAATGTTTGTTATCGTTTTGCTTCCATTCAGAACAAAAATAGGAACTGTTGGCTATTGGGATCGCATATGGGATGGTAAACTTATTTATGAAATTGGTTGGAGCATTTTACCACAATTTCAACGAAAAGGTATAGCAACAATTGCAGTAAAAAAAGCTATTAAGAAGGCCCAAAAAGAATCGAAGCGTAAATATATTCACGCATTCCCTTCCGCTAATAACATTCCATCTAATAAATTATGCGAAAAATTAAATTTCAAGTTTATTAAAAAATGTAATTTTGAATATCCAATTGGTAAATTTATGATCTGTAATAATTGGCGACTAAAGACAAAGAAGAAAAAATGAAGTTAAGCCTAAAATGGCTTAACTTTCTTTTTTTAAACCTAATTCACAATCCGACTTTTTAAGTCTGTCTAAAATTCTAGTATTCTCACAATTTTTTCAATATAATAAATAGGGGATTTGTTTACACAAAAAAAAGCCGATGCCAATAGATATTGGCTCAGCTTTATGTATATTTTATTCAAAATAAAATAATGAATCGTGAGAAGTATTTGTCTGATAGTAATTTACTAAATCTTCTACAGAGATTCCTCTAATTTCAGCGATATCATTAAAACTCATATCATAATGATATGACAGTTCATGTAAAGATAATGCTGGATTATTCGCTAATAATTCATAATCAGGTAAATTGTCAAATTGTTGTGACATACTCTTCACTTCCTTTTACAGTTTCTTACTATCCTTTCCTAAAATTTACAAATTTAGTCAAGATTCGTAAAAAGATTTGAAATGAAGATAAAATGGTCAGTTAGGTGGTTCTATGATTCAAACTATTTTACACGCTTCTTTATTATCTTTTGGATTAATTCTTCCTTTAGGGGTTCAAAACGTCTTTATTTTTCAACAAGGTTCAACTCAAAAAAGATTTATTAATGCACTTCCTGCTGTAATTACTGCATCGATTTGCGATACTTTGTTAATTACTTTATCTGTTACAGGGGTTTCAGTGCTAATTTTAGCATCACCTTTTTTTTAAAACCGCTCTTTTAAGTTTTGGCGTTTTGTTTTTATCTTATATGGTATGAGGTTCATACCTTCTATCCAAACATTTTCATCTATTGGTACATATCCCAGCTAATTGAAACAATTGAATAACAGGAACACCGAGTGGTTCTGCCAACTTTCGAATAATTTCAGTTGACGGTATACCTCTTTTGCCATTTTCAATTTGTGAAATATATAAATGGGATACATTTGCTTTTGTTGCAAGGCACTTTATTGATAGATTTTTTTGTAATCGTGACTGTCTAATAAATTCAGCAAATATTTTTGAACGCTCCTCAACGTTTTGCTCTTTATAGATCATATCAAATTTTAGATTACTATTCATTTCGATCTGGGAAAGATTGAATACTTCTTCTGAGATATTTCGTAAAGGAGTTTTCAATTTTTCAGGTGCATTAATAATATAAGCACACCAAATTAAGTCTTCAGCATTTCCACCTGTTACTTTTGCTATCGCTCTAGTTAATTTTTCTTCAGGTGGAGTCAATTTCGCATTTTGTAATTTGCTTAAATAGCTCTTGTCTTTTGAAAAGCCCAACTTATTTAATTCTTTGGCTATATCAGTCAAACTTAAATTTGAATTTTTTATATATTGCTTTAATAATTTATAGTACAGCTCACACCTTTTTCTTATTTTGCTCTATTTTTATGTGTACAACATGGACTTTGACACTGTTGTGAAATGGGTTATTTTGGAAATTTTTTTATTCATGCGGAAGTACTTAGAATCCTAACCGTTTATTAGGTAAAAAGAACTAAACCCACTCTTTTAGCTGAGTGGGTTCCTTAAAATCTGATAATGTTTTCGCTTCTTTCCCAATTACCTTAAATTATTTCGGATACTCTATTTTGGAGAATTTCAATTAATTCTTCGTCCATAAACTGATAGTCATCAGCTATATCTAGATTGACAATCTTTTTATCATTGAGTATATCTCCGAATTTATCGCGAATTCTTCTTAAATGTTTTTTCTCCATTACAAAAATAATATCTGCCCAACCAATATGTCCCTCTGTCACTTTAATCCTGGCACCAGTTTCAGTCCCCGCTGATCTTGCTTGGTTGCAATTATATAAGTGAAAAATTTTTTCTGCTGTAGGACTTCTCCATTGATTTTTGCTACAAATGAATAATAATTTTATTGTTCTTCACACCTAACTATTAATTGTTTTTCACTAAATAAATATGAGCCAAGTGGTGTTCACTATGCCAAGCATATAAAGCTAAGATGAAATCTATACTAATATTGATTTTAAGCTCTGGGTGATAACAAGTTCGATTAAACTCTTCCTCTGTTATTGATTCAAGTAAGACTACATAACGTTCGTGAATACCTTCGATAATTTTTAAGGAACTATAAAAATCAAAATTCGAATCACTTAATGTAATCCATGCATTTTCATCATAGGCTTTGATCGTAGGATTATCTTCAGTTAAAGCTAATTTAACTCGAATAAGACTATTCATATGGCTATCAGCAACATGATGAATAACTTGTTTTGGTGTCCAACCACCATCACGATAAGGTGTGTTTAATTGTTCTTCTGTAAGTGATGTGATTACTTCTTTAAATTTAATTGGAGCATCTTTTAGTACTTTAATAAATTCTTTACGTTGGTCAGGAGTGTAACTTGGTGGTAAGGTAAATCTGCCAATCGGATATTTTAAATTTTCCATTTCAAATCCCCCAATTATTAGCTATTTATAAAAAAACAACAAAGCCTTTCAAAGACTTTGTTGTTAAATTACGAATTAAAGTGTATTGAATGTTTCAGTTAATACTGGAACGATTTGTTTTTTACGAGATACAACACCTTTTAATAAAGCTGTGTTGTTTTCTAACGTTACATTGTATGCTTTTTCTACTGCATTAGTAGCAGTACCTTTTGCAACTGCGATTGAGTCATTTGTTAAAATATCAGTTACAACGAATAAGAATAAGTCTAATCCTTTATTAGCAACGATGCCTTCAAGTACATTTTCTAATTCTGCTTGACGAGAAAGTACGTCATTTGTATCAACTGCGTTTACTTGTGCGATTTCTACTTTATAGTTACCCATTTTGAATTCTTTCGCATCAAGTGAAACTAAAGACTCGATTGATTTATCAGCTAGGTTTGCACCTGCTTTTAACATTTCTAGACCATATTCCTCTGCATTTACACCTGCGATTTCTGCAAGTTCTTTTGCAGCAGCAACATCTTGATCAGTACAAGTTGGAGATTTGAATAATAATGTATCAGAAATAATTGCTGAAAGCATTAGACCAGCAACTTCTTTTTTAATTTCGATATTATTTTCTTTATACAATTTGTTTAAAATTGTAGCAGTACATCCAACTGGCTCACAACGGTAGTATAAAGGATCGCTAGTTTCAAAATTAGCAATACGGTGATGATCAATAACCTCAAGTACACGAACTTGTTCGATATCATCAGCACTTTGTTGACGCTCATTATGGTCAACTAAAATAACATTATTTGTTTCAGCTGCAACTTTTTCTACTAATCGTGGTGCTTCAGATTTAAATGAATCAAGTGCAAATTGTGTTTCTGCACTTACTTCACCTAAACGAATAGCCTCAGCATTTTCACCTAATGCCTTTTTTAATTCTGCATATGCAATTGCAGAGCAAATTGTATCTGTGTCTGGGTTCTTGTGACCAAAAACTAGTACTTTTTCCATCAAAAATTCTCCTAACTATATCTTGTTTTTCATTTGTTTATGTATTTTTAATGCCAGGAATTGGCTTTAATATAAAACGCTTCAATAATAATACCATATCAAAATAAAAAAAAATAGCCAAAATGGCTATTCTTTACAGTTTCAAGTCAAAGTCAAAAAAACATGCTAATTAGACTAATTGAAAACGCTTAATTTTTAGGTCACTAAGCCTATTCATCCTATTGCAAACAAGCAATAATATAAACAAGTCTTTTCAAACCAAAGCCTAATTAATCTTCAGCATTTTTATATGACATTGTTTCCGTAATCGGTTCACTCTTTGGTAACCAATCGATTGGAATATCATCTGCTTTATTAAGATCTTCAAGTAATAATTCGTCAAAATTATTTTGATTTGAATCAATTGATTTGTTCTTTTTTGATTTGCTCATCTTTTATACCTCACTTTGTCCTTAATGATTTGGCTTTAGTTTGTGTAAAAGACGGCTTGGTTAATACTTATTTTATGTTTTTTATGATAATTTCAGGTATGGATATATTTTTACGTGGTTTTATATTTTCAATTATGATTTCAGCTATATCATCTGGATTCATCATTTTTGAAGTTTTATCTTCATCAAAAATACCTGTCCAAAAGTCTGTATTCATTCCACCCATATATGCTGCAAATACCGAGATTGGTGTTCCTGTTAATTCAACAACCAAACTTTCAGTAAAGCCTTTAACTCCGAACTTACTTGCGCAATAAACTGATTCTGTTGCTTTTCCAATTAGACCTGCAGTAGAAACAATATTGACGATTGTTCCACTATCTTGTTTTTTCATTTGTTTTAAAACCTCTTGTGAACAGAAAATAGTTCCCTTTAGGTTAATATCGATCATTTTATGTACTGCTTCATCATTTAATTCTTCTGCAAGATCAAAAATTCCAACACCTGCATTATTAAATAATAAATCAACTTTTCCATATGTTTGAATGATTGTATCGAAGACTCTTTTTACATCTTCATGTTCTGAAACATCTACAGTATGTATTGAATAATTGTTAGGTAACTGTTTACCAATTTCTCTAAGTTTATTTTCAGTTCTTCCTAATAAACAAATGTGAGCTCCGTTTTCAGAATACTTTTTAGCTAATGACGCTCCTAATCCACTTCCTGCGCCTGTGATGATTACAACTTGATTTCCCAATCTAAGACCAACTTTCTTTATAAAATATTTATCCGAATAATTTCATTATAGCTATTAAACCAAAACATGATACAATTGTAAAAGTGTTTGTTTAGGAGGTCGATAAATTGAATACTACTAAAACGGATAAAATATCACGCTTTTTTAAACTACTACTTCCGATTTTAATCACACAAGTGACATTATTTTCGATGTCATTTTTTGATACAATCATGTCTGGTAATAGTAGTCCAGGGGATTTAGCAGGAGTTGCGATCGGTGTTAGTATTTGGACTCCAATCAGTACGGGGTTAACTGGCATTTTAGTCGCAATTACGACAATGGTAGCAAATTTAAATGGTGCAAAACAGGATGGAAAAATAACGCCTCTTGTTATGCAAGCACTTTATTTGGCTGGGATTATTGCAATTGTCATAATTATTATTGGTATATTTTCAATTCATCCAATCTTAAATCATATGAATCTTGATCCGAAAGTTCACCGTGTTGCTCTTCATTTCTTATTCGCATTATCATTTGGAATTTTACCTTTATTTCTATATACAGTCATTCGTCAGTTTATTGATGGTTTAGGTAAAACAAGAACTACTATGGTTATTACCGTTATTTCAGTACCAGTTAATGTAATTTTGAACTATTTCCTTATATTCGGTAAAGCTGGTCTTCCACGTTTAGGTGGCGTAGGTTCTGGTGTAGCCTCTGCAATAACGTATTGGATTATTTTTGGAATTGCTTTCTATATTATTAAAAGTAAAAAGCCATTTAGCAGCTTCAATCTATTTAAAAAACTTACTCCAATTTCATTTGCAACTTGGAAAAGTATTTTAAAATTAGGAGTTCCAATTGGACTTAGTATCTTTTTTGAAGTAAGTGTATTCTCTGTCGTAACATTATTATTAAGTGAGTTTGATACTGAAACCATTGCTGCACATACAGTGGCAATGAATTTTGCAAGTCTACTCTATATGGTTCCATTAAGTATTTCAATGGCTTTAACAATTGCAGTTGGCTATGAAGTTGGTGCAAAAGAGTTTCAAAATGCAAAAGAATATAGCAAAATTGGTTTAGTAATGGCAGTTTCAATTGCTTCATTTTTTGGGATCATCATCTATTTATTCCGATATGATGTAGCTGGATGGTATACAAATGACCCATCTGTACAAATTTTGGCAGGCGGATTCTTAATTTTTGCTGTCATGTTCCAACTATTCGATGCAATTGCTGCACCAATCCAAGGTGCATTAAGAGGATATAAAGATGTGAATGCCACGCTAATTATGATGATTTTAGCTTATTGGGTAATCGCATTACCAGTTGGGTATGCACTTTCTAATACGAATCTAGGTGCAAAAGGATATTGGGTTGGTTTAATTGTTGGTTTAGGAGTGTCAGCACTAACATTATCTTTCCGATTAGTACAATTACAAATAAAAAAACTAAAGTTATCTGAAGCATAATAAAAAGGATGGGAAGCACGATTGCTAAACCCATCCTTTTTTGTATTTTACTCATCTTGTATTGTTATATTTGGATGATCATCATCAAATTGGTCAAGTAATTCACTAGGGATATGTTTTGGGATTACATCGGGTGGAAGTTCTCCATCCATACCTAAATAGTAATGTCGAATAGGCTTTAGTTCTTCAGTTAATTCATAAACTAAAGGAATACTTGTTGGAATATTAAGTGAAGCAATTCCGTCAGCTGAGACTTGATCTAAATATTGCACGATCCCCCTCAACGTATTTCCATGTGCAGATATAATAACTTTTTTACCTTCTTTCAAAGCTGGTGCAATTTCTTCATCCCAATATGTTAATACTCTTTTTTCTGTATCCTCCAGATTTTCAGTAAGTGGAAATTCATCTTTTAACAAGTTTTTATAACGAGGTTCATTTATTTCATATCTTGGATCATCCGGTTTTAGAGCAGGTGGTCTAACATTCATCGATCTTCGCCAAATATTAACCTGTTCTTCACCATATTTTTGAGCTGTTTCAGATTTATTTAGCCCCTGAAGTGAGCCGTAATGTCGTTCATTTAATCTCCATGTTTTATAAACAGGAATCCACATCATATCAATCTCATTTAATATAATCCATAATGTACGAATTGCTCTTTTAAGAACTGATGTATAGGCAACATCAAATGTAAATCCGTTTTTCCTTAAAATGATACCAGCTTCTCTTGCCTCAGAAAGTCCGCTCTTCGTTAAATCAACATCTGTCCAACCTGTGAACCGATTTTCAACATTCCATAAACTTTGCCCGTGTCTGATTAATACAAGTTTAATCATATTGCTCTCCTTTAAAATCAATTAAATAAGATATAGTTTGCTGAAATGTTCATAATTTGATTCACAATTGACTGTTTGTGCACAATCTTATGTAATTAAAATTCTCGACTAAAAACTGTCTTACTTCACCTGGTGGTTAGCATTTCTACAATTTTAAACTCTTTTTCCACTATTTGTTTATTCGATTTATTTTTATTGAACTTAGTTCGATTGGGATATAAATCTTATTTTTAAGTACGATATTCCCCATTGAATCATATAGGTTTTCAATGAGTAAAACGAATAAATTATTCGTTGAACGTAATTCATGGTTTGAAGAAGGAAGGACTGATTCTGTAAATTTTATTTCAATTGTTGATGAATGTATTAACTTATAAATATCTTCTTCAAGTATTTTTAGTACACCCTGCTGATCGCCTAGGTTCATTTGATATAGGGAAGCAGTCTCACTTGGGAACATTGTATAAGCATGGGCGACAATTTTATTTTTAGATTTATACCATCTATTAAACCTAATCATCACTGCTGAATCTTGATTAAAAATCTTTTTAACATATTCATAATCATCCGAAAAACTAACTTCTAAATACGCATCTACATCATCGATTATTTCTGTACAGCATTGATAAATTGAATTATCTATTTTTTCTAAGCCAACACTTCTTAAATTCACATTTTGCTTTATGAAGTTACCTTGTCCATGGATTGTTTCAATATAGCCGTCCTCTTTTAGTAAACCCAATCCTTGTCTTAAGGTCATTCTGCTAACATTCATCATCTTAGATAGTTCTGGTTCAGAAGGAAGCTTACTTCCAATCGGATAGACTCCCTCATTAATTAATTTAAATAATTTTTCATAAACCCCAACGTATAGAGGTAATTTTTTTTTATTTTCAACGGACATAACAACACTCCTTATCAATATTATATCGAGTTATGAATAATTCGCAAACTTGTCCATTAAAAGTGGGAAAGCAAAGCTGATCATTTTTAAATACCTAAGTGCTTTTAAGTTGCTATTGATTTTTCTATTTTCTTGAAATATAATTTAGTTAAAGAAAAATAGACAACTGATTATACAACTATACTTCGTAGTATTAATTTATCGTTATTTTGAATATGTTGTTTGATTTATTTTGTAAACGGAAACATATTAGGAAAGAATGATAACGTTAAGATAAATTAACATGTGAAATGATTAAGCATTAAAAGTTGTATGGATTAGTTAAATAAATTATTAGAATAGAATTGGAGAGAAAATAATATGACAACGCCACATAATACAGCCAAATCAGGAGAAATAGCAAAAACAGTCTTAATGCCAGGGGATCCATTACGTGCAAAATATATTGCAGAAACATATCTAGAAAACCCGGAGCAATTTAATACAGTACGTAATATGTTTGGCTATACTGGAACTTATAAAGGACAACAAATATCTGTAATGGGATCTGGTATGGGCATGCCAAGTATCGGAATTTATTCATACGAATTATATAAATTTTATGACGTTGAAAATATTATCCGAGTTGGAAGTGCAGGAGCTTATACAGATAAACTAAACATTCACGATATTGTGCTTGTAGATAGTGCTTGGAGTCAATCTACATTTGCAAAGACTCAAGCAGGCGTAGAAGGTGACGTACAGTATCCTTGTGAATCATTAACAAACAAAATCGAAGAAACTGCAAAGCACATCAATACTCCTGTAGTTAAAGGCAGAATACATTCTAGTGATGTCTTTTATTATGAAAATTCAGTTCCAAATTTTGTTAATTTTTATAAAGAGCATAATTGTATATGTACAGAAATGGAAAGCTTTGCACTTTTCCATAATGCAAAAGTCTTAGGAAAGAAAGCAGCTTGTTTACTTACTATTTCAGATTCTTTAGTTACTCATGAAGAGATTAGTGCTGAAGCTAGACAAACTTCATTCGATAAAATGATGAAACTTGCATTAGAAGCTTGTTTGTAAAATAAATAAATATTTATTAAAATTCTAAAAGTAAGTTTTAAATTTACAATAAAAAGTCGATTTCCGTTTTTACGAAAATCGACTTTTTTGTTCAAATGTAACTTAAGCATGTAAGCATTGAATAAAGGTTAGCTAAAAATTTGATCCATTTCACTATAAGCTAGTCATTATGCTTCCTTATTTAATTGCTTTACTTACTTTTAATTTTTTTCCTTTAATCGTCGCATTCTCCATGGCTTGTAAAACTAGCGATCCTTTACCATTTAGTATATCAACATATGACATCTGGTCATGAATAGATATAATGCCTATATCATCTACTGTGACTCCAGGGATTTTTGCGATTGTTCCAACAAAATCAACAGCACGAATTTTCTTCTTTTTTCCGCCGCTGAAGTGAAGTTTCATAATACCTTGATTAATTCTAGCTGTTTTATTATTTCTTACTACTCGCCTGCTGTTAAGTTTTTCTTCGAAGATTGCTTTTTGACTAACAACCTCTTGATGACTTGGCGCCTCAATTGTAGGTATCTCAAAGCCGATGTAATTTTCAATCGCTTTAACGAATTTTCCTTCAAACTTTGTCGAAAACGTAATTGCTTTTCCTTTATTGCCGGCACGGCCGGTTCTTCCGGTACGGTGCACATAGCTCTCTTTTTCCATAGGAACGTCATAATTGATGACTAACGTTACATTATCAATATCAATACCTCTGGCTGCTACATCGGTTGCTACTAGATAGCGGAAGTTCCCTATTTTAAATCCTTCCATTACAGCAAACCGGTCTTCTTGTTCTAGTCCTCCATGGAGTCTTTCACATGAATAATTAGCTTTTTCCAGTTCATTATACACAGTATCAACATTTTCTTTCGTTCGGCAAAAAATTAGGCAGCTATCAGGATTTTCTACAACCGTGACGTCTTTAAGGAGTGAAATCTTATCTTCCTCTTTCACTTCTATTAAAAAATGTTCAATTGTATCGGCTGTTACACCAGTTGATTCAATCTCAACATGAACAGGATCTTTCATATATTCATGGCAGAGATTTTCAACATCTTTAGGTAAGGTTGCAGAAAAAACCATCGTTACCCGGTTTAAAGGCAGCTGGTTGATGATAGCTGCTACCTCATCGATAAAACCTCTATTAAGCATTTCATCAGCTTCATCTATGATAAGATATTTTATTTGTTCTAGATCGAGGGTTTCTCGTTCAAGATGGTCCATAACCCTACCAGGTGTACCAACTACTACATGTGTTTTTTGTTCCAATTCTATCTTTTGTTTAGTAAACGGTTCTTTACCATATACGGCCACCGCTTTTATCCGTTTAAATCTTCCAATATTCGTAATATCTTCACGGACTTGAGCTGCAAGCTCTCTAGTTGGAGTTAGAATTAAAGCCTGTGGTTTCTTTTCTTCCCATTCAATCATTTCGCAAACAGGAATACTATAAGCTGCCGTTTTACCGCTTCCTGTTTGAGATTTTACGACTAAATCTTGATTTTCCATTGCCAATGGTATAACTTCACTCTGAACTTCAGTTGGAGCTTCGTATTTTAATACAGCAAGTGCTCTTTTTATTTCATCACTTAGATGATAGTCCGCATAACTTCTATTAGTCATTTCTTAACCTCGTTTTTGTTTTTTTCGATATATGTATAGAATTCTCCCTAAAAAAAATCATATTCATTAATTGAATACGATTCATTATACTTGAAAATTGTAAGATAAAACGGTTTTTATTTTCATTTTTAAAAAATAATAGATTATATTGGCAGGAAATTTAAGGTTTAAAGATATAAAAATAAAAAAAGAGTTACAAAAGTAACTCTTTCGTTAAACTAATTATATGTAAGTTTCTTGCGGTTATCCCACACTATACCGGAATTAAACGTTATACAGAAAACATCATTAAACTATTGAGCTGACTGTGTAGAAACCTTCCATGTAACACCAAATTTATCGGTTACTTGTCCGTATAAAGGACTCCAAAAAGTTTCATGCAATAATATGATCACTTTTCCACCATCTTGTAATTTACCGAATACTTATTTCGTAGTTTCAACATCACTAATTAAAATTTTGATCACCAATTTGATAAGGTAGACCTGTAAATGTGTCAGAAATCATTAAATCTGTTGAACCAACTTTGAGATGTGCATGTAAGATACGATTTTTTTCTTCATCAGATAGATTTGTATTTTCTTCCCCTGGCATATCGCCAAATTTCCGAAGGACAAGATTCTTTGTATTAAATGCATGTTCATAAAATGAAACAGCTTCCTGTCCATTCCCATTCAATATTAAATAAGGGTTAATACCTAAAATCATTAGAAACACCTCTAATAATTTTGAACTAATCACTTCTTATCTCTAATTTAGTTTTTACAAGTTGGTCACGCTTAAGCTCCTATTTAATAATTTCTTCTTCAAATCATTCATTCCTTCAAATTAAAAAAAAGGTTTTTTTAGATAATGACCAATCGGTTTCAATAGAGTATATCTTATTTTATTTTTTCCAAGTTTGCTCGGCTATAAATACAAGTAAACTTATAAAATACTATATTTTTCAGAATATTCATTTTATAATATTAAAAATGTATTTTTAAAAATTACCTCTCTTATAATACTTAGAAATTAATTTAAATTATCAAATGGTTGAAAAAAAGTGCTATTTAATCGACTCTTTTTATTAAATTCATTTATTAAATCTACCCATTAATATTGTATTATAAAATCTTCCATCAGAAAGTACCTTATCTTTTTTTAAAACACCTTCAACTTCAAAGCCTAACTTTTTATAAAGTTTAATTGCTTTTTCATTTGTTTCTAAAACACTCAAATTCATTTTATGAAGATCATTAGCATCTGCCCAAGAAATTGATCGTTTTAAAAGATTTTTACCGATTCCGTATCCCCAAAATTCTTTTAAGACGCAAACTCCAAACTCTACTTTATGAGAAAGTCTTTTTAATTGATTACCTTCACATCTAGAAAAACCTATTATTTTCTCTTCAACTTCAGCTACTAAAAATAAATTATTAATCGTTTCTGTATCAGAGATAATTAATTGTTCAAAGCCTTTTGGATCAATAAATGCTTCTCCTGCTTCTCGGTCTAGATTTTCTGTCTCCCCATCAATCTGTACTCTCAAACTAGATAATTGTTTAGCGTCAAATAGTACTGCATGTCTAATAATATATTGAAGGCCATTTATCGTAAATTTCTGAGATTGTATTTTCATCATATACTCCTTACACTTGTATTCTTTATTTTAGGATTATTTGTGTACTACTTCTATTAGAGTGGATAACACTCCAAAAAAGAATGTTTATTGATTCATATTAAAAGAGATCAACCTAATGTTAATATTAAAAGTTTTTAGTCGAAACTATATTAATATGAAAGAGGTGTATCAAAAGTGGAATTTAGAAGTAGTGGTAGGCTTTCAAATTTTTTAGTTGCAATCTTGTTTACGATTTGTATGATTACTTTCATCTTTTATGTACAAAGGCATGGATTTCCAAATACGACTAAGTCATATATGATCATGACAATGGTATGCTTAATCTTTCTAGCTTATATTGGCTATACTCGCAGTATGGTTATTAGAATAAACGATCACGGTGTTACATACGAACATTGGGGTTTCAAGCGAACGATACCCGCTCATCATATTACACGTGTTAATTTACAATATCGCTATAAAGAAACACCATCACATAGTGCTTATCTAGTAATTAACCATCCTGAAGAATCTATTTTCATTCCATCTATGATGTTTCAAGGTCAAATCGAACGAATAACGAAAGAAATCCGAGAAAGAATGATTTACTAATTAAATCAATTTAAAAGAACTGAAGTGAAGCTTCAGTTCTTTGTACTTAAGAAGATTTCTTTGTAAAATTATCGCTTTACTGCATCTACAATGATAGAAGGAAAAAGCACTTTTTCCCCGTGATTTCTAGGATCATATTTTTTTGAACGGAAAATAACACCATCTTTGCCATCCCATTCTTTAAAATGAAAATTTCCTTCTTCATCACAATATTCTAGTAGTTTTACTTCAAAACCCGCAGTTTCAAACATGTTAACTAGTGTTTGATAGTTATAGACAATTTTATGGCTTGCAGCAGGATGATCTATTGGTCCTGGTCCACCAACTTTAACAATACTTTGATAGGTTTCGTCTTGAAAAAATCCATCTGGTACTGCACAACGAATATAGCCCGATGGTTTTAAATAATCATAACAAATTTTAGCAGCTTCTAAACCTTCTTCATATGTAAGGTGTTCCCAAACATGTTCAGCTAATATTGCTGTAATAGAACTTTTCTCAAATTTATTTTCCCAAGTTGACTTAACTAATAAATTAAGTTCTTCTTCCTGAGTTTGAATCCATGTTGGATTATTGTTATATTCACCTGCTCCAATTACAACTTTTAATTCACCTTGTTTAATCACTAGTAGATTCACCTCATCTAAATTTCGATCGATTAGTATTGTTCTACAAAAGCTACATGAATTCCTTCTATAAAACGTAGGAAAATGTCAAAATTTAGAAATGTAGATTATTTGAGATATTCTTCTTTAATTAACACTTCATAAATTATTTAGATTCTTCTACTTTATCTTGGGTATAATAATTCCAGTAAATGGGAGGCGATATCAAATGACAATCGATCGAATTTGTACGATTGGACCAGCTAGTTTTGATAAAAAAATACTGTCTGAATTGATTGAGCATGGCATGACAATCGCAAGACTAAATTTTTCACACGGAACACATGAAAGTCATCACAATGTAATTGAACTAATAAAATCAATTAGAAAAGAAACAGGAAAAGAAATTAAGATTTTAGGAGACCTCCAAGGTCCAAAAATTCGATTAGGAAAAATTGAAGGGGAAAAAATAAATCTTGAACCTAATCAAACATTTACTCTCGTAATTGATGAGATTACAGGTGATCGTAATCAAGCAAGTGTTGATTATAAAGGGTTAATAAATGATGTGAAACAAGGAGATCGTATTTTAATTAATGATGGTGCAGTGGAGTTATACGTTGAAAATATAGAACAAAATAAGATTATCACTTCTGTGAAAACTGGTGGCGAAATTTCTTCACATAAAGGAGTAAATTTACCTGGAGTCGTTACAAGTTTACCTGCTATTACGGAAAAGGACCAAAAAGACATCGAATTCATTTTGCAAGAAGATCTAGATTATATAGCATGCTCATTTATTCGACGGGCATCGCATTTACAAGAAATCAGGAGTTTTATGACTTCAATAAGTGATAAAACACCTCAACTAGTAGCAAAAATTGAAACGATAGAAGCAATAAAAAACTTCCAAGAAATTAATAAAGAAACAGATGCAATAATGATTGCTCGTGGTGATTTAGGTGTTGAACTACCCTATCAATGGATTCCTCTCTTACAAAGAGCTATGATTCATGAGTGTAATTCAAATGAGACATATGTTATCACAGCAACTCAAATGCTACAATCAATGGTAGATAATTCAATTCCAACAAGAGCTGAAGTAAGTGATGTATTTCAAGCTGTAATGGATGGGACCAATGCCGTCATGCTATCCGCTGAAAGTGCTGCTGGACACCATCCAATCGAAAGCATTGAAACATTAAAACTTGTATCTCAATTTGCTGAGACCGTAAAATCGAAATCTCCTTTTGATTTTGATGATATGCTTGAATTGATTAACTCAACTATTAAATAAACCTGATTTTCAAGACAAAAACGCCCCAAAAGGGCGTTTTTAGATTATCACTTTTCTTTTTTATAAAATCGTTCACCAGTATCTGGATTATAGTAAACTCTTGTTTTCTCCCCTGTAACAGGATCAATATTAACTTCACTAGTTCGTTGAAATCCTTCTGGTATTTGGTTTCCATGATTTCGATTAAATCGTTTATCGTAAATAAAATAACCTAGAAATAAACAAATAATGAGAAATAAAATTTGGACACCATAAAAACCGAAAATAAATTTTTCCATTATATTTTCTCAACTACTACGGCTGCTCCATTTGCTACATCTTTACTCATATTGTTCCTCATGTAAATGGACCTCCTAAAAGTATTGCTATTACAATACTATACAAACAACTCACTAATTTATGTCAGCCATTTTGTCCGTTAGATTGTAATATAACAATTATTTCAAAAAATATCAGATAAGACCAAAGGACGTTCACAATCATAACTTTTATGACCCATCAAAATAACATCTTAGTATAATTGGATCCTCTTAAATTACTTTATCACCTAATGAATTTAAGTATAGCAATTTAATTTTGAGAGGTCTACGCACACAATGTATTGGAATTTTTAAAATTTGAATTTTTTTTATGCTTTTATCTTACCTAAAAGAAGTGTACTTCGAATTATAGTCGTTTCATATGCTACAAATTCACGGTACATCTCCATAATCTCATCCCAATAGATTCATATTTACCCAATTTTATGGACGATTATTATAGAGAATAAAAGAGCTCTGACACTATAAAATTGTCAGAGCTTACCTAATTAATTCGTAGTATTTATTTCGTCATTCTGTTTTTTAGAGTAAACGCTTATAAAAATAAATGATGTGACTAAGAAAATGAAAAGAATGACTCCCACGATTTCGAAATCTAGTTCTGCCCAAGGGTTAAAAAAAGTAAATGCCAGATAGAAGGAAACCCCGTATGCCAAGACGACAATCACCCAACCCATTAGTCTTGACGCAGCTTGACCGATTTTGCTGGACTGGTTCACCATTTTATAAACAATCATCGAATCAATTGTATCCGTAATCATCATCCCAAACATAAAAACTAGCCCTAAAAATAAAGGAGTATATTCACTTACACTTCCAGCTGCCAAAGACCAGACGGCGGTTTGACTTACAGTCTCGGCAGCCAAGGCAAACAAAGCCCCTACTAAAATAATTAGGAAAGGATTTGTAGTCCCCTTCGCAATTTTTGGAATAAACTTTCCCTTTAGTCCGCTAAGTTGAAACTCTTCGTGATTGTTTCTAGTGCGTAACAGATTATACGTATTTAACGTTCCAATAAGGAATAAAGAAAAAATCGACACCCATGATGCAATATTATCAAAATAAGCTGGGAATGAAAAATTCTCTATCACCATCCCTAAAATACCTGCTGTTAATGCTACCATTCCTCCATGACCCAATGAAAATAATGTCCCCACCCAACGTGCGAACGAACTGCCCATTTTCCAATTAAAACGGGTTTGTCCATCAATAAATGCAAGATGATCAGCATCCAACCCATGCCGAAGCCCCAATACAAAAACAAGGAAAAACATTGATACAGTTTCCATTAAAAAATTTCCTCCCTTTTTTTAAACAGTTGCAACATAAAAAATCATCCTAACCCTTTGACAGATTGAGGATTTTTGAGGACATCCGGGAGAAAAGTGCGGCCAACTCTCCTTTTATAAATGAAAACGCAAATCACTTCTCGTTCCTCTTGACTAAACATGTTACCACCCATTTGTAATCAAACTTTGTAAATCATTCAAATCATTATCTATTCCTTGCTTTCATAATGAAATAAATTTATAGGTACTCCCTTGTAAGCGAGTGACATTTCCCTTATTAAGTGTGAAACTACCAATTCACTGTTTGGAAGATTTCCATCTAGTAAAATACCCGCGACCGTTCCACTGTGGGCGACAACGATTCCGCCCTGGTAGCGATCGGCCAACTGAACTAATAGAGGAAAAACAGGCTTAGGCAATATTTTTTGATTCACCCTTGCACTGAGGGTTGCTGCTTCCCCAATATAAGTTATATTTTTTTCCTTAAACCCTTTTGAAACCAGATCAAAAGCTTTAATTAATTGCTGTTGATCGTCCTGGCTGTATACTTTCGGCACTTCATTAAATTCTATTGTTTTGATCATACCCCCAAGATCGATACCAACGAGAATGAATGGGGGTAAGGCTCCAAAGCTTTCAATCAGTTGACCGTGAATATAATCATATACCACGATTTCCTCATACATTACCCCATCGGTAGGTTCCACTTTTGCAGCAATCATCGAGATTATTTCATTTGTGAGCGGAATACTATAGCTGTCAGCAATTGCTCTTAATGAAGCAACAATATCCGCCGAACTGCTAGCCATCCCCTTGCCGGTAGGGATATTGGAATGTATTTCAAGATACCCACCTCCTCTTATCCCAAAAAGTTGGAGCAACGATTCACCCGCTTTCTTCGCTTTCATTTTGGAATTTACAACTCTTATCCGGGAAACGGCTGTGTCTGGAACAAATCTAGCCTCACTTCGTAAACTCCGGATAGGCAAAGTGATTAAAAACGGACGCTCTTCCATGATACCTTGGACCAATTCTCCAAATGTGCCATTGCAGCTTCCTCTTCCTAGTTTCATTGTTCAGGCTCCTATCCCCTTACTTCATGCCCAGCTCCACTAATATCGAAAGTACCATAAATATTACGACACAGATAATGGAGGTAGTTTTCATAACTGTTACTGTAAGTAAAATATCATCTGCTTTGATCTTCCGTAATGGTTCGCCCATCTTTGCCCGTTCAGAGACTTTACCGAAATAATAATTCGTTCCTCCAAGTTGGATCTGAAGCGCTCCTGCGATTGTCGCTTCTGGGATACCGCTATTTGGACTCGGATGAAGTTTAGCATCCCGTTTCATCATTTTCCAAGCGCCTAGTATATCGAGACGTTTAATCGAACAAGCAAGCAGCATCATTCCAAACGTTAACCGGGCAGGCAAATAGTTTAATAGATCATCTAGTCGGGCCGAGGCCCAGCCTAGGTTTTGATATTTTTCATTCTTATATCCTACCATCGAATCTAACGTATTAACCGCTCGGTACAACATTGCAAGCGGGGCACCCCCGATTAGGGCAAAGCATAACGGTGATATAATGGCATCGACAATGTTTTCGGCTACGGTTTCCACTGCCCCCCGCGAAATTTCACTTTCCTCGAGGTTTTCTGTATCTCTTCCGACAATCATTCCCAGACTTTTTCGTGCAGCCCTTAAATCCTGATTTTTCAAGTGTTGGAATACTTCCAACCCTGCATCAGCCAATCCTTTTGTCGCGATGGTCGTTGAAATTAACCAGATTTCCACAATGACAGCAAGAACGTGATTCACCTGATTGAGGCCGCAAATCAGCAAAGCAACGATTAAATAGCTGCCGCCACCAATCAAAATAGGAAATAAGAGTCCTACCAGCTTCAAATACCTTTCCTTTATGGTGAAAAAACGAATCGCTTTTTCCGTACGACTAATAGACTTCCCAATGATGACCACCGGATGTAGCAACTTTCGGGGGTCACCAATGATTCGATCAATAAAATAAGCAATAACAATATTAATAGCATGAACTAACATCGAATTCTCAGCCCTCCTTATTCCTTACTGCTTCACGTGTGGCCTCATAAGCAAGACAGCCAATTGTATTCCTAATGGAGGTGGCGGTACCGGCAAAAAAATGGGTTGGAAGAGCTTGCGAAATGGCTGTACCTTTTTCTTATCGCTTTTATCTCTAATTTGATATCGTAAACAACTTCGTTTGATCATTCCACTTCATTACCATAGCTTTTAACCATCCGCAAATCAGCAAACCGATCAATGGAAAATAAACAGGGCTTTTTTTCCTATCGTTTTTTGAAACCTCAATCTTCGGAACGGGAAAGCGAGTTATTTTAGCTTTAGTTGCAGACCGGAAAAAATGGTGTATGCTTCATCTGCTTCGGCCGCCAATAATTGATTGATTTTTCCTAGAACATCTTGAAAAAAACGCCCCAACGACGATAACGCGACACCACCTAGACCTACCTCATTAGAAACAACAATCACATGCTGATGATTTTCTTGTATCACCTTAATCCAACGATCCACTTCCTCTATTAAACTGGTTTTCTTGTTTTCTTCCTTGAGTTCCTGTTCCGTTAACCACATACAATGATTGGATAGCCAGGAAGAAATACAATCAACTAGAATAACATCGTAGCCTTGATAGACCGTTTGAACAGAAGTTAGTTCGTTCGGTTCTTCTAATAACTCCCATTCACTTGGGCGCCGCTTCTTATGGCTATCAATTCTTTTCTCCATTTCTTGATCGGCTTGAACTCCGAACGCAACATAAAGGACTCTACCTGCATGACTGATAGCCAAGCGTTCCGCAAATTCACTCTTCCCGGAGCGAATTCCTCCAGTGACATAGGTTAAGGTCATGATAGATTCACCTCTTTACTTACTTCAATTAAGGCTTGGATTAAGCTTTGATTTTCTTTTTCGGTTCGAATCGCAATCCTAAAATCCTGATCCGTTAGCCCCGGATACATGTTACAGGAGCGTATTAAGATTCCTTTATGACCCATGCGCCACTGTAATTCAGCCGCCGTGATGCCATCTGTTATCCTAACTAACAGAAAATTGGCTTGACCCGGAAAAACCTTCCACCCAAGTTTTTCTTCAATGGCTAGTTTGACAAAGCTTCTTTGCTCCTGAATTAGGGTAATTGTTGCTCCCTCGTATACCTTTTCGTTTAGGACCGCTTCACCAACCAATAGTGCCATTTGGTTGACACTCCAAGTTACTTGTTTCGCCTGAAGCTTTAATATCAGGGTTGGATCGGCCAGCATATACCCCAGCCGGAGACCAGGGATCGCATAGAACTTTGTCATTGAGCGAACTAAGATTACTTGTTTCCAACGTTGCAAATCCTCAAGCAGCGTGATTCGTGTTTCGATCGGAAGAAAATCAATAAATGCTTCGTCTATTATCAAATATGTATTTGTCTTCTTTGCCTGTTCTGCCAGCTCGACAAGTTCTTCCTTCGAATATGTTACACCAGTGGGATTGTTGGGATGTCCGACAAAGACAAGATCGGTTTTCGCTATTAATTGAAGGAATTCCGATTGATCAGGCTTAAAATCATTTTCTGCCCTGCCGACCAATGAATTGATGGTAGCACCATAAACTCTAGCAAGCTTCTCGTATTCCGAGAAGCAAGGATATACAACCCCCACTGTTTCAGGCTGCAATCCTAAAATCGCAAGGGCTATACACTCTGCTGCTCCATTTCCTATCAAAATCTGTTCTGGTGAAACGGAGTGTTTTTCCGCCAGCTTTTGTTTAAGAACACGATGGGCGGGATCGGGATAATGGACGATTGACTCCAGTTGCTCCTTTATCAACTCAATTACACTAGCAGGTGGACCGAGTGGATTGATATTCGCACTGAAATCTAACAGCTGCGATGAATCTTTACCAAACAATTGTTGGGCCGTCAGAAAATCGCCACCATGTCCAAATTTTTCAATATAGACCATTAAAACTCAATTCCCTTCACGGCAGGAATTCCTTCGTTATAATAATGCTTAACGGGCTTCATTTCGGTTACTAAATCCGCACAAGCGATGATTTCCTCTTTGGCTGACCGTCCGGTAATCACCAGATGTATCCCCTTAGGGCGCAGCTGAATCAACTCAATAACTTCTGTTAACGGAAGGACATCGTCAATCGGGAATTTATCAATTGCGAGCGCATTATTTAGTTCATCTAAAATGACAACATCATAGCTGCCAAACTGGACCTTTTCTTTTGTAAAAGACCACGCGGTTTTTAGGGCTACCCGATGTTCCTCTGGTGTTTTCGTCCATGTGAAGCCAATTCCTGTCTGCACGATTTCAATCCCTAATTTTTCGAACGTAATTTTTTCCCCGTACGTTCGATCAGGCGATTTAATAAATTGAATCATAAGCACCCGTTTTCCCCGACCTGCGGCACGAACTGCGAGCCCAAGGGCTGAAGTTGTCTTCCCTTTTCCATCACCGGTGTAAACTAGTGTAAGACCGCGCTTTGCTTTGTTTTCAGTTACCTCTTCCATACCCTTCACTCCTCGTTATAACCAGACTGTCTTTTCTTCAAAGGATGTCCGAGCCGGAACTTTCTCCTTTTTTAATAATTCTGAATCGGGATAACCGATAAACAAATTTCCGATGATTTTCTTGTTTTCGGGTGAGCCAATAAACTCATACATTCGTTGGTCACGAACAAGTCCGACTCCCCTTGTCCGCCAAACCAGACCTAATCCTAATTCTTTAGCGGAAAGCCACATCGAATGGATCGCACAGCATACGGCATACTCATTATCGGCTGATGCCTCTTCATCGTCTGGGACGATATCAGCGGTAACGACAATATGGACCGGTGTTGTTTTTAGTACTTTTAAGGAGCTTTCGATTAAATTTGGTTTGGTTGGAAAGCGTTCCTGTAGGTATTCATAAGCCAACGCTTCATAGCGCTTTTTTGCTTCGCCTTTAATCACATAAAAGCTCCATGGTTCACGCATCCGGTCATTCGGTGCCCATGTCGCTGCTTCTAATAAGGTGTGAATCTTTTCGTCCTCTACCTCTCGAGCCGCATAATCACGGATTGCTCTTCGGCTTTTGATTTCCGCTAAAATCGACATCTTAGACCCTCCCTATTCCAACTAATTGTTTTTCTTCTGATTCCTGAAACCAGTGTAATTTCTCGCGAAGACCGACCACATCACCCACGAGAACAATCGCAGGATGAGTAATCCCGGCTTCTAGAACCCGGACTTCGATATCCTTTAAACTCCCGGTCACCGTTTTCTGTTTGGCCGTGGTTCCCCATTGGATAATGGCTGCTTTCGTATCAGGGCTTTTTCCGTTCTCTATTAATTTCGAAACAATATAAGGTAAATTCCCAATTCCCATATAAAAGGCAATTGTATCGATTCCTTGAGCGAGAGTTGACCAATTTAATTGATCCTCACCCTTTTCCGCACGGCCGTGGCCTGTGACGATTGCGAAGGTGGAAGCATAATCGCGGTGGGTAACCGGAATTCCGGCATAAGCAGGCGCTGCAATACCAGCTGTAATCCCCGGTACTATTTCATAGTGAATCCCATGTTCTGCAAGAATTTCCGCTTCTTCACCGACACGGCCGAAAATGCAAGGGTCGCCTCCTTTTAATCTGGTGACTGTTTTGCCCTGACTGGCTTTTTCAATTAACAACTGGTGAATTTGATCTTGAATGATCTGATGTTTCCCTGGTAGTTTTCCGCAAAATATCAACTCTGCCTCCGCCTTTGCATACTTGAGCAGTTCCTCATTTACTAAACGGTCATATAAAATCACATCCGCCTGTTGGATACACTCCATCCCGTAAACCGTGATTAGCTTAGGGTCTCCCGGTCCAGCACCAACAAGATACACTTTTCCATTTATCATCTTCTAGCTCCTTCCTAAATTACTCATTTGAAATTCCAGCCGATTCAAAAGTGGCCATTTCTTTTAACATTAAAGTTGCTGATTGTAAGATTGGAAAGGCCACTGCTGCTCCACTTCCTTCTCCTAGCCGCAAATCTAAATCAAGAAGTGGCTTTTTGCCTAATAACTGCAGTGCAATTTCATGTCCAGGCTCGACGGAACGATGGCCGACAATCATATACTCCGCTGCTGTCTCACAGATTTCCCTTGCCAAAAGAGCTGCAATCGTGCAAATAAACCCATCTACCAATATAGGAATCCGGTTTTGAGCGGCGGAGAGCATTGCACCTGTCATTCCGGCAATTTCCAAACCGCCAATTTTTGCTAAGATATCGATGGGATCCTTCCGGTCAGGGTTCCTTTCCTTTATCGCCCTTCTGATGACCTCTTGTTTATGACGAATTTTTTCTTGTGCAATCCCTGTTCCTCGGCCGACGAGTACATCGATGTCCTGCCCGCTTAAAACCGCTGCAATCGCACTGCTTGACGTCGTATTACCGATCCCCATTTCCCCAACAATTAGGCATTTGATTCCCTGTTTAATCATCTGTTCCGCCCGTTCATAGCCAACAGCGATGGCTTGTTCGGCCTCTGACCTTGTTATTGCATCTTGTTGGCAAAAATTGTTGGTTCCATAGCGAATTTTTCGATTCACAAACCCGTCAGCCTCAATATCTGCTGCCACACCGATATCGACGACTTCAAACATGGCTCCGATTTGCCGGGTAAAAACATTGATGGCCGCACCGCTGTTTAAAAAGTTTATGACCATTTGCACGGTAACTTCCTGTGGGAAAGCGGACACCCCTTCTTCGACTACACCATGATCAGCAGCAAAAACTATAACACCGGGCGGTGATACGACTGGGAATGATTCAGATGTCATTTCCGACAGATGAATGGCTAATTCCTCTAATTTCCCCAAACTGCCCGGAGGTTTGGTTAACGTATCGATATACTCACGAACTTGCTGTCCCATTTCTCTATCAAGTGGCTGGATTCCTGTTATTATGCTATTCATTGGTTGATCTCCTTTTTTGATAATCCTTCATTAAATGGTCAATGACATTCAGTTTAACGTGTGCCCTTACATGTTCTGCCAGCCGTTCAAACGCTTCTTCCCGCAATTGATTAAAAGATGGGCGCATGTGGATGGGCTCCAATCCCTTTTTACGGCGGAGCTGATTAAGTAATTCCTCACGAAATTCATCATTATGGAATATCCCATGAAAATAAGTGCCAATGATGGTTTCGTCTGGGGAATGACAACCATCCCATTTTTCATTTGTAAAAATAAGCCCTTGGGACGCTTCTGTCGCCACGGTTTCACCCATATGAATCTCGTAACCTGTCACATGAAAGTTTTTTCCGAAAAGATGTAACTCCCCATTTGATAGGATCGTCGTCTTATCTTTCGTAATGGTAGTTCCAATTGGCAGTAACTGAAGACCTTCGATTTCTTTATGGAGAGATTCGATCGCCAACGGATCCTCAATTTTATCACCGAGCATTTGATAGCCGCCACAGATTCCGAAAAGTACGGAATGTTTCTTTTTTTGTAGTTCTGCTATTTTTTGAGCGATGCCGCTCTTTCGTAAAAACAGTAAATCTTCAATTGTATTCTTGCTGCCTGGGAGAATGACTAAATCTGGATGGTTTAATTGATCTCCTCTCGTTATAAAACGGACATGACAATCCGGCTCAGTAAAAAACGGGTCGACATCGGTGAAATTTGAGATTTTCGGATATTGAATAACTGCGATATCTAATTCTTTTTCAGTATTTTGAGTATATGTATATTGATTTAAAATCACGGAATCTTCGGCATCAATATTTAAATTCTCCAAATAAGGAATCACGCCGAGAATGGGTTTTCCTGTATACTCCTCAAACCACGTTAATCCAGATTCTAGCAGGCTGAGATCGCCGCGGAATTTATTGATGATTACACCAATTACTCGATCGCGATCCTCTGGTTCCATCAGCTGAAGGGTTCCTACTAAACTAGCAAACACTCCGCCTTTTTCGATATCCCCAATTAAAATCACAGGGGCATCCGCCATTTTGGCAACCCGCATATTAACCATTTCCCGGTCATTCAGATTAATCTCGGCCGGACTACCAGCCCCTTCAATTACAATTCGTTCATAATTTTGGGACAGTGTGGACAGTGATTGTTGAATAAGTTCAATTCCCGTTTGAAAGAATTCCCGGCGGTACCTTCCTGCTTCCATATTTTTATATGGTTTACCATGGACGACAATTTGGGATTGGTTATCCCGGTTCGGCTTTAGTAGAATCGGGTTCATATCGGTGGTTGCCTGAATACATGCGGCTTCGGCCTGAACTCCCTGTGCTCTGCCGATTTCTTTTCCATCCACTGTGATATAGGAATTTAATGCCATATTTTGTGATTTAAACGGAACCGTTTTATATCCGTCCTGGGTGAAAATCCGGCAAAAGGCGGTCACGACAACACTTTTGCCAACATCCGAATTGGTACCTTGAAACATAAGTGGAAGAGCTTTAGTCATTTTGTTTGAACTCCTTACATTTCTTCACCCAATTTTCGACAAGCTCAGGGCATGAGCCAAAATGAAAATGGGTATAACCTGCAATTAAATTCCCTTTCCGATAGCCCTCCTGCTTAAACCCACGTATTCCTTTCGTTTGGTAGGCCGGTTCAAAAACCGTTCTCGGATGAAAGGTGGAGTAGTGAAATTCATGACCTCTTGCACTCAGATTTCCCGCTAACAAGAAATTTTCTTCTTCTGCAGTGATTTCCCGGTATCCCAAAGCAGCTAGTTTTGTCTGCATTTTCACCTTTCCAGGAATGATCCCAACCATTTTGTAACTCGTTTCATCCGTTGTTTCCAACGATTCAGTTAAGTACATAAACCCGCCGCATTCCGCCAAGGTTGGCAGTCCTTTTTCAATGGCCGTTCGAATCGAGTTGTTTACCTCTGTCTGTTTGGTCAGCTCCTCCGCAAATTCCTCTGGGAAACCGCCACCGATATATAAGCCATCGACATGTTCCGGCAGGCATTCACCTTTTAATGGAGAGAACTCGATTAGCTCGGCTCCGGCGGCTGCTAACATGTCGAGATTTTCCTGATAGTAAAAATTAAAAGCGGCATCTCGTGCGACTGCAATTTTTACAGTTGCCTGCTCCACTCTTTTAAACTGGGATTCATTTATCTTTAAAAGAGGGGCTTGTGCCATGTCATATATAGAATCTACATCAACGGTTTCAAGGACTAAATCACCTAATTGCTCAAAAAATGGATCCAATTCTCCCCGTTCAACGGAGGGTATCAATCCTAAATGCCTTTCCGGTATCGAGAGTTCCTCGTTTCTTTTCAAATAGCCAAGGACAGGAATACCGCATTCTTGCTCAATCGCGGTTTGAACGATTTTAAAATGCCCTTCGCTACCCACCCGATTGGCGATCACCCCGACTATATTGGCTTCCTTCAGAAACGTTTGAAATCCCTTTACAATGGCTGCCGCGCTACGGGCCATGCTGGCACAATTCACGACCAAAATAACCGGACTTTCGGTGACGAGACCGATTTCGGCAGTTGATCCCGTATTATTTAGAGGATTTTTCCCATCAAAGAATCCCATTACCCCCTCGATGACGGAAATATCCGCCCCATTACTTGCACGGTTGACAATTTCTTTGACCATCTCGTGGTTGAGCATCCAGCTGTCAATGTTTCTTGACGTTCTCCCCGTGACCGCCGTATGATAAGTCGGATCGATATAATCTGGGCCGCATTTAAAGCCCTGGACGGTATAGCCCTTTTTCCTTAAAGCAGACATCAGCCCAATTGTCAGCGTCGTTTTTCCGACACCGCTGCCTGTCCCTGCAATCACAAGTCTACGAGTAGACATTCTATTTCCCTCCTCTCTCAATAGGGAATCACCGCTACTGATATGGTGACATTACCTGATTTCTTCTTTATCAAAGTTAGATGTTCCGCTGCGCTGTACAATAAAGCAGCCGGCTCACTGACGCCGTATGCACCGGTAAATTTAAAGACTGTTTCAGAAGGGTTTTGAAGTTTAATCGAATTCAATTCAGCTGGGGTGTAATAAATAAACTCCCAGCGGTTTTTTTTCGCCACTTCAAGCAGTCCCTCTTCATCCTTTTTTAGATCAATCGTGCAAACCGCTTTGACACTTTTTTTTGAGAACTCTAATTCCTCAAGCGTTTCGTCGATTACTGCTTCGATTTCCGCTGCAGTGGTCCCGCGGTTGCAGCCCAATCCAAGGACGATCACCTTTGGTCGATATAAAACACCATTATGTAAAATCTCCGTTTCGTCTTCGGATAAATTCCGATGGGTTATTACTAAGGCAGCATCTGGCTTTGCGGCCAGCGCTTCTTGGATCGATGAATACGGCTGAATATTTCCTGGTAATGGCCGATCATATGACCACCAGTCTTTTTCACCTGACTCCTGAACCACGGCGATTTTTTCTTCGTTCACAACCGAAGCGCTAACGGGCGTCAGCTTATCAGCCGAGTCCCAAATCCAGCCAAATCGTTTCCCGAACAAATCAACCGCAATCGTTTCCTGTACATCTGAAGCTGTGGTAATAATGGGACGGGCCTGTAGAGTGGCCGCCACTTCTTTCGTTAGTTCATTTGCACCGCCGATATGGCCTGACAGCACGCTGATCACATGTTCGCCCTTATCATCGATAACGACAACCGCAGGATCTGTTTTTTTATCCTTTAAAATAGGTGCAATCATTCGTACCACGGCTCCAAGGGAAATGATAATGATCAGCCCCTTATAGGCTTCGAAAAGAGAGGGCAGAAGAAGGCGAACGCTCCCGGTAAATAACTGGATGTCCTTGTTCTTCTCATCTCCTTTTTCAAACTTTGCCATATAGTACACATCGGTATTTTGAAACGAATGACCCAGCTTGCGGGCCAGTTCGACCCCATGCTTTGTAATGGCGACAATCGCATAGTCCCCCTTCTGCTGGATGACCGCCCTTTGCGCTTCTTGGAGCTCGATCATTATGATTCCACCCCCCTGCGGAATCCGTGTGTAAACTTTTTATCATACAGCTTGGAACGATAATCTTGTTCGTGGATGTTTTCATCCAGTGCCCATCCTGCTAAAATCATCGCCTGTTTACGAATCCCGTTTACCCGCATATCTTCGTCTAAGCGTTTCAGTGTGGTCCGGACAATTTTTTGATCTGGCCACGACGCTTTATAAACAACCGCAACAGGAGTATCCTTGCTCCATCCTGCCCCGGTCAATTCCTTGACAAGTTTCTTCGTTAATGTCGCACTTAAGAAAAGTGCAATCGTGCAATTATGTTTTGCTAAATCCGCCAGCTTTTCAAATTCTGGCACAGGTGTCCTACCCTCGGCTCTTGTCAGGATCACGGTTTGGGTTAAATCAGGAATTGTCAACTCAGCTTGAGCGGCCGCGGCGGCCGCAAACACAGAGCTTACACCTGGAACAATCTCTATTTCGATTCCTCTCTTCTTTAACAAGACGATTTGTTCCATAATCGCCCCATAGACAGCCGGATCACCCGTATGTACACGAACAACCTTTTTCCCTTGTAGGATTCGGTCAGCCATGACGTCAACCATTTCTTCTAAGTGCATCCCTGCAGTTTTCAATATTTCGGCGGAAGGTTTTGCTTTTGCAATTAAGTCTTCGTTTACAAGAGAATCCGCATATAGAATAACATCTGCCTCCTGAAGATGCTGAAGGCCTTTTACCGTGATTAAATCAGGATCGCCCGGTCCGGCACCAATGATATAAAGCTTCATTTTCTCACCACCATTAATGTTAAATATTCAAGCTCAACTCCTTCGAGCTCATCTGCCCTCCAAATAATTTCTTCATCCGATGTTACCTTTGTAACGACTGAAGCCTTGTCAAGCAAATCTAAATCTCGTAATACTTCTAGCATTAAATCAATCACTTTCGCTACTTTTATAAAAATGACACAATCATTGTCTTGAATGACTTTTTTCATGGTTTCATAGTCATCCCGTGCTGGAACAATCGCAACATGCTCATCCCCATCTGCCAATGGAATTCCCAGCCTAGAAGCCGCCCCATTGATGGACGAAATCCCCGGAACAACTTCAATTGGAACTTGCGGATACTTCTGCTGCATCAAACGCATCATATGAATAAACGTGCTGTATAAAAGAGGGTCCCCTTCAGTTACAAAAGCAACATCCTTTCCCTCCTTCAGCTTCGCCCATACATTTTCCACGGTTTCCGTCCATTTTCTTTCTAACGTGGCTGGATCCTTTGTCATTGGAAAGACAAGGCCCAGCATTTCTTTTTCGTTCGACTGAAAATAGACATCAATGATTCGATGGGCATAACTTTTGCTGCCCTTTTGTTTTTTCGGATAGGCAATCACTGGTGATTCCTTTAATTTACGGAACGCCTTAACGGTAATGAGCTCTGGATCCCCCGGGCCAACCCCAAGGCCATATAATGTACCTAACATATTTACTCCCCTTCCTTGCGCCATGCTTCGATTATGTAAATAGGATTTAATGCATCAAATCTTGTCAAATTCAAAATGGGCTTACTTCTGGATATTTGAGCAAGAGTAATGTTCGTCTCATATCCCCGCTCTTTAAACACAAGTATCGCTTCTGAAAGATTTTCAATTGTGACGGCATTTAAGACAATGCGTCCACACTCTTTCAAGCGGCTACAGCAAATATCCAAAATGTCTTCCATCCCACCTGCCGTCCCGCCAATAAATACCGCATCCGGATCCGGGAAGGTTTCTAATCCCTCTGGTGCTTTCCCATGGACGAGTGTTGCATCCACACGAAATTTTGCTAAATTTTGCTTACAGTTTTCTAAGTCGCCCTCGTTCTTTTCGATGGCAAACACTTGTCCTTCCCTGGCGATTTTCGCAGCCTCAATCGCAACAGAACCTGTGCATGTCCCAATATCCCAAACTGTGCTATCTTCTTTTAACCTTAGGCCACTAATGCTTAGTGTCCGAATTTCTTTTTTTGTAATTAAGCCCTTATCTGGTTTACGCTGTAAAAATTCCGAATCGTCAATGCCAATGGGCCAATGTGGGCTTTCACCCTTTTTTTTAAGAATTACTACATTGAGCGGTGAAAACTCTTCATCCATCATTTCAGAAAGGGTAAACCAGCGGCATCGTTCCTTGTCACTGCCAAGGTTCTCGCCCACAAACGCCTCATATTCAGTCATGCCAAAGGAAAGCAAATATTGAGCGATTTTATTTGGAGAATTTTCTGTGTCGGTTAAGATCGCGACTGTTTTTTTTCCATCCACTCGCTGTGCCAACCCTTTTATACTCCTGCCGTGAACACTAGTAAAATAAGCATCCTGCCATCTTTCTTTCATTTTGGCAAAAGCAAGCTGGATTGAACTTATATATGGATAAATATCCAAATCGATTTTAGAAGATAAATAGCTTCCAATTCCATAGAATAACGGGTCTCCTGAAGCTAGAATCACTACGTTTCTAGTCTCCGACTGCAACCGTTCCACTAGAGAATTAAGGCCGCCTTCGATCGCCATTTTTTCGCCGGCGAATTCAGAAAAAAAAGCAAGCTGTCTTTTTCCTCCTATTAATAGGTCACTTTCATTAATCCACTTTTCGTACATCGGGAGTAGGCTGACTTTCCCTTCGTCCCCAATGCCGATCATTTTAATTGATGCCACTCTTACGCACCGCCTTTCCTAACAATTGCCCCTTCATAGTATAAAGGGTCGTATCTATGTCGATCCCACCATCGACTTCCTTTAACGCAGCGTCGCAGCAATAGTCGCTAAGCATTTCGAAAAAGGATAGGTGGCCCTGTGCTGTCATCAAATCACCAACCTGTGATGCCGTATTGGCAGTTCGAATTTCCTCGACCATAGTCGCATCAGCACCGGTACGACTTGCCACCTCAGCTAAAAAATCAAAATCTATCGGGGCACTTTTTGAGTGGACCATCATGATCCCCATTGCCACTTTTGAAAATTTCCCCATCATGCCGACCATCGAAACTCTCTTTACCTCTTGCTTCTTGCATTGTTTAAGGGTAAACCCGACAAAGTCACCCATTTCGATAAAAGCTTCTTCAGACAGCTCGGGGAATTGCTTCATGGCATTTTTCTCGCTCCGCCCGCCTGTTGTAATGACAACGTGCTCGCAGCCACTTGCCCGGGCAACACTAATTGCCTGAATGATACTGGCTTTATAAGCGGCTGTGGAAAAAGGAACGACAATCCCACGGGTTCCGAGAATAGAAATCCCGCCAATGATTCCTAAGCGTCCATTGAGTGTTTTTTTGGCGATTTCTTCACCAGCTGGTACGGAAATGACGATTTTAATGCCTCTTGTAATCCCGAATTCTTTTAATACCCCTTCGGCTGTCTCGCAGATCATCCTGCGGGGAACGGGGTTAATAGCGGCCTCGCCGACTGGAACGGGCAAGCCGTCCTTTGTAACGCGTCCAACTCCAATTCCCCCATCAAGCACAATGCCTGGTTCATCGAGCCATGACACAGTGGAAACAATCAAGGCCCCATGGGTGGCATCTGGGTCATCCCCCGCGTCTTTTATCGTACTGGCGGTAGCCGTTTGTTCCATTACTTCACAGCCATCTACCTGGAAGGTTGCAAACCGCTTAACGGGCAAGTATATCGTTGATTCTGTTTGCGGTTCACCGGTAATTAATGCCGTCAGCGCTGCTTTGGTTGTTGCTGTTGCGCAGGCCCCAGTCGTATATCCTTCCCGCAGCTTTCCTTTTGGTACTTCCTGCATGGGTTATCCCCGTTCAGCCATAATAGAAATGGCATTTAATGCGGCAACGGTCACGGTACTGCCACCTTTCCGGCCAATATTGGTGATGAATGGGATATCGAGCTTAGCTAGTTCTTCTTTTGACTCAGCCGCAGAAACAAACCCAACAGGCAATCCAATAACAAGACCAGGTTTTGCTTCTCCTTCTTTAATCAGGCGGATAAGTTCGAGTAAGGCGGTTGGGGCATTCCCAATGGCAAAAATACCGCCATCTGCTTCTTTGATCGCCTTCCGCATCGAAATAATCGCCCTTGTTGTATTCAGCCGTTTGGCTTCCTGGATGACATCCGGGTCGGAAATATAGACTTTGATTTCTCCTCCGAATTTTTGAATTCTTGCTTTATTTGCCCCACTTTGAATCATTTGAACATCTGCAACTACCATTTTCCCGCTCCGAATCGCCCGAATACCGGATTGAATAGCGTCAGGATGGAAAAGGACGCTTTGCCCGAGTTCAAAATCAGCGGATGCATGGATGATACGCTGGACAATTGGATACTGTTCCTCGGTAAAAGGGTGCTCACCAATTTCTTCATTAATCATTTCAAAACTTTTACCTTCAATCTGTTCCGGTTGGACGGTTAACGGTTTAAATTCGGTACGAAAATCCATTTATCTCACTCCTGTATTAAAATGATTGTTCTGTTGTGATCTTGGTGTGGAACCAATCTTTTTATGTAATTCTGCGATGACATCAATAAAATTAGCATAGACGGTGCCATAATTTAGTTTCGGGCGACCAATAAGGATTACCTCAATCCCCAGTTCCTTGGCGGCTTCCACCTTTTCATCGACCGATCCGACTTTCCCACTCTCTTTAGTCACCATTAAGGTCACACCATATTGCTTATATAGGGCTTTGTCGAACTCTTTTGTAAATGGGCCCTGGATCGCAATAATATTTTTCTGCGGCAGCCCTAATTGCTCACATTTTTCCATATTATCCACACGAGGCAGCATCCTGGCGATCAAGCGAATGTCCGGGTTACCTAATAGTTTTTCTGTGAAAATTTGAAGCGTCTTGCTACCTGTCGTCAACATCACCACGCCTTTATTGGCCAATGCAAGCTCGGCAGCTTCCTCGTAGCTTTCTACGAATTTCATTTTGTCATATTGGAAATTTTGTGACTCCCGTTCATATCGAATATAGTGGATTCCCGTCGTTTCAGACGCCTTGATTGCGTTTTTCGAAGCTTCTTCCGCAAACGGATGACTGGCATCGACAACCGCTTGAATACCTTTTGTTTCAATCAACTCCACCATGTCTACATCCGTTAATCTGCCGATTTGAACACATATACTTGACTCCATTAATTCAACCGCTGCATTTTCTGTGACTACTGAGGCAAGGAGATTGAAGCCTTCCTTTTTTATTTCTAAAGCAAGGGCTCTTGCATCACTTGTTCCGGCTAACACGAAGATCATCCTCTATCTCCAGCCTTTTGCACCGCATGTTCGTGATCATGGTGATGGTGATGGTCATGGCCGTGATGATGATCGTGGTCATGATCATGGTGGTGGTGATGATCGATATGTTCCATCACATTAAGACGATATTGGCAAGTATCGCAGTTCATCTTCACCTCATCACGTAGGGCTTCTTCCACCCGATCTATTAAAATCGTCTGTAATTTTGGATGATAACCAAAATAGTCAGCCTGCTGAATTTCGACAGCGGGATATTGATTTTGAATAGGTACCATCATATCTTCTAACCGTTTAATCAGGATGCCAGTGAATAGAAAGTAAGGCAGGATTACTACTTTTTTTGCTCCAAGCTTAATACAGCGCTCAATCCCTTCGTTCACAGAGGGATTGGTCACCCCCATAAAAGCAGGTTCGACGATTTTATAGTTTGTTTTTTCCCATAGTAATCTAGCAATTTTATATAAATCACTATTCGCATCGGGATCGCTTCCGCCACGTCCTAACAAAAGGACAGCCGTATCGTCTTCAATGGTTTCCACATTCTCGCCAATTTCCATTAATCTAGTTTTTAGAATTTCAAATGTTTCCTCATGAACACCAATTGGCCGGCCATAAGTAAATTGAACAAGTGGATATTTATTCTTTGCCTCATCAATAGCTGCTGGAATATGAATTTTGGAGTGTCCTGCTTGTAAGAGCATTATCGGAATCAAGACAACATGGTCGGCTCCTTTCTCCACACATAGATCGATGCCTTGATTCACTGTTGGTCGTTCAAATTCTAAAAAACACGTCTCGACAAGGAAAGAACCTTCCCAAGTCTTTCTCATCTCACGGATGAACTCACGAACCTGCTGATTTCCCTCTTGATCTCTACTTCCATGCCCCACAAATAAAATTGCTCTCAAAATATTTCCTCCCCTTTGTTTGTAAATGCCTTACCTGCCAATTATCGCTAGACTTCTCTCCTTTATTCCCCGCAAACAGCTGCTTCGATTTTAAGATTTGGTGTGATATCCTGGTACACAAAACCTTGAACTTCTTTGACCCGTTTAAAAAATTTATAGAAACGTTCATTTGGATACGCCTTTTGTTGGTACTCTTGAACAATCCCCTCTATGATTCCGACAATTTTGTCCGGCGCGATTCCTTCAGCTACGATTTGGCCATTATGAGCGGTTCTTCCTGCTGTCTTGGCTCCTAAAAACAAATCAAATGCTCCTTTACGGTAGACAATGCCAATATCTTCTTTTACGGCTCCATAACAGGCCATGCCGCAGCCATTCACACCAAGTTTCAATTCTTTTGGGAGTTCCATGCCGCCAAGCCTTTCTTGAAGCTCATCGGCATAAGGGATGGAATCCTTCTTTTCTCCGTCACAAAAATCACAGGCTTTTACGGTTAATACGTCGCCAACAGGAGCAATCAAAAAGTTGGCTGCCGTTAGTTTTTCAATAATCTCATCAGGCTTAGAGGTTAAAATTTGCAGCTTCATAAAATGGTCTTGTGTGTATTCCATGACTCCTTCTTCTCCGACAATTTCGGAAAGAATGACCATCTGATGCGCGGTAAATTTTTTATTGGCGACACCAGGGCTGACCGCTACCTCAAAAATAGATTGAAAGTCTTGCTTCACAATTGAACCTTGAGTTCGTTCATAAGTCTCACCAAGGATCATTTGCAAGGCTTCCTCAGCCAACTCTCTTGGCGACTCTTTCACTAAGATTGGGGTGACTAGTTTCTTGTTTACTGGCATTACATCTTCCATTTGCTCCAGTGCCCATGGTTCGGCTTCCTTTTGCAGACGCTGATGCGGTTTCAAAGGTTGAATTGCCTGATTTAATGTATACTTCCGCTGATAACCACGCGGAGTAATCATCAATTCATCGTAGAAAAATGTTGAAGAGTTGCCTATTAAAACGGTAGTTAACATGCCAATTTCATGTTCTAACATCTCTTGTAAATTTGTTAAGACGATCTTTTGACTATCACGGTAGGCACTCTTTACCAATCCTACAGGGGTATCTGGGGAGCGGTATTTTAGTAGTATTTTTTGTGCTTCCATGATCTGCCGTGTTCTTCTCCCGCTTTTTGGATTGTATAGGGCAATCACAAAATCAGCTTGAGCGGCTGCTTCGATTCGTTTCTCGATCAAGCTCCACGGTGTTAAATGGTCACTTAAGCTAATCGTACAGGCATCATGCATGACCGGCGCGCCTAATAAAGCAGCACAGGAGTTGATGGCAGAAATGCCAGGGACCACCTCCACTTTTACCCCTGAGTCTTTTTTCCAGCCTTTTTCAATTAGCACCTCGTAAACAAGTCCTGCCATTCCATATACACCGGCATCACCGCTCGAAATGACAGCTACCGTGTAACCGAGCTCAGCTTGTTTCACAGCCTCCTGGGCACGGCTCACTTCTTCTGTCATTCCTGTGCTGATGATTTGCTTTCCAGCTATTAATCCCTTGATTAAATCAACGTAGGTTTTGTAGCCGATAATGATATCACTTTCTTGGATGGCTTCCTTTGCCCGTCCGGTAATATGTTTTTCATCACCAGGGCCAAAACCAATAACCAATAATTTACCTTTCACACTATTACGCCACCTTCCACAATTCTAAACAGAATCCAGCTACTATCCGCTGTTAAATCTTTTCTTTAACCGCTTTTTGTATTCCTTCGATGCATTCCGACCCTTCTGGATGTATGAATCCAGCTTCGGAATATTGATAGATCGAATGCTCCTGAAGGCAATGACCTTCAGCCAGATGACGCTTTACAATCGTAGTTCCCACTTCTGGGGTTACGTTTTTATACCAAGTCCCTGAAGGATAGACGATGGCAACAGGTGCATCCTTACATCTCCCATTGCATCTCGTTCTTGTAGTATGTATGATTGAATCTAAGCTTAAATTGGTGATTTCATTCCGTATTGCTTGTGTCGCTTCCTCCCCACCCTTTCTCATACAGCTGCTGCCGTTACAAATGAGGACATGGTGTTTCGTCCCTTGTAAATTCCAAGTAGTCATGTAACATACTCCCTTTCGTTTTTTCATAAAAAAAGCACCCCTATGGACATAGGGGTGCAGAATAAATACACAAAAAAATAGCGATGTAAGTTCAGCACTTCTACCTATGTTCCCGTAGGTTGATTGAAGCTATTAGGTAAAGGCAGGTCTCCTGACTTAGGTTCATCATTCTATTGCGTCTTCCCAAATTCCTTCAGTGACATCTGCAATGAACTCCCCTTACAGTGGCGGGTACCGTGACGGATTTAAACCGTACTTCCCTATTAAGCACAATTTTCATTGTGCACCAATCCTAATCTATTCAATTTTTAAAAAGACTTGTTTCTTCTAGAGGCATAAAAAGATGATTTAGAATCATTAAAACGAAAAAATCCGTTCAACAAAAGTTGAACGGATAAAACGCCAGCACAAAAAAAGTTAATAAATAATCCTTTTTGTCCAAACGTTTCATCTTCTCAACCCCCGAAGAAATCGAAACTTTAAAAGCTAAGACAGGTCTCCTGACTTGTGTATCTTCCTACTTTAGACCCTTCCCGTAACGTCCATATAAACGTTTCAGTGGTTTGTCTATTTCGTCCACACTTACAGTTGCGGGGACAGTTCTGGTAATGCTCCAGATTCCCTATTAAGCCCTAAGGCATCTTAACTAATTGTTAACAAATTATTATTTAATTTATTAGATATTATTATTCTAGTCTATCAGATTTAATATTTCAAGAGTTTATTAAACTACTTTAAGGAAAACGCTACCCTCTAATAACTTCATCTTGTTAAAGTAATTGAATTAATATAGAAATTGTAGAAATTAAATATCGACATTTCTTTTTTTATAACTAATTGTTATTTAAGGACAAGTAAAAAGAGAACTCTTCGTGTGGTTTTCTTGTAAACTTGTCCGTGAATTTGTCCGCACTTTTTTTATTTATATTTTATTCTATAAAACTTAAAATAAAAAAACCTTGAAATGACAAGGTTTTTTTATCATATTTTCTCGACTAAAACTGCCGTTCCATAAGCGACAATTTCACTCATGTTTTGCCCTATTTCTCCTGAATCAAAGCGCATCATGATAATTGCATTTGCATCCATTTCACTAGCATTTTTAGTCATTCGATCCATCGCTTCTTTTCTTGCATCTTCAAGCATTGCAGTGTATTGTTTGATTTCTCCACCAACAAGACTTTTTAGACCAGCTAAAATATCTCCACCAAGTCCTCTACTACGTACAATAACTCCAAATACAGGACCCTTTACTTCAACTAGTTTATAGCCTTCAATGTTTTCAGTTGTAACTACGATCATATTGTTCACCTCAAAATTTTTATTCTTTACACAAATCTATTTATCCAATTTTGTGTATGTATTTCAATACCATTATTAAACTTCATTAGTTAAAAATGGAAAATTCGAAACGTATATTGTATTAATTCTATGTAATAGGTGTAATCCCTTTTTACTAAAGTGATTTTCATTTTCTTAGAAAATTATTATTCGTTAATATTTCCAAAATTGATTTTTCTACTTCAATTATAGCCTTCTCATTTACATCTATAAATTTAGTGTTAACCTGCTTATACCATTCTTTTTCATATTGATATAATTTCATATTTTGATCATTTGAACTTCTTCTTTTTGACAAATAATTTTTGTTTTCTTCTATCAAGAGTTTCAAATTCAGCATCTAAATAAATAATTAAATCAGATCTGCATTTTCTAAGTTGATTTAATTCACCTATTAAATAATATTCTATATCCCATGAATAACCGTTTGCGATAGGAAAAAAGAGCGTATAAAATTCGATATCTTCTGGACCACGATCAAAAAGAATATTTTCATTATGAAAATGATTAAATCGCTTAATTTCTGCTCCAATAAATAATTGCTGATTTTTTATAAACCCCTCTAATGTATGTATATCAAGATTTAAATTATTTCTACTTTGAACAATTGGATAAGGATTTTCTTATATTACTAGTTAATTTTCCAATTAATTTTCTAATCTTTTCGCAAGTGTTGTTTTCCCACTAGCCATTTGGCCTTGGATTGAAATAATCTTTCTCATATTATCTCCTACTCACATTTCGATAGCACAATCTAATTTCATCATAATATTATCTGCTTTTAATTACCAACAAATAGTAAACTGGACTATAATAATGTTATATGATTATTATTATTTAAAGTTAATTAAGGAGAATATATGCTTAGAATTTTCATCATAATCGGGGGTTTACTATTATTATTATTTATTCTTTATGGACCAATCCCGAGTATACTAACACGTTTATTTAAAATTTTTTCAATCCATCGAGTTTCTTCTAAAAGTCAAAAACGAATTGCTTTAACTTTTGATGATGGTCCACATCAAGTTTATACGAATTTACTTTTAGATTTACTCCAAAGTCATTCAATTAAAGCAACTTTTTTTGTATTAGGTTCAGCGGCAGAAAAGTATCCTACGATCATTAAAAGAATACATGAAGATGGTCACTTAATCGGAATACACAATTATAAACATAAATGTAATTGGTTTCTCAGTCCAAAACAATTAAAAAATCAAATAGAAAAGACTGCAAGTATTATTAAGAAAATAACGAACGATGACCCACTTTATTATCGACCACCTTGGGGGTTAGCTTCACTTCCACTCCTATTTCAGAAAAAGCTTAAAATTATTTTATGGTCTGTAATGGCAAATGATTGGAGTAGTAAAAAAGGAAGTGAAGGCATTTATAGTCTTTTGTTAAATCAAACGAAACCAGGAGCAATTATTTTATTACATGATAATGGAGATACATTTGGTGCAGATGAGGATGCTCCTATTCATACAATAAAAGCATTAGAGAGATTTATTGAACATTGTTTACAAAACCAATATCAATTTGTTAGGATTGATCATTAGCTAAATTAAAACTAAACACCACAAGGAATCTCTTTACCTTGTGGTGTTTTTACGTATTCATAAAGTTATTAGTCATAACACTCTTAAGAAATGGAACTAAAAATATCATTGACAATTAATTGTGAACTAAATCCTTTATTTAATGCGGTTAAAGATGATTTCATTTGTTCTAAATGATTTGATTTGAAAAGAATTCGATTAATATAAAAAGTTAATTCATTTAACGACTTTACTGTTACTGAAGCACCAGCATTTTCAAATATTCGGGAATTCTCTTTTTCTTGTCCTGGTGTTGGTTTATATAGGATTGTCGGTAAATTACATGCAATACATTCTGATAATGTAATACCACCAGGCTTCGTAATTAAGAGATCAGATTTTTTATACAAATTACGTATATTATTTACGTAGCCAAATACTTGTAGGCGGTCTTTGTATTCTTCATTTAACTTACATAATTTATTATAAAGTATGCGATTATAGCCACAGACAACTGCTACATTAAGTTTTGTTTCAGCAAGTAACTGCTTGGCCATTTTTTCTACGTCCTTTAATAATCCAACTGCTCCAGCAACTATTAAGATTTGGTCGTTTGATTTCGATTTACTTGTACCTTCATTTAAAAAATCTATTTCTTTAAATTCTTGGCGAAGAGGTATGCCAGATACAAATATTTTCGATAAAGAAACGCCTAAATTGACCATTTGATGTATTAATCCTTCCGTCGCTATATAGTAGCGATCGATTTCATTATGAATCCATGAACGGTGAATATAATAGTCGGTAACAACTGTATATAATTTGCAAGGATGTGATGAATATTTCTTCCATTTTGCTACAGACCCTACTGGAAATGTAGTAATGATAATATCAGGCTTCTCTTTTTGAAGAATACTTTTTATATTCTTTCCGCATAATTCTAAAAGCCTGTCAAAAATGACTGTACTGAATAATTTCTCAGTCCCATAGAAGAACCATTTATAAATTGTTTGGGCATGTTGGAATAATTGCAAATGAATATTTTTTGCAAATACATTTATTGTTGGATATGCTTCTTCGTATATATCAATAATTGTTACATCGTTAAAGTTAATATGTTCAAACTCACTTTTTAGCGCTTTTGATACTTCTTTATGCCCATTTCCAAAACTCGATGTAACGACAAGTATTTTAGGCTGCAATACCATACTAATCAACCTCTTTTGAATAGACAAATTAATTAAACGAATGTATGAATTAACATTGAGATTACAACTGCAAATGAAAGATAGTAATGCCAGTTTTTATCTTTTCGTTTATATCTTAAAAAACCGAATATCCCTAATGGAACTAAGAGCAAATAAGTTATAACACCTGAAATATAAACAGCATCTGTTTTCCATTCAAAAAAAGTCATAATCACAGAGTGTACTGTAATTAAAGCAAAAGTAATTAACGAAATTGGGACATGTATTAACTTACACCATTTCAATAATTTAGCTAAGTATTTCTTAAATTGCTTTTTGTCATTTAATTTTTTAAATCGAATTAAAAAGTATAGTGGAAAGAGAATAAATGCCGCATATACACCTATTCTTCCAAGGGAACCTTTATCTTTCGCATACATTTTTAATGGATTTATTTTATGAAAACCATGTTGTATCTGTGGTCCCATATTCGTAAATAATTCAGTTCGATGCGAAACTTTCCACCCTGCAATGATGAAAATAATGATCGAAATTGCTAATGCTATATAAATTAATTTTCTCTCAGATTTATTTTTTATCCAATTACTAATCATTTTGACCTATTCCTTTCAAATTTTAAAAAAAATATTAGAAAACATGATCCATATTCGCCTCCCTTTATATACAACAAATGTACAAAATTAAAGTGAAAATTTAATGAAAATTGTATTATGTTTTACTAAAATTGATTAATTTTGTTTCAATTTTTTTTCTTAATAAATTTTCTAATTACATCGATTATTATTGGAATGATTGAAACGAAAATGATTCCAATCGTTAATAGCCCAAAATGATTTTTAACAAAAGGAATATTTCCAAAAAAGTAACCAATCGACACCATTAGTCCAACCCAAAGTGTCGCTCCGAAAATGTTATATGAAATAAATTTTGAATAGTTCATTTCACCAATCCCTGCTACAAATGGAGCAAAAGTTCTTACAATCGGAATAAACCTTGCTAATACAATAAATTTAGAACCTTTTTGTTTGTAAAAGTTTTCAGTTTCATGAATGTATTTAGTATTTATTTTTTTACTTTTACTTAATTTACTTCCGAATTTCCTACCTATAAAATAATTTAAAGAATCACCAAAACTAGCTGCGACTATGAAAAGGATTAATAATCCAAAAAAGTTTAATAAATGTAAGGAAGCAAGTGCACCTGCTGTAAAAATTAATGAATCTCCTGGTAAAAATGGTGTCACAACAAGTCCTGTTTCCAATAAAATAATGAAAAATAAGATGAAATAAGTTATTGCCCCATAGTTATGCACAAAAGTTAATAAATGTTGATCTAAATGCAATATGAGATCAATTAAATTTTTAATAATCTCCATATAACTCTAACTCCCCCAAAATTTTCTCTATATGGTTGTCTTAATTTGAAACAAATTTGAAATCGGAATTTTAATTTTAAAACTGCTACCTTTACCGATTTCGCTATTAACAATAATTTCTCCATTTAAAGACTCTATAATCGATTTTGCGATCGATAAGCCGAGACCAGTATTACCTTCATCCCTTGACCTATGCTCTTCGATTCGATAAAACCGATTAAATATTTTATCTTGTAGCTCTTTTGCAATTCCAATACCGTTATCATTTATTTCATAATAGAAATAGTTTGCTTTTTTTTCTGATCTCACGTAGTAATTTAACGAAATTGTACGATCCTCAAGTGAGTATTTAATTGCATTATCAACAAAGATATTAATCAATTGTTTTAGACTTTCTTGATTCGTTTTAACGATAAATTTTTTATCATTTAATAGCTGTATTTTTTGTTTTTTTTCTGATGCTTTATATTGCCATGCTTTTTGAATTTGTTCAGAAAATTCATCGATTCTAAATTCTTCAATATTTACTTTAGCGATTTGTTTATGATCAAGTCTTGCTAGAAACAGTAATTGATGAACTAGATTACGCGTATCACTTAATTCCTTTTTTAAATCGGATAAGGTTTCTTTTCCGAAATCAGAAAGTCGATTTTGTTCAACACTCAATACATCAATACCAGCTTGTAATACCGATAATGGTGTTCTTAGTTCATGTGAAGCATTTTCCACAAATTCTTGCTGTTCTTTATAAGACGCAATAATTGGTTCCATTGCCTGATTTGTAATTTTCTTTCCGAAGTAGTACGCCATAAAACAAAAGATAATTGAGAGTAAAAATGAGATACTGATAAACTGCTTTATTAAATAAATAACTGATGATAAATCTTTACCACTATAAATTGTACCGAGATAATGATTTGATGAATCATACACCTTTTCTGCAGCAATCATTAAATTTAGTTCTTCCTTATCATGTGGAACAATTCGTTTAATAACGACTTTATTATGATTTGGATTAATCTGTTTTAAAACTTTTTCTATATCCTTTGTATACCCAGGTGCTGTTTCATCATAGATTTCAAATCCGTTATTTTTATTTAAAAAATAATTAAAATAAACATTTTTACGTTTATGTTTTCTTTGAGTATTGTCATCATTTGGACCTAGAGATGCAGCATTCATTTTTACTTCTTTTATTTCTTGCTTTAATACTGTAATAAGATCGCTCTTTTGGTCTAAGTAAATGTAAAACGACAAAACAATTCCTACTGAAATATTAAATAAAATAATAAAAATCATTAAAATTCTAAGATTGAAAAATGTTAATCGCTTGCTAATTTGTTGAAATAATGAGATCTCATTTTTCGATTGTATAACCAACACCTCTAACACTCTTTATATAAGTCTGATTTGGTGGATCAATTTTTTTTCTTAGATTTTTTACATACGCTTCAACAGCATTACTTGTTACTTCTGATTCAATTCCCCAAACTCTTTCAAAAATAACTTCTCTAGTAAGCACAATCCCTCTATTTTTTACTAATAAATCAAATAGTTGTAATTCTCTTTGCGTTAAAATTATTTGTTCATTGCCTCTACTTAAACTAAAATTTGTCCGATTATATGTTAAGTCTTCAATCGAGATTATTTCATCTTGAAGTGGCGCAAAATTTCTTCGATTGAGTACTTTAATTCTTGCGGCCAGCTCACTAAAATCAAATGGTTTGATTAAATAGTCATCCGCTCCAGCTTCTAATCCTTCAACACGGTGATTAATACTATCTCTCGCTGTTAACATTAAGATTGGTCCTTTAAATCCATCTATTCTAAGCATTTTGCATATTTCTAAACCACTAATCTCAGGTAACATCCAGTCCAAAATAAGTAAATCAAAGTCATAATAGGTTGCTAACTCCAATGCTTGCTTCCCATTAGTTGTCCATTCGATTTGAAATGGAGTTTGTGTTTTTAACAAATGGGTTGTCATTTTTCCTAATTTTTGATCGTCTTCAGCAAATAAAATTTTCAATAAATGTCTCCTCTATTAAGTTCTTAATCAGGAACTTAAATTCTTTTTCGTATTAATTGGTAACTTGTTTATTATTCTTTCATAAATTTTTAATAATATTTTCATTAATGGTTCCGTTAATGATGATGTTTTTAAAACAACAATTGCAACTATACCCGCCAAAATAAATGCACCAATTATATCAAAAGGATAATGTACTCCAACAAAGATTCTTGAAATACCAACTAATATCGCCCAAACCAATGAAATCAACCCTAAACGATCTTTTCTAAACAATAAAATAAGCGCAGTAGAAAATACTAATGTCCCGTGATCACTTATAAAAGATGAATCAGATGAATGTGTAATCAGCTTCGTCACATGGTGATTAACGAATGGTCGCGCGTGGTAATAAAATTGATGGATAATAAAGTTACCACCTAGTGCTAATATAAGTGTTAGTACGATATAAAAAGCTGTATACTTACGTTCGTTACCTTTTTGAATCCATAAATAAGCTAAAAGTGCTATTACGATTAAAATGGCAGATTTAGATAAAAATATCATTACATTATCTAATGCAGGCCATTTGCCTGCAAAACTATTTATTAATTTAAATATTGAGTAGTTCATAAAATTTCCTCCATTTTTTTTGATCGGAAATTATTATATAAAAGTTTTATGAAAAATTGATGAAAATTTAATTGAGATTTTCTATTACAAATAAAAAAAGACCTATTGTAAAATAGATCCTTTTAACTGAGACTGCAGTTAGACAAATAATTTAAGTCTGAAAGAGAGTATTTTTTACTTCACGATCGAACAGAAATAAAAAATTGTTGTATAGGACAACGATTCACTATTTATTATTATTTTAATAATCGTTCTTCAATAACATGTTTATAAATAACTTCTGCTAATTCTTTTTCTACTTCAAATCTTGAATCTTCAGATAAATCGAACTGACATCCGTTTAAAATAAAAATTATACCGAAATGTTTTTCTTCATGCCAATATAAGTTGCTGATTAATCCGTATGCTTCACCCGCATGGCCGATCATTTCTTTGTAACCCGGTAAGAAGTCGTGGCTAATATGAAAACCAAGACCCATTTTACTAAAGAAATGATTATTTTCTTCTCTAGACCATTGAGTTGATTTCATTAATTTTGACGTTTTTTGTCCAAGAAGTTGTCCATTTAAATTTCCATTTAACATATGTGCCCGTAAAAATTTACTTAATTCAACTGCGGATGTCCTTAGTCCACCTTGAGGTTCAAACAATCCTCCATGATTGCCTATGATATATTGATCCCAATGAGTTTTCGAATACCCACTTTGCCTAGCATCATCAATTGATACTTTATATTCGTTTGTATCTTTATTTTTTTCATATATGTTTGCTAGTTCATGGCTTTTATTAAAATTCGAATATGAAAAAGCTACATTTTTCATTTCTAAAGGTTCAAAAATATTTTGTTTGATATATTGATCAAAACGTAATTTAGTGACTTTTTCTATAATTGCACCGCATATGATCGCACCAATATTTGAGTACATCCATTGATCTCCTGGTTTCCAATCCCCCCATATTTCTTTCGTAAAATACTCCCCATTTTCATCAAATAATTCTATAAGTTGTAAAGAAAAATTTGAATGTCCATCTTTAATGAACTTTGCATAAACACTATTTGAAGCATCGTCTGAGTTAAGTGAGGAAGTATGAGTTAATATTTGCATCAACGTAATATAAGAATTAGGGAATTTAGGATTTCTTACTTTAAAACCTAAATAATGACTAATATCTTGATTTAAATCTATTAATTTTCTTTCGACTAATTGCATGATAGCTGTAGCCGTAAATAGTTTTGTAATAGAAGCAATTCGAAACATCGTATATTCTGTAACTAAATCTTTTGTTTCTATATTACGATAACCATAAGCATCAGACCAAATCAGTTTATCTTTTAAAACTGCAGCAGCTTGACACCCAACAATATTAAATTTGTCCATTATTAATTGAATTTCTTTTGAAACAATTTTATTTTTATGTTGTTTAATTTTATTTTGCATTTTAACCTCTCCAATCTATAAATTTCAAGTGATTTTTATGTAAAATACAGTAAATTTTTTATGTAAAAAAATTTTTTTAAATGAAGCGTTTTCAAAGTTATTTTAATATTGTAATAGTCCCTACCTGTTGCTAAAATGAATCATAGAAAATGGAATTAAGGGGATAGAATGGATGATTTTGATCGAGGTTTTTGTTTATGCAGGGATTATAGCTGCTAGCATTTCTGGTACTTTGGTTGGTATTCAAAAGAAATTGGACTTATTTGGAGTTGTTTTTTTAGCAGCTTGTACTGCGCTTGGCGGAGGGTTAATTCGAGATATTATTTTAGGTCAAACAGTACCGAATGCTTTCGCAAAACCTCAATACTTTATGGTAAGTACAGTCGTTTCAATTGTAACTTGGTTATTTTATCAACGAACAATGCAGTTTCAATCAACTTTAATCATTACTGATGCAATTGGTCTAGGTGTTTTTACTGCAGTTGGTTCATATTCGGCAATTGATCACGGTTTAAAAGGTTCTTTTTTAATTATTTCGATGGGTTTAATTACTGGAATTGGTGGTGGAATTATGCGAGATGTATTCGCAAGAGAAATTCCATTTGTATTCCGAAAAGAAATTTATGCAATTGCAGCAATTATTGGCTCTATAACAATTTTATTTACACATGGTGAATTTACTAAACTGCAATCTTTGTATATTTGTTTTCTAATTACAACAGCTATCAGAATTATCGCTGTACGATACAAAGTAAACTTTCCTATTAGAAATGTAAATGATAAATCGTTTTTACTTTAAGCTTAACAAAAATGTTAAGCTATTTTTAATGGTCCTAACCAATAATTGATTAGGACCATTTTTATTACTTAGAAACACTATTTGATTCTATGTATTCTTTATATAAAATTTCTTTTTGTACATATTCTTTTAATTCATCAATTACTTCAGCTACTTTTGCAAAAGCTTCAGGCTTAACAACTGTGTCATTTTCAAAATCAACTGGATCTAAAACTAGTTGTTTTGGTAATGCATTTCCATAAACACCACGAATTACAGTTCTCAAACTATTTAAAGCGTTTATACCACCTTTTCCACCACCAGCTACTGCTAATAATGAGATTGGCTTTTTCTTAAATGGCTCAGATCCTAATAGTTCAACTAGGTTTTTTAAAGCTCCACTCATCGCATTATTGTACTCTGGCGTACAAATAACGATTCCATCAGCTTTAACTAGTAATTCTCTAATTGCTCTAACTGCTTCTATTTCTTTTTGTTCAGCTTCCCCGTTATAAAGAGGAACTTGTTCAAATGCTAAATCTAAATTTGTAAAATTATTAGAGTCTGCGATTTGTTTTGCTAAGAATCTAGTTCGACCATTTGCTCTAGGTGAACCATTTACTACTACGATATTCATTAAAATTCCCCCCACTTCTTTAAATCGTTGCCACATATTTGACATATTTTTACTAAAAAATTCTTTAAACTACAAAATATAGTATAAATGAAATCTATATATTTGCCTATTAATTTAAACAGAATTTAATGAAAACTTTGATTTTGAAATCTTAATAGGCGTGGAAAATATATTTATTATGAACTTTTTATGAGTAAAGAAATCTCGTCTTTTTGCCATTTTACTTCCTCATGAACTCTTTATGAGGTAGTATGTCTCATCTTTTTGGCATTTTACTTCCTCATGAACNNGTTAATCTCATCTTATTGCCCTTTTACTTCTTCATGTACCCTTTTTGAGGAGGTATGTCTCATCTTTTTGGCTTTTTACTTCCTCATGAACACCCTATAAGGAAATTAACCTCTACTTCTCCTTGAATTTTTCTTACTCAAGAATACCCTATGAGTATGCTATTTTCCTTTTACAGGATTTATTCAATTGATATAACACCAAAGTTTAGTATATACTTATTTGACAGAATATTGAAATTACATATGAAATGGATGTGATACATATTGGGGAATTTGGCAGTAAATAAAAAGGCGACAATTAGTATCATTATTGCAATGGCTACTTTCGGGACAGTAGGTTTCGTCGCTCCTAAAACAGGCTTAAAAGCCATTGATTTAGTTTTTATTAGATGTGTTTTTGCAAGTATATTCTTATTTTCTGTTTGGTATTTTTCAGGAATAGCTAAAAAAGAAATATTTAATAAAAAAGATATTACTCTTTCATTATTTAGTGGGATACTATTAGTTTTAAATTGGGTATTTTTATTTAAATCATTTGAAAATTTATCAGTTACAATTTCAGTTTCAATTTATTACTTAGCTCCCGTAATTTTATTCTTATTAGGTAGTTTAATTTATAAAGAAAAAATTACGATAGTACCTTTACTTGGGGTTCTAAGTAGTTTTATTGGCTCAATTCTTTTATCCGGTATTAATTCTGATTTTACAATTGATAAATTCCTTTCGTCTGGTGTCATTTGGGCATTTCTTGCGGCAATCTTTTATGGTTTATTAATGATTGTGAATAAAGGGATTACACAAACAAGTTCATATTTTACGACTTTACTTCAGACAACATTAGGGTTTCTACTTTTAATTCCTTTTGTTAAATTTGATTCTTTTCAAAACTTGCATTTTGAAAACTGGAGTTTTATTTTGATTATTGGATTTGTTCATACAGGCGTTATTTATGCATTATTCTTTGGTAATATTCGATTTTTACCTTCTAATATGATAGCTGTGTTAACATTTTTAGATCCTGCAGTAGCCATTGTGTTAGATACAGTCATAACAGGTTTTAAACCAACACCAACCCAAGTAGTTGGAATTTTTATGACATTTTTAGGTATCGCTTTAATACTGCTACTGAATTCACCGAAGAAAGTATCGCAAAATTCAAATGAAAAAATTGCAAATTAACTGTTCATTCAGTTAAAAGAACTTTAACTTCATTGTCAAACTATACTAAAAGGACTATAATGAAGTCATAAAGAATATACTAAAAAGGGATGTGCTGCGAACACATCCCTTCCGAGTAGTAATTGGTAAAGTTGCTTTCCTCGGATCCAGTGAAGAAATAATCACCACAACCATTCGAGGGGTAGGGTGGTTATTTTTTTTTGCTAATAGAAATGATAATACCGATTATGCTTAAGATTACAGTTGCAGTTATTCCAACACATTGAATAATTAAATTTGCAATCTCATAACCAGTCACATTCTCACCTCCCTTCTTAGCGAAGAAAGATTAACATATCAACCATTATTATAAATTGCCATAAACCCTTGTAAAACCAAGTTTTTTGAGAGGAAGTCTGTTATGAATTATCGCAATTTGTCACCGTTTTACATCTATTTTTACATCAAATTTACATCAATTATTAAATTTATTTTCTATAAAATTTAATAAATATGAGTATAACGTTTACAACAAAATAATCATCTTAAAGTCTTGATATAACTAGCTTTTAAGCGTGTATGCAACTTACACTAAAACTTACATTTACACAATAAAGAGAAGCAACTATTACAACTCTACTCTACCTTATTTTACCATAAACCATATCACAAAACCAGAATATATGTTCTTATTTTTTTTAAAATATGCTTTCAAAAAGTTTTCTTTTTTAATTCATAGTAACTCCACAAATTTAATGTAAGTAAACTTACATTAAAACTTCGAATTTGATAAAATTTCCGATAAACTTCGGGCAAAGGAATTACTTGGAAAGTATACAGATCGTATAAACTTTTCAGGTAGGGTATATATAAATTGTCAATGATATGGAAGGATTATAGGATTTTTAAAAAAATGGTATCTTTTCTTGTTTGAAACTTTACAACTACATTAATATTGTAGAGTTGAAATAGTGTTAATCAATAAAAACCCTCTTGATAAACAAGAGGGTTTTTTGTGATCCCAACAGGACTTGAACTTGGCTTTACTAGCTGGCAAGGCAGTAATATATTTCTTGATTAATTCAGTTTTTGGTATTCTTGGTCTTCATCATTTGATTAATATTCTTTCGTAAAGGTTTATGTCCCATTTGAGCCATCTTTACTTTTTACATTGAAATATCAATACCTAATCTCGTATAAAACTTCAATAAAAAGTAACATATTTCGGATTATTTTTCCTTTTTTAATATTTGAGTAATATGCTTATAAGTATTAATTATTATTCAATTACCTTTTTCAAATCAATTACATACACAGGTGAAGTTAGACCCGATAAGGTAAGAACATGAGTTGAATGAGGAAAATTGTTATTAGTATCATCAAATCTTGAATAGCTTACTTTATCAATATCTATACCTCTATAATCCAATGCTTCCTCATCTTCTTCATCGACATTCCAACAAACAATACAGTCTATTTCATCAAATAATTTTTGTTCATCGTTGAAATCTCTAAGTATATTTTTCAATTTTGATTTGAACTCAATAACAACCTTTTTGTTACCCCATTTTGCATATAGATCATATTTGTTTCTATATCCAGTAGTTAAAGGAATTAGATTACTTATCTTCTCTTTTCCAATCAATTCAAAAAACATACCTGCAATACTTGCTTCCTGATCTTTAGGGTTTTTAATAAATTTAGTATTCGAACTCTCCAAATCCATCATCGTATCAATTTCAGCAAATATCTCATCTTTATTCCATTGTGTATCTTGATTAACTTCTCCTGAAACATATTTTGTTATATATTTCAAATATATATTAAATATTTTACCTGCATAATCTCGAAGTATTTTTGATTGACTTCCATGGATTGACTTTCTACCAATGTCAAATTTCAATTTATTGTCCTCAAAAAGTATAAAAATGTTTGACCAATACCCAGCATATCCAGTGTTAGGATGATCAATTGAAATACCAGTAGGCATTCCTTTTACTGAAGTAAAAATACCATTTGAGAAGCGTGCATAATTAAAATTACTCAAATATTCAGGGTTTTCCAATTGTTCTTTAGTAATTAACCCATTATCAACCGACAAGTCATCCCATACCCTTCTTTTTGGGACAAAACATGAAAAATACTTAATTTTACGATTATCTGAGTGTTCAAATTCGCCTTTATAAATTATAATTTTATTTTTTAACTTTTTTCTCTTTTCCCTATCTGTTCTATCACCAGATTCAATAAAGTTTATAAAATCATTTAGATCAATATAATCTTCACCTGCTAATCCTTCATGTATTAACCAATACTTGAATGGTATTTCTTCTTCAAATTCTTCACCATTTTGATCTTTAAATATTAATTTTATAATAATATTCAAGTCATCTTCCCATATTTGTTTTGTATTTCCAAATGAAGTTTTAGTTCTTAATATATACTTAAATTGTTCGTATTTAAGCTTGAATATGGGGCTATCCATTATTTTATTTAAATTAACTATTGTTCCTTGAAACAATTCATTATGATCTGTAAAAGTCGACTGTAGCATTTTTTTATCATTACTGTACTTCCAATTATACGCATCTTTTACAATTGCTGATCTTGTCCCATTTGTATTTCCACTTTTAATAAAAAAATCATTACAGCTAAACATAACAAACGTTAAACCTACGCCTTTTTCACCAACTGTTTCATCATCATCAACTTTGTCTGTTGAGAATGGTTTTAGTAAATCAAGTAGTTTTTTAGGATCTATTCCTACACCATTATCAGTAATTGAAATTGATTTTTTGGAAGCGTCAACATTCAGGGTTATTTTTTTTATTTCTGTAGAGCTAGATTTTTTTATAGCATCTACTGCGTTTTGAATTAATTCAGCAAGAATATCCCAATCATTATTATAACTATCATCAATATCTAAAATACTTCGTCTAATTTGTTTTAAGCTTGGATTTAAAAAATCATCCATTACGTTACTTATTTCAGACAAAATTTACACCTCTTTACATTTTACTATTTTTAAAATTGATAAAAAACTGAAGGTTAAAATCCAATTAAAACTGATCTAATTAAAACAACATTAACACATTTTAAACCATAATTTAACAGTTTATTATTAAATATTTTGTCAAAAAATGTTCTTGCAATTGAAAATGAAGTAAATTAATCAAGTCAAATCTTCGTTGATAATATTAAATGATGCACTTTTAAATTAACGCATATGATAGCAGCTACTTATGATACTTCAAAAACAGTAAAGATTTCTAATGAATTATTAAATTCTGTATTTCTTATACTTGTTAATTATGTTTTCAAAACGGAACTTCTCTCCAACACTATTTTTTTACATCATATTCAAACTTTATGTTAATTACTTAAAATAACCCTTAACTCCTCAATGGTTAACACTTTTTCTTTCTTTCTGTGTATCATCCTATGGCAATTCGAACATACAGGTACAAGGTCTTCCATAGGGTCAATAGAAACCTCTTCACCTATAGTACTTAGTGGTTTAACATGATGTACTTCGATGAAGTCTTTTCCTCTATCACCATAAATTTCTTCAAAGTTGAACCCGCACGCTAAACAAGAAAGCCCATGAATTTCAATTGCTCGTTTACGGTTTATAGGATCACGTTCATATCGTTTCCCATAATAAGTAATTATTTTACCATCAGTTCTAAGTTCGTCCCATTCGATTTCTTCAGATTCTATATCCTCCACTATAACTTTATTATCAATAGGACTTAGTAACTCGACAATATATTTATTAGATTCTCCTCTAACTTTTTGAAAATTAAGTTTTGGAACATCAATTTCACTTCCTTCTTCCTTGTCTTTAAAGTACATATAGACTTTTGGAAATCGATTTTTTATTACATCTGAAAAATCAGACTTCCAGAACAGTCTAGTACGTGATGTATTTCGGTTTTCCATTTCTATCACTGCAAGATAGACATTTTCTCTATATTCTAAAACAATTTCTTTTCTTTCACCTTTTTCCATTTGTTGAACATTAAAGTAACCTCTAATATCCCTTGGAATACCAGTTCCATGATGAAGGAAGGCAGATTTATCTAAAGTTTTTATTGCCAAATCTTCAGAAATAATCTCCCAAGAAAAACTTTTCAAGGACTTAGAATTACTATTTTTTTTAGTATCAATTTCCAATTCATTTTCAATAATTCTAAATCCTAAACCTTTTAAAAATTTATTTGTTTCTTCACCACCGCTGAATAATAAGGAAGAATATTCTTTACCATTTGCAAAGATATTTGCAATTGAAATTAAATATTTAGGGGGATAAACCTTACCTTCGTACAATAGATTGAACCTTGTTGATTCTCTTCTTTCTGGAACCCCTTCTTTTTCAATTTTTTTAATTGCCATTATTATATACTCTTTATTGATATTTTTGGGAATTGTCATCTGCATTACACCTCATTTTTGATTACTCCGTATGTATCGAATAGTAACTTAATTGTTCGCCAATGCCTTTTCCTTGAAGCGGTACATTACAAAATATCCCTCTGTTCTCGAGATTAGGAATTAAAAATTCTCTATATTTAGAACCTGCAAAGAAATCAATTCTTTCAATGTTAAGATTTAAATCTTCTATTTGTTTAAAAACTAATCTAGACCATTCTTTTCGCTCTTTTACTTTCATATTATTTAGCGTTAAATCATAGGGGTTAATTATTTCTTGTTTATTTAAAAGGCCATATTTTGCAGATAAAACAAACCAATCTTCAAAATCCTGCTGCTCAATGTATTTGATAGCTTTCTTAAATAAAGTTGACTTTTGATACATCTCTTTCGTTTCACATGAATAGTCAGCTTTTAATTTTGTACAACTTATCAATGCAATCTTCATAATTTACCTCTCTCTTTAAGATATCGAATAGGAAAATCTTAACATACGTTTTTAGATTAAATAAAACTGCAAGAAAGAAATTGTTAAATTAATGATACGTTGTTTATAGTGGAATTGGAATTTCTAGCGATCTAAGTATTTTATGACGAGTTATCGTATAATTATGGAGTCTTGTTTATAAAAAAAAGTTCATGGCATAAGCTTCCTTACGTTACACCATTGCATTAACAAGGATATTTACTTTATTAATTGAACAATGAACTGTAAGTATAATTTTATAGGGGGATTTTATTGTACAAGAACTTTATGTTATCGATGCAGTTTGTACAGAGTTAAAAAGACATAACTATTCAATAGATATGAAGAAAAAAAGAAATTAGCTGGCTCGTAATTGCAGGATCAGCCGTCGCTTATAAAGCATCGATTCCTATGTGCCATGGGCCTCAAAAGTTGGATTAACTCGGATTTAAATATACATCCTTTAGTATTTACTGATAAGCGGGCTATAAATAATTTAGAATACTAATTGGACAGACAAATAATAAGCAACTCATAAAAAGGATACCAACCTTCATTGGTATCCTTATATATATCTTTATTTATTTTTATGTATTTGAAAGGGTTGATTGACTGTCTAATATCTTTATATATTAATAGAAAAATTTTCATTTTTTTTAGTATCTACTAAAAATATATGAAAAGATCTATTTGTGATATTTATTAAAATTCGAGATACTCCATAATAGTTTTAATTTTGTTCTTTTTTTTAAAAAACATATCTCTTTCTTTATCTATTTCAGTAAGAATGTACTTAATATACCATTCTAAATTAGATATAATATTTAATTGGGGATTTTTATTAATTTGATCATCAAATTTATTAATATCTTTCTTTATAAATCTGAAATCAAAACCAACTATGCCTGGTAATAGATACTTTATTTGTTGATTTGTAAGTATAGCTGATACAGTTGCTATTAATTCTAAAAGTAATATTTTATTATTCAAAATCATAAAAATAAATTCAACTTTAGTCTGCTCTAATCCTGTCAATAACTCTTCTAATTTCACTTTAATAGGTGTACGTATTTTTAAAGATCCACTATTAATTAACTCAGTAATTTTTTCAATACCATTACTGTTAGGAATTAGTTTATCTTTACTTGCTTTTAAATGTTCTGCTCCTAATAATTCAATTAAAATATCATTAAGTGTAGTTGTCTCTTTTATATACTTTATCAGTTCATAATACTGATTTATAAAATTAAAGTTATCCATAAAAGACCTTAACAAGGGATAGAACTTTTTTAAGTTAATTAAATTATCTTCTCCGATTTTTGCAAGCTCATTCACAATTTGCAGACAATTAGTATTACTACCAATACTCATTAGTGCTTGAAATTTATCTATCACTTTATCATCTTTAAAAACCTTTCTCAATTCTTTAAGGATCTCATCTTCTGATCTCCTACCATGCATAACCAGCGCTTTTGCTGGCCCCCCCATTCCATACGTGTTTCTATAATTTTTTACACGACCCAAAGCCAAATCCAGCCTATATAGATTGCAAATGTTAATTGTATAAATTCCCTTAGGACTATTTTCTTTAGGGTGAATAAATATATAATTTTCTAAATCTAAATGATCATCATAGTTATCAAAGTGAGTATGAACAATTTTGTAATCACTTGAGTTTTTAGGATAATTATCATAGATATAATTAATATTTTGTTTATTTATTTCAAAACTTTCTTTTATCCCTTTAGCAGTATTACATTTTTTACAAGTTAACGTTAAATTTAGAGGATGATAAGAAAACTCCTTATAGTTATCATTTCCTTTATGAACAATGTGTTCAATATCACCAGGATTACTCCCTAAGTCTAGAGGCATTTTACAATAATAACAATATTCTCCATATGTAAATGATAATTTCTCATAAATAATATTTCTAACATATTTTAAGTCTGTTTTTGTTTTTTCCCAATCATGTCCCTTTTCTATAATATGTTGTAGATGTTCCTTCGGATGTGTATAGTAGTGACTAGACATTGATACCAACCTTTTCAAAAATTAATTCTAGAACTTCTCTTAGTGGGTCACTTTTTTTCATTTTTTGATAAATTTCCTTGAATCCTTTGATTTCCTCTAACTTTTCTTGATTGACATTTCCTAGACTAATATCAAAGAGTATCTTGTCGATCTCATCTGCTACATAATAATTCCTATTCGTAGGTAATCGAAATATATTAAATAATACATCTTCAACTGCCCAACCAAATGTATCCTCATCATGTAATTTAACTTCAACATCCGAATTAATTGTTTTTCTGTCCATAGAAATTATAGAAGAAGATCCTACTTCTAAATCTGAAATTAAAAAGTGTGAATGTGAAGCCATAATAAAATGAGAACTCGGAAATTTTTCAAAAATTGTATTTACACCATAAATATATTTATATTGCCAGTTTGGATGAAGACTTGTTTCTGGTTCATCTATTAATATAACAGAATTAGGTTTTATTTTTGCTAGTATATTTACCATTGTTGAAAAATACTGAGCCTCGCCAGAGCTCGCATGTTCAAGTCTAAAAAAATTTTCTTTTTTTAATTTAACAATAGGCATTTTAAATATACCTATTTGATATAAATGCCAAATAATATTTAATTCATCGAAAAATTTCTCATACTCTTTATAAAAAAATAAATCAAAATCAACTATTATAGACTTTTCTGTGACTTTAAAAATACTAGTATTCAAATTTCTATTTTTAATAAAATCTTCTATTTCCTGAAACTCTATTATGTTAAGATAATTATTTTTCCTTAATTTTTTTTGATTTGTAGTATACTTTTTTTGTAGGCTCTCTACATTTTCCTTATTTATCTCATTAATAATGCTTTTATTGCCAGCTGTATCAAATATAATTCTTATCTTAGGCTCAACATTAATAAAATCTGTAATATTTTTTAAATATTTTAAAAAGTCATTTTGCATTGATGAAATTATAATATTCTGAACTAAATTCCTTGTAGTTTCACCTATTTTTGCTTCATTATCGGAACTTTTAATACCTAGATATTGATATCTATCCAATACATCTTCTGCATTACTTTGATATGTAAATTTATCATTTATGTTATATGAAACCGCGATTAATTTATGTGGTAATAGTTCTTTATTGAATCCTATAATTTTATCATTTCTAATTAATTCAATTTTAGAATTATTTCTTTTTACAGTGTATTTCGTCTTACCTATGTAATAGCTCATTTCATAATTAACATTTTTTGTAGAAAATATACTTTTTGAATCCTTTGATTCAGCGATATAATATAAATCCAAAAGTACCTTCTGAATAATTGATAGTATTGTACTTTTCCCTGTCCCATTAGGACCAATAATTAGAGTCGAAAAAGGATTGTTATTTCTCTCTATACCGTTGATTAATTTAATATCAATTTGTTCATAAATATTATCAGAATTGAACTTTATATGTTCGATTCTTAATATATTAGAATTCGAACCCTCATTTGGGTTTTCTGAAAGATCGTCCTTATCTAAAGGGTTTTCAGGAAGATCGTCCTTGTCAAAATAAACAATAGATGATCGAAAGTATGGATTTAAATATTTATTTTGTTTTTGAAATATTTTATTACCATATAACGTTTTATTCATTGTAATGTTACCATGCTTAAATTTACTTTCCGTATTAGGATTATAGAAAAAACCTGTTTTTGATAGAAACCATCCTCCTGGACCAGTTAATGTATCAATCCCCTCTCCTTCCATTAATTCTATTAAATTATCAAAACTTTTTTTTGATAGAGAAAAATTAGAGTATTCTAATATTCCTCGTTCTTGTAATTCATACTTTGAAAATCTACTAAGAAAATCAATAATTTTTTCATCTTTTCCAACTTCAATTAGTGGGAAAACCAATACTTTCCTTTTGTTGTTTTTCTCATCTAATTCACCATTCAACTCATCTGGTTCATCCGCTAATAATACTTTTCCTACATAAGTATATTTCTCTTCCGTATCTTTTAACTCTCTACGGAAAAAATACAAGTCAATTCCACTATCATTTGAACGAAGAAGTGTTTTATTCTGCAAGTAGTCAGTGGACTGATCACCTATTCTCCCCATGCCAACAAAGGGCCAAATCTCCCCAATCTTCTCCGAATACTTATACAATGTATTCTTTTTATCTGATATTAATACAAGAGAATTAGTTTTTAATGACCTGCGCATTCCTCCTTGTACTCCACATTTAAATATTTCTTGTATTTCTTCATCACTTAAGAGAACTCCTGGTTTTAAATTATATATTTCTTCTAAAAAATCCATTAAATCGTCCTTCCTTAATTAAGAGTTTATATTCAGGTTTATTTTATCATCTCTTTAACAAATATTCTTCAAATTGAAAATTGTTTTTTCATGTTACAGTTTACTTCCACATTTACTTATCCGAAAATAAATTATTTATTATATACTATGAAATATCGGTTATCTTTTTAAGAAAATTCATTTTTTTAATATCCGTTCCAAATTAGGAATTCTCTTTTCTAAATACTCATTTTCCAAATCCAACACCTCAAAATATTTAAATTTAAAACTATTATACTTGGTATTTTTAGGCAGAGATACCATAATTTAAAAGATGAATGATTACTTCTTGTTCCACTATTCTGTCATTTACTTCAATAAAAAAAGCAGCATATTAGTAGCTTGTGATCTTCAACTATTGGATGCGTTAGCCATCCATGAATCAAAAATTCACAACAGTGAATGGCAGTTTAAATCGTTCTCCCATAGTTGTTATATAAGATTCATAGACCCTAATGCGACTTTTTTTATTAATAGTTGTGTTTATTGAAAATTCCTAGTTATGTTAAAATATTTTGGTGAGTAGTACCATTAAATAATAATGTAGGGGTTCGAAATGATTACTAATCAAGACTTAATTTTACTGATTGAGCATTTTAAGCAGTATGCATCTGATAGCGAAATCATAAAATTCTTTATGCCCCTCGCTTTCTAATTTTGCTCAATTAGGATCCCCTTTTTAACCAGGAAGTACTAAACGACATCACCCAAAAACTCAACAAAACCACAAAAAAAGAAACGATCCATCGATTGATGAATCATTTTCAGTTAAATAACAATATTTTTTATTCTTCAATCGAATAGTGTTCTTTCTTAATACCAAAATCAGCATTTTTCATCAACTTTTTTGTATTTTTGAAAAACAAAATGTTGTTTTCGCTTAAAAAAGTCTCATTCAATTCACGAAAAGCGTCTTTTTCTTTCTTTCCGTAATACAAATAAATTTTCAGATCTGCATCAACAGAACATAATTTGTAAACAGATTTGATTCGGATGCCACTTTCAACCTCAATTGTGACAACTGGTTTACTCTCAAGAAACCAAACTACATCAATAAACCCGTTACGATAATTCATGTGTTTTACATCTATCACTTGATATTCTTTCATCCCCTCGAAATTAAATGATTTCGCTAATTTGACTAAATTTCGTTGTAATAGTGTGTGATAGTGGTTTTTTGTTTTGTAATCAAGTGAATCATACGTTTCATCCATTGTTCGTTTAATTTCTTCTAAAATATGTTTCACAAATTCTCGTTTCATTCCAATACCCTCCTGGAATTAAATATTACCAGCAGCTTTACAACAAATCCACACTCTTCAAATAATTGTCTTGGTAATTTTCCTTTCTTATTTTCTGAAATAAAAATACGCTTGAACTCATCGGTGTATGTGATCCCTTTCGAACTTACTGACTTTACGTGTTGGTTTTTGGAAAGAAAAAAAGTGCACCTTTGATTAGTGCACTTTTATGGTCTTCTATTTCTAGGCGGGAGGTTGTTATTTTTTGCAATTATGTCAGTAATCAACTTAATTGTATAAAATGAACCTAACGTCATTAAGAATAAAAAAATAAACCATACACCTACTCCTACAGAAGAAAGTATTTTTGAAGGAGATTTAGGTAATACATTAATTATTATTGACGTTAGCACAAGCATTAGCCCCCAATAAATTTGAGTTCTAATGCTAATAAACAACTTAGTTTCAAATGAGGGAATCAATTCTCTTAGTCTTATAAATACTGGACTTTCTTTAAGAGATATTACTAAAGAAAGGAATAATCCATTAATTCCAATGATAATTGATGCAAAAGATATAACGTTACCAGTACTGGATCTTATATTCTTTATTAAGCCATTAAAATATAAAAAACCTAAAAATACACCAATACAAATACTTATTAAATAATGGTATTTCTCCCATAATACTTCAATTTTACCATATAAGGTATTCAATCATATCACTCCATTAAATTGGACGTAATACCCTTCTTATATCTGCTCTTCTAGTGTCGTATGTTTCTAAGAAAGTATTATATAAATATTCGTGCCCAACTGTTGTTCTAGGTGCTACATCTATAGGTATTCTATCTGTCATCCTTGGCTCTAATAAATTAATTGTTTCAATTTCAGCTTCTTCGTTTTCTAAAGCTGTTAATTCTATTTGAGGCCTTTGACCTTCTTCTAATCCTTGAAAATCTCTTACTAGACTAGCTATACTTTCTGGTGTAAGACTTGCTGTTCTTGCTGATCTACCTAAAGAAATTTGTATATCAAAATTCACACCAGAAGTCTGAGTTATTAATCTTCTTGCATCAGCTAATAAACTAGTATCTCCTAAATTCGCGTCAAGCATTACATCTGAACCTTTAATTCTTATTTTTTTATAGTAATCTGCGTTAATTAATCTTTCAATTCTTGAATTATCTAAGATAGGTGCAAACTTTACCATTAGTGGTATTTCATCTGTTTGACCGACAGCATCTAGATATCGAAATCTTAATTGAGTAAGCACATGCTCCGCTTGCTTCACTGATAAGCCATATAAATTCGATTGCATTACAACAGTGTTGTATGTATTATCATAAAGTATACTTACAAATTCTCCGATAAATTCATCTTGTTCTAATAAAATATTCTCCTTAATTTCACCAAATCTTTTCTTAGATGGGATATTTTTATCTCTTAATTTTGATAATTGAAAACTATAAATATTCCTTACTTCATCATATGAATATGAATCTCTCTCTACTTCAGCAAACTCGTCCCCAACAGGGACATTTGTACCAAAATTCAAATGTGTCATTAAGTATTCAAGAAAACCAGACATATTCCATAAATCTGCAGTATAATTCTGAACCTCTTCTTCCAGCTCATCTCTTAATAAAACATTTGCTGGAACTAATTGCACTTCAAAATAATTAAATCTAACGTATTTCCTAACCATTCAATACCCTCCTTTTATTCAAAATTAATATTCGACAAAAGGAAGTTTTTACCTTTAAATTTTATACACTCTAAACTAGACCCATTAGTAATACGGAGGGGAAGAGGAAACCATTGCTATTCCTGTTTACAAAGTATAAAAAAAGAGTCCTCACTAAAGGACTCTTTTTCGCAAGTGCAGAGTTATTCAGTCGTCAATGTACACACATATACTATAAGGAGATTTTCAAATGCTCCTTAATACAAATTTTATCATATAGTAGAGTCAAATATACTGCCGTTATATGCCAATAACCTGCCATATTTTTGCCATGTTTATTGAACTAGTCGAGTAGAATGGAGTCTTTTTACCTTGGGGTAAATTGTACCCCCTCTCAGAAACGTGCTTGCACTATTATTGCACACGGCTCCTCCAGTAATCATTTACAGAATTTAGCTAATATCTTTTCTTAAATCAAAAAAATTCTCCTAAACCTTTGGTGAGGGTAGTGGAAAGTAACTCTTTATTTAGAATTTGGTCAATGTTTTTGAAATCCCAATAGGGAATTTCCAGTAAGCGAATGTTGTTGGCTTGGCAGTAGTCACGTTTAATTTGATCACGTTTTTGTACACCTTTTAAATTTTTTTCTCCTTTTTCCTTGTCATATTTATATTTAAAATAAACTTCATAATGTTGGATTCCTTGATATTCAATTAACAATAATAAATGATTTTCTAAGAAAATGGCAAAATCAAAAGGTAATGTTTTTTTATATTTACAATCATCAAATCTATATTCTTTGATATATTTAATTCTATTTTCGTCTAACCATTTATTAATAGCCTTTTCACCTTTTGAAGCTAAACATTTTATACACCTCGTACCATTTAAAAAACTATTGGGAACAATTGAAAACAAATAACCACACGTATTATGTTTCATATCAATTTTGGTTAATGCATTTTTGTATTCGCTGATCACTTCATATTCATTTCCAACAAGCTTGTAAACTTCTGCTAAAAATTCCTCCTGCGTTTTTTTAGCTTTTCCACTACATTTTATACATCTGCTTCCTTTTAAAAAATCACCAGGATTCACATCAATCAGATTGTTACAAATCGTATGTTTCAATGTCACTTTAGTAAAAGTGTTTTTATATTTACTCAACACTTCATATTCATCATTTACGATTTTATAGATTTTATCAACAAATTCTTCATGGGAAATGCTTCGTTGGTCTAGTAAACAAAGTTTACATTGTTGACTTTTGTGTAAAAAATAAGAAGGCGACACTTTTATCATTCGATTGCATTTCGTATGATTCATTTCAATGGGAGTGTTATTATTCACATATTTTCCTACAATTTCAAATTCATTCCCTACTAAAGCAAAAACTTCTTTTTCGAATTGTTCATGCCCTTTATTTGAATTGCTGGCACAGTTATAACAACGTGAACCAAATAAAATATTTGAAGGTAAAACATCAAATTCATAACCGCATACAATATGTTTCATTTTTATTTTCGTTCTATTATTTTTGTATTCACCTAAAACTTCATATTCACCATGGAAAAGTTGATTCACTTCTTCAATAAATGTTTCATGAGTTTTAGTGTTTTTTTCAGCCGCTCTTTTTCTCCCACATTTTTTACAACCTTGTCCTCTTAAAAATTCATTTGGATTAATGGAAATGATTTCTCCACATGAGTTATGTCTCAATTGAACTTTTTTATTGCTTTTTTCATATTGACTTAAAACGTCATATTCACTTCCCACTTTCATGGCCACTTCTGAAACAAATTGTTCATGTAATTTGGTATATTTTTTTGCCATTTTTTCATTGAAACATTTTTTACATCTCGTACCGCTTAAAAAACTATGTGGAGAGGTTAAATAAATGGCACCACATTTGGTATGTTTGATTTCTACTTTTGTTTCCGTACTCACATATTTACTCAGTACTTCATACTCATTCCCTACTAAATGAAACACTTCTTCAAGGAATTGATAATGTGTTTTTATTTGTTTCTCGACTCTATTTTTTATTCCACATTTTCTACACCTATTTCCTCTTAAAAAATCATTTGGAGTAATGGAAATAATTTCACCACAATTATGGTGTTTCATTTGTACTTTGGTTTTCCTGTTTTTATATTGACTAATAACTGAAAATTCACTTCCAACTAATTCAAAAATTTCTTTTACAAATTGTTCTTGGTTTTTTTTCATGTTCCCACTACATAAGGGACATTTTCCACTTTTCAAAAAGTCATACGGAATTTTTTGAAAATGACGATTACAGGTTATATGTTTTATTTCTATTTTCGTTTTCGTACCTTTGTATTGACCAATTATTTCAAATTCATTTCCAACAAGATTAAAAACATCTATAACAAATTCATCATGTGTTTTTTTTATAGGCATTATAAATTCCCCCTTTCTTTTTGTGAGAACAAAAGCAAAGCGGATTTCGCCCAGCTTTGTTGTTACTTGGTTTAAAAGGTTAGAGTCAATTTGATTATTTGTAATTTTAGTTGTTTTCTCAACTATTGCGTGATTAATCAACAAATATTATCTCATAATATATCAATTCATGTAATTGGGAGAATTTTAGTTTTTAGCAAACTAAACTACCATTTATTTCAATAAAAAAAGAGTTGCAAGCAACTCGTGACCATCAACTAAAGCATTGTGTTAGTAGTTGTAGAATTTATATTTCCATCGGAATTATTAATCCCAACCAAAACCAAGTATGCGTTTAAATAAATAAAAAAATGCAACTAAGGTTGAAGTTACGGCTTTAATCTGACAAACTAAATCAATATTTTTAATAACGCAACGTATCTTTGGATATACGTTGCGTTCATTGTTTATAGGTGTATTGAGATTAAAGTTTATTGAACTATCCTTCCATTTTTTCAATAAAAAGGGACCGACAAAATCGTCGACCAGGTTGTACAACAAAAGCTTTGCGTAAGTTATATAAGAAAGTCTTTAATCACTTAGAAATACTTGGCTAACATATCAGTTAAAGTAGATAAAAAACGGCAATCTGATTATAGAGAGCCGTTTTTATTCTATTGCCCCATATTTAAGAATGAAAAATTAGTAGCAAAAGCTATGTATGAAACAATACACAAAATTCTAAGTGTTAAAGTCTTGCGATTTAGAAAAAAGATATAAATGTAAATTAAAGTAAAACTTATAAATGATATTATTTCTGAAATCCCTTTGAATATTAGTCTAGTTTTTATAAGGAGTGTACATAAAATTATGGTATAATTACGACAAACTGCACCCTATGCCCCGAACCAAAGATTAGTCCCTAAGAATACAAGTTGAGAGTTGTAAAACATTTGAGCTTGCAAAGTTTCAGTACTTATTTAATCTCCAATATTTCCTTCATATACTTTTTAAATGCATCATTTTTCCAAAATCCCAGCCGTATCCCGTCAATTCCTCTAGTCATCAAAATATAGTAAATATTCAATACGAATAAGGTAAACTCTTTTGCATTTTCCAAGCTTTCATCGCTTTTGGAAAATTTGCCGTTTACATTATGAAAATTCTCTGGATTGCCGAATAACCGCCCCTTTACGTCGACTTGAAGATCATTGCCGACTAAAACGCCGACTTTATTTAAATCGATTCCCTGAACTGCAAAGACGGAGCCAATCTGCTCTTCAGCATCATTATCCTCTGAATTAATCCAATTTTCTTGAGTGGAATTCCATCTTCGTTTGATATTTCCTTCATGCCAATGAGTGATTGACGGGTCATTGCCATCAGCCTGCTTCCAAGGTTCAACTAATCCACCTAGTAAGCGGTTTATATGTTCCGGATTGAAATTACGGTCTTCTTCTACCCAGTCAATCAAATTCTTTAAAGGTTCAGTTTCGAAATATCCAAAATATGCATCAGCATCACTATCTTGGAATACACATCTATCAAAATTGGAGTTAAAATTTGTTTGATCTAATAGACCTGTATCCTTATATAATAGATATTTTATGCCATTTACGAAATCTTCTGATGTATAGTTCTTTCCCGATGGAGCTTGAATTCTAAATTGCGTTGTTAAGTATCTCTTTTCAAAGTCTTTTGTTGCTTCATTGAATTTGTCACGTGTCATATTGGCAGGGCGAATAGCTTGCAATACGTCATACATTAACACGATTTGACGACCTAACTTTTTTAAAGCCTCCAAGTGGTTCTCATCCTGAGCAAATCGTCCTTTATACACCTTGTTAAAAGATGCCATTTGCTTGGAGAACTTTCTAGAAAGCTTATGAGATTCGTCAACAATTACAACATCAAAATTTTCATCGGCATTAATGAGCTGTGTAGAGGTAGCAAGTGTCAGGTTACTGTTGTTCATTCCATATACTCTAAAGATATCCTTTGCCGTTTTAATCCAATTAGGCTGCAAAACGATTGCTATTCGCTGGTTAGGTTTTTCTTTCAACAACTTAGCGACCAAATGAGTCAGCAATACGGTTTTTCCAGTCCCTGCATCGCCATTAATCACAAAGCTTTGTTCAGGATTTAATTCTATCTCCCTAAGAATGTCCATTTGCTGGCTTGTTAATTCTTTGATTGGGCTATATTTAACCAGTGCTCCATTACGCAGCTCCTCTAAAGTCGGTGTACTTACCCATCGATTAGGATAAAGCTCTTTTTCCCAAAATGGCAAAATGACTTCTGAAGCAACTTTCTCTCGGTCTCGGTAATCATTCACGCTGTTGCCATTGGTCCGATTAAGAATCTCATCATTATCATATTGAACCAGCTGCTTTTTTGAGTTTGGATTGTCGGCCATAAAATAGGTAATCAGCTGGCTTTCGACATCATCTAAAGCTGAACCGTTGAAATAAGATGAAATAAGAATAATTACTTGGTCGAAATCAGCTATATTAAACTTCTCCTCTTGACCATTGTAGTGCTGCTTATTCCGCTCAGTAAAGTGTTTCGTTTGTCCTATGTAAATCTTTTTCGACTTCGTTCCTTTGTATATATAAACGACATTGCCATTTCTAAGAATATTTTGTTCAGGCTGGCGAAGTTTATCGAAACCTTCCAATTCTCTATTTTTCACTTTCAATGTTATACAGTTATACTTAGCCATTGCTTAATCGACCTCATCCAATTCATTATATTTCTTTTTTTGACCAAAGCTCTTGGGAACTGGATATTTTTGGGCATTTTTAATCAGTTTTTCAGCGATGATTTCATCAATATCAAAACCTAGATTATTAGCCATCATATAAGAGTAAATTAGAACATCTGCCAATTCTTCTTTGAGCCGCTCAGGATTTCCTTTGGCTTCTTCTGGAGTTTTCCATTGAAATAATTCCAATAATTCATTTGCTTCTAATGAGATGGAAATGGCCAGATCTTTTTCATTATGAAATTGCCGCCAGTTGCGCTCATCTCTAAATTCATTAATCCGTTTCATTGATTCGCTCATATTAATTTCCTTTCATACCTTCCAGAAAATGTTTCCTTGTCACTTAATTATTAAACCTTTTTTAGGGAATAAATTCATTTATCTTGGTCGCCTATCTTTTGGTTGTTCAATTATTCCATATAAATATTATTACATAATAACTATAAAAAAAGAAAAGCCATGTGGTGAACATAACCCTGTCAAGTAGACAGTAGTTTAAAAAGAGCTCAAAAAAAGCTAAGCACAGACAGTAGTTCGATATTCGATCGGACTGCGGTTTTCTAATTTAGCTTGGAACCTTTCGTTATTATAAAAATACATATATTCGATTACAGCTTGAATTACTTCTTTTTTAGTTTTCAAGTTATTCAAATACGTTAGTTCAGATTTTAAATGTCCAAAGAAATTCTTTCTAGACATACTAGATTGGATATTTTTACTTCTTAAAGAATGTGTTGTAAGCACTGAGGTATATTGATGACCGATCACTATGAAGAAGGATTCCATTTATATCTCTATTTTTAGTGGCAGCTTTTATTGTATTTAAAAGTAGTTTGACACTACAATGTTCACTTATTTGATAGGAAACTATTTCACGGTTAAATAAGTCCAGTATTACATCATGTGTATATAATGTCGCTAACAAAATTTCACTTATCATTGTATAAAGTAAGAATAATAAACAAAAAGACAAAAATTGTTCTATATTTACTTTGATTATCGTGAAATCTTTCATTTGAAGGACATTTCCTTTGAAAAAAATATCGTTCCTTTTGTTCAACTAAAGCATGCTTTAGTTGAATAAGAGTTCCTTATTATTTTGACTTACTTGTTTTATAGTATGAAAAATTCAAAATAACAATGGTATTACAAATCTATTAAATTATTGTTATAATTATTAAAGTTTCATAACAAGGATCATTAGGGGGTATATTATGAAAAAATCAAACGGTTGGACTATTTTCTGGTTAATTTTCTTTTTTCCAATAGGATTATATCGTATGTGGCGATATAGACAATTCCCAAAGGTAGCTCGTATTATTATCACATGTGTAATTGCATTTATTGTAATAATAAGTAATTTGGAGGATGATAGCGATCCTCAACCTGTAGTAAATAAAAATAAAGAAGTTGTAAAAAAAGAGACTACTAAAAAAGTGCAATCCTCAACGAATACGGCTTCTAAGACTGTTGAAACCGATAAGAGTACATCTGACGATGACACAGAAAAATCAACGAACAATAGTGAACCCAACAAAAGTGTTCCTGCATCTAGCACTACAAAGGTAACAGGTACAACGGCTGGATTTGATAACAGCAAGTATACCCTAATTGAAGTTAACGGCGGGGATTTGTCAGGACATAGACGGGCGAATGTCAAAGTAGATGTTGGATTTGGAAAACGAGAATATTGGGCTTATACAAATGAATACGGTCAGCTAATTCGTGTTGAGGCGAAAAAGATAACACTTCAAAATCCGAATACTGATCACGTATTGTCATCAGGTAGATATTACTCTGATGAAGCAAATGTTCCTGGTACAGAGAGTCCAACTTTGGATAAAGGGCATGTGATTGCTGACTCGCTTGGAGGAGTATCAAATGCATATAACATTACACCTCAGGACAGTAATCTCAATAGACACGGCGATCAAGCTTATATGGAAAAAGTAATTCGAGATGCAGGAGGTTGCACTGATTTCGTGGCAGTAATTCAATATCCAAATACTAAGACACAAATTCCTAACCATTATAAATTCACATACAAAATTCAGGGCAGATCCATTACAGATGAATTTGACAATGTAAACCCAGATAAAGTGAACAAAACTTTAGGGAAAACGACAGGTAAGATCAGTACGCCACCGAAGACAAACAATGTACCTGCAAACAAAACGGAACCTAGTAATGAAGATGTTAGCAAGGTTGACACCAATCATAACGGAAAGGTTACGATCGCTGAAGCCAAGGCTGCTGGCTTTAAAATGCCAATTACACGCGATTCATGGCTCTATAAATATATGGATGATCGAGATGGTGATGGCTCAGTAGGTGAATAAAGGGATTTATGCAGTGATTCTTTTCTTCTTATTGAAGTAAAGAGGCAAGTAATAAAATGATGCTGATTTTAATTCCCTTGATAGTTTGCTTTCAATGTTTTGATCTTATCAATTCGTTAATACAGCATCATTAATATTTTTGAATTATAGAGTTTCTTATATAACTACCATGGGAGTACAATAAAAACTTCCATTCACTGTTGTGAATCTGAGGATTCATGGATGGCTAACGCATGCATTAGTTGAACAAGAACGAAAAGGAATTTCCGCGGAAAATCCCTTTTTTTGAAGCTATAATAAAAATATACATGAATACTTTGTAACTATCTTATTTTTAAAGGTTTTTTTATAAGGTCTGATAAACATGAACCGTCTGTTACTACCAAAACTGTCATGAAAAATTGTGTCAAGACTGTATTTGTTTAGTGTTATGGTATATAAGGATTAAAATAAAGTTAAAAAATGCATATTCAGAGAGTAGGAATTTTAAGGTGATTTGGTTTTTCTTTTTTGTCGGCATAGGATTATTAGGTTGGACATTGTATTCAACCATTAAATTATTTGCTAGAAAGCAAATAAAACAAGCTTTTAAGCGTTTTGGTATTGGTATTGGATTAGTAGTAGTTTGTTTTATCGGGATGGCAATCACAGCACCAAAATCACAAGAAACAACTACGCAAGAAAAAACAACTAAAGTTACAAAAGAAAAGATAAAAAAACAAGAAACAGAACAACAAAAAGCTGATAGGCTTGCCAAAGAAAAGGCTGCTAAGCTAAAAGCAGAGCAAGAAAAGGCTGCTAAACTTGCGAAGGAAAAGGCAGATAAACTAAAAGCAGAAAAGGCAAAAGCTGCTGAACTCGCAAAAAAGAAACAAGAATTGAAACAAACTTATCTAAAAAAACTAAAACCCCAAATTAATGATGTTATAAAAACTTATGATGACAACTGGAAAAAAATCTGGCAACCAACCATGTCTGCAATTGGTAGTGGAAACACTGATTTCTACACAGCGTATAACAACATGCAGGCAATTAAGCAAAATTATCAAGACTATCGATTCCTTTCGTTAGAACCAGTTAAAGGAATGACGAAATCAGATAAAAAGTTACTTAAAACGTTTAACGAAAAGATGGCGGATGCATTTACGTTTCGATGCATGGCAGTAGATATTGCTTCTGACGCGTTCGATTCAGGCAACATAACTCCTTCTCAAACAAATAAAATGCAAGACTATATTTCGATGGCTGATCAAAGTATGATCGAGGCTACTGCTGCGTTTGTCACATTAGAACATAGCTATGGAATTACAAAATAATAGCAAACTATTTTTATAAATGTCTTTCTGTTAAAGTAAAAAAAGGACTGTCTAATTTAGACAGTCCTTTTACGATCAAATTCAACTAATACATGCGTTAGTTGATTTGTAGATAAAGTTATTTCCACGTATCAAAATGCCAATAATTTGGCTCCCCAAAAAGAAATGAACTTTCAATAGTTTCTTTATACTGCTCCCAATCAAAATAAAATGCTCCAACCCCAGAATAATTTACTAATTTACTACTCCAATCATCGAGATTATTTTCATGTCCTAATTTATACCAAATGATTGTATTTTCATCTTTTGAACTCCGTTTAATTTTTAACGAAAAAGCACCGCATCCTAAGTCAGAACAAGGACAAATATATATTGAATTTCTATTGTTCTCAAAGTCCGATTTTGCTTTTAATAATAATCTATCAATTTGTTTTTGTTGAAATTCTTTTGGACCTTATCCTAAGCAAGAAACATAATCCATATCTTTAATTTCCTTAAAATTATTAAATGGTATTCCATCAATTAAACAATTAGCAAAAACTATTTTACCAGGATATCCCTCACGTATTTGTTTTTCGATACTTAACTTAGAAATCTTCGGCACATAATCATCCCCAGAATAATTACTTAAATCTTCTTTTAAGAGTAGCAAAAGTAACTTTAATTTTACAGTCCTTATTGAACTAAGTACAAAAAGAAAAGGGGAACGCCGCAGTATCGCTTCATTAATTCTTGCCCTTTAGTTGAAAAAGAAAAAGAGGCGCTTATTCAACAATCGCGCCCGATTGTTGAACATCATATTAATCTAAAAAAATGACCACCTATCAAGTTATCTTTTGGTGGTCATTAAATAATATTTAGATTAAAAATATTTATTTATACTATTCATTATCTTCAACTGCTACTAATCCTCCTCAAACTTGTCCAGCAGCTAGCTTCGACTTAATTATTTAATTAATAAATTTTTTATTAATGATTTAACAACTCCAACCACGCAACTGCTTCACAATGTATTTTGTGTTGATGGTGGCTCATTATATAAAATAGATGTAGTTTGATCACCTTGTTTAGGCCATTCCTCTAATCCCACTTTCTTAAAGAAATTATAGGTTTCTTTAAATTTAATATCATTTGGAATAATAATAATCATTTCTTTCGTGACACGTGTTAATAATATTCTATAAGTATCTCTCATTATTTCTTCTTCTTTATCAGTAGGGATACTTTTCTTTTTATATACTGATAGATCGCTTTTCCATTTTAATGAATTATCCTGTTTCTCTAAATAATAATCTCCTGCGAATAAAACGATTGGCAAATCTAGTTCCAATCCCTGACAGAAAGTCTCCGTTCCCACGGTAATATTATTAACATCGCAACACTTTTCAGTATACCATCTGTAAGCTTGATCATTTTTTTGATAAGATTCTTTAACTAACCCTTTAGAATACTTAATTAAATCCCTTTTTTCCACTTTTGATGAACACAAAATGCCATATAAATATTTGTTATCTGTATTCTTCTCTTCTCGATGTTTTAATCTTTCTAAACGCGTCAAACCGTCTTCATTTTTTACATATAAAGAATTCAAATCTCGACAAATTTTTATATCAACTCCCATAGTTCCATTCTTTTTTATTTCATCATATTGTTTGCTTGCTTCAATAAGATCTGCCTTTAGAACAGACTCAATAAAATTAGAAATATCAGTAAAACCAGCTCTTACTGATGTACTTAGATGCAGTTCTTCATGAAAAGATATTTTTTCCTCTTCTACTACAAATTTTTCTTTATAATTAGTCGGTGCATGTATTTGCCATGAGTTATCATCTCGAAGTGCATTTATCCAAGATTCGATTCCCGCCTCGCCATCTAATGGTTTCTGCCCATCTCCGATTAAGGCAATTATCGTTATATTGTCATTATAATTTGCTTCGATAATTCCTTTTGCATCACTTCTAGATGTGTTTGCTTTTTCTGCTGTCCAGAATCTCTGTGCCTCATCGAAAATAACTACTTTTTCATCAACAATCCCGTTTTTAATGATGTAATCATGTCTAAAACCAGTAAAATAATCAATATCATTTGACCCTGTTATTCCCTTAAGAACACTGATAAGCGCACCATTTCCCGTATAATATCTAGATGGTATTCCTTGTCCGATATTTCTAAACAATTGTAGCAGTGCGATTAATGTCTTTCCTGCACCTGGAACACCACTTACGAGTATAAGATTTTTACTATTATTATTTTTAATTATACTTTCAATAAATTCATCTGTTTCCTTAAGATATTCATATGCTATCCCATTTAATTTACTTAACGCACCTTTTTCTCCGCTTATTAAAGCATCTTTAATTATTCTTGCTTCATCCCAAATTTTGCGTGATCTACCACGTTCACTGCGAATCCAATCATTCACTTCAACTTCAGTCATAATATTTTCATGGGCTAATGATTCAAATAAATTATCCAGAGAATCTTTTCCAAGTACTCTATCTAAATCCTTTGGGATATAATTATCTAACACTCTTTTTTCAAAATTTATATCTACTTTATTAACTGAACTCATTATTAAAAATGATTCAACCTTTACATTTTTTGAAATATTATATTGATGATATTCTTGAAGAATTTTCCCATACTCTACAAATTGCAAAGCATAACTATCATCAACATAATTACCCGATGTCTTAAACTCTAAAGAAATTATTTTACTTTCAAAAAGGAGTATAATATCTGGCCTCTTTGTATTTTCTTTTGGTAACATGTACTCAAATAAAACAAATAGTTCGGGATTCAAATTCCATCTTTCAAATTTTTCTGCTAAGAATTTAATTTGTTTCTTCCATGCCATACGTTGAGCTTTTGTATCGTCTTTATACTTTTTCTTATATCCAATATTACGTACGAACTTCTCTAAATCACATAATAATTTGTCTAACATCTTATTATCCAAGGTATTCTGATTTGATAACTGTATTATATCTTTTACTTTTAACTTCGCACCAACTATACTCACACTCATCATCCTCATTCTAATATCTTTAAATTTCTATGTTAATAAAAACTATTCATCTATTTATTATAATAGTATCATCTTCTACCAACATTAAATTAGCCATATGACAAATTAGTAAGTTTTTAATGAGGGTTCACATAACATCTATTTAGTTAATATTTTACAAATTAAAAATATAAAGATTTAACAAAATAAACAGATATAACAATTTTAACTTAATATAAAATCTATTTAAAAGTTGGCTCTGTTAAAGGTAAATGTTGATATTTGAAGCCTATCCGAAATCTTAGTATAATTAACCTAAGAACAAACATTCGGGAGGTTGCAAGTTGGGCAAAGCGTTCAGTAATCTATTAAAACATATCGGCAATTTGACACATACAGAAAAAGAGCGAGTGTTTCAATGGGTAAAACGCTATGTTGAACCTTCTTCCTCCGTCGGTGGTCGGCTAATTAATGAGATGCGAGAAACTCGTTTCAATGAAGGATTTGAATGCCCTCATTGTTCATCTGAACACGTTGTTAGATTTGGAAAATACAATGGTCGCCAACGCTATCGTTGTAAATGTTGTAGTAAGACATTCACGGATACAACTAATACTGTACTTTATCGCACTCGAAAAGGTGATGAATAGATTACATTTGTTGATTGTATGTTCAATGGGTATTCCTTACGAAAATCTGCCGAAATTGTAGGGGTTACTTGGGTTACACTTTTTTATTGGAGACATAAACTGTTAAACGCACTTAAACAAATGGATTTTGAACATTTTGAAGGTATCGTTGAAGTTGACGAGACCTATTTCCTATACTCCGAAAAAGGTAAGAGAGGCATTTTAGAACGCAAACCACGTAAGCGTGGCGGTAAATCTAAACTTAGAGGAATCAGCCACGAACAGGTCTGTGTTCTTGTTGCCAGAGACCGTACAAAAGCAACTGTATCCAAGGTTGCTTGTATGGGTCGAGTTGTAAAAACTAAGGTTGATAATATGATTGGGTCAAAACTAACAAAAGAAAACGTACTTGTAACAGATGCTTGGAGAGCCTATAAAACCTATGCAAAAGAAAAAGGATTAGAACATTACAGAATTAAATCCAATGATGGTAAACACGTTATTAAAGGCTTATATCACATTCAGAATGTAAATGGTCTCCATTCTCGTATGAAACGTTGGATAGACCGTTTTAAAGGGGTTGCTACAAAGTATCTCAACAACTACCTTGCTTGGTTCTTGTTTGTAGATAGTCGCAGTAACGAAAGTACGAAACACAATATTAAAGAATTTCTATTAACATCATTTGTATTTGAGATGACTGATACCTATGATAGCCTGCGTCTATCTCGTTTTACGACCTAATTAAAGTTGAAATAAATTGGAAATGGAGTTGTGATTTTATGAGTGAAAATCGTGAAATAATTAAGAATTTAATTCCACTAAATCTTCTAATGAAGAAATCAGGCGAAGAGATCATCAATGATTTTCATTAAACTTATATAACGAAGAGAATTATCATTTAACCGAAAGGGATACCTTTTATAAGTTGCCTGTTGTAATAATAGATATAATACTTATAGTTAACTTAGATACAGAACTGAATATGCAAGGTATTTTGGGTTTCTTAGAGAATTCAACAGGATTATTCTTAGATGATACTATAGAAACTTTACAACGAATACAAGCAAAAGAAGATTACGAAATACTAAAGGCAATAAAGTCTATACTGCAACAAAACAATGTATCGACACAGGATTTAAGAAATAATGTTGATAATCAAACGGAATACTCAATAACTACCTTTTCTGAAACTCATAGTTCTAAATATGATGATATGGTATCAGAAATTAGTGAAGTAGCTGATAATCTTTATCTTTATGATGGTGATAGGAACTTATTTGATAACCTTATAAAATACGTTGATACAAACAAAAGTAATTTAGTAGGAGAACTTAAAAATTAGGCTAAGTTTTATTTTTTCGCGGAATCTACTTGAATATAAGTCGGGAATCACACATTGATGGATTCCCGATTTCTTTTATTAATTCTCAACATTAAAATTCAACAGAGCCTAAAAGTTAGATAGATTATTCTTTACTTTTCAGATATTTCAAAGGCAGCCACCGAAAAGTTTTAGATAAGAAAATTGAAAAGCTAGCTAAACCTAATAATGATTAAAAATATCAAAAACAAATTACTAGACTTCGTACCAGAAGCAAAAAGCACTCGATATACGGCTTGATGATTAGATTGATCAAAGGGCGTATGAAGGCATAATAGCCACTTTAAACCCTCATATTGAAAAGCTAGTAAGTCAATTAACACTCCTGCAATAAGAGGGAACTAATAAGACTGTAGAGGTTGTTGCACTAAAAGCACAAATTCTCCGACAGCTTAGTCCTACACAACCTATTAAAGAATTGATTCCAACTTTATTAACTCGGTTCATCCATAAAATTAAAGTAAAAGCAGACGGCAATTAGATGTACATTATCGCACCTCTAAACCATATGCTTTTTAGGTTTCTAACAATATTTAATTAGATATACTTAAGACACATCCTAATAAAGAATACGTTGAAAAGCCGCATAATAATTAGGCAGCTAGTTCAAAGCATGCACAGCATTCATATTGTGTGGAGTGTATGAACACATTGGTGCTGGGGGTTATTAATATTGGATCTGGTTCTTATTTAGCGTGTTTGGGGAAGTTTTTATGCAATATAAGGTAACCTTTCATAAAAGAATGTATTCTATAATATGGCCTGATTCTTGAACAAAATTTAAACATCGATCTTCAACTAAACTGCCATTTTGTTCAATAAAAAAGGACCGACAAAATCGTAGATCACGTTGTTCAACTACTATGAAAATAAACTTCTGTAAATTAGATAAAAAGGCAATACTAAATAGAAGCAGCTCATTCGTTTTTTTAAAAAAGAGGAGCGACTTATTGTTGGTGTTTATGGACTGATTAAATAGATTAAGAGGCTTCAGTTATTGATACGGAATAGCCTAAGTTTTCTAATCTTCGTACCGAATGGCGGACAATTGATTCCTGTCTTTGTTTATCAAAATAATCTTCGCCTAGGTCGACATACATTTCTTTTCGGGTTAAAAGGTAATATGCAATTCTTAACATCGCATGGGCGACAACGATTGCAGCTTTACTTTTTCCTTTTCGTCCAGCTGTACGTCTATACAGTGCACCAAGATAGTTTTTGGATCCTCTTACTGATTGGGCTGCTTCTGTTAATGCCGATTTTAAATATTTATTTCCTTTTTTAGATTTACTAGATTTCCTTTTACCTGCACTTTCGTTATGTCCAGGAACCAGCGCTGCCCATGAACATAGGTGTGCTGCGGTAGGGAATTGATTTCCTACATCGGTGCCAATTTCAGCTAGAATTTGTTCAGCCATCCTTGTAGCGATTCCAGGAATTGAATCAAGTCGTTCAACATCTTCTTTATAGGAACTTACTCGATTTGCGACCTCTTGATCCAACATTTCTATTTGATTTGTTAGGAAATCAATATGAGTTAAAATCGTTTTTAACATTAGTCGTTGATGTTGTTGAATGTAGCCCCGTAGTGCCAATTCAAGCTCCTCTTTTTTCTTTTTCAACGTACCACGAGCGAAGTTTGCTAGTTTTTCAGGATCATCTTCACCATGTGAAATTGCACGAAGCATGTCCAGTGAAGAAACACCCTTGATATCTGAAACAACAGAACCAAGTTTAATGTTAGCCCCTTCTAAAACCTTCTGAATCCGATTAAGTTGTCTTGCACGTTCTTCAATAATGCTACGACGATAGCGTACTAGTTCTCTTAATTCTCGTTGATTCCGATTTGGAATAAAACTAGCTTTGAGTAAAAAATAAGACTCATAAAGAGTCTTTAAAGTTAGGATTCACTAAATTATTTTACTTTTTCGATTGTGACACTCACACGTGCTGGTGTTAATGAATTTGAAAGTGAGTATAGATTCGGTTCACTACCTTGCATATACGATTGCCCAAAAAAGTACTGAACAGGTGTGTCTATCGTTAGATAAGCTTCCCCAGTGTTGTAGTCATAATCGTATGAATACAAAGTTGCTATGCGTTCGTAGTAATCAAATGCCCCACTAGAAGTAGAGGGATAGCGATACAATTGAAGGTAACCCGCGCGCTCATCTCCATGATAAGTAATTTTGTATTCACCAGGCGTTTTGAGTGTGAATATCGTTCCGTTTAGATCGTCCACGTGTCTTGCCGTAATCTGGTCATCCGACTGATTTATCGCATAACTAATCGGGTCTAAATACTGGTAATCTACGAATTTTAAAGCATAATTGACTTTACTATGTGAATAGTCAGAAATGATACTCGCATAAGTTGCCTTGATTCCGACTCCCTCGCCTTTATCCCCCTTAGGACCTTGAATCCCCTGTTCACCTTTTTCGCCTTTAGGACCTTGAATACCTTGCTCTCCTTTTGCACCTTGAGGTCCCGTCGCTCCAGTAGATCCTTTAGGACCCGTAGCCCCGGTATTACCTTTAGGACCTTGAGCGCCCGTAGCTCCTTTAGGACCTTGAACTCCTTTATCGCCCTTATCACCTTTTGAATTCCACGTAATTAACGTTTCTTGTGACTTACATTTACTACCTTTACTAATGACTCTTAAAACACCATCTGATTTCTTGACGCACCCATAATAAGTTGTATTTGTAGTAGTTGCGTAACTTATGGTTCCACCAATAATTCCAATAAACAAAATGAATGTACTTACAATGAAGATATTTCTCCTCATTATTTCACTCCCTATTTTCTCATTTTTTTAATAATTAAATTATAACTTAAAATTTAAATTATTTTTTATTTTGCTATTCATTTAGAATTAATAATTATCGACAAGTTTTATTATAATGGCAGACCATTGGAGTGATATGTCTAGTAAGGGCGAGTGTCCTTTTAAGGATAATCTTTCCAACTATCCTGCTCTTTTGGCTCAATAAAAAATCGACTAAACAGCCGATCATGTTGTTCAACTAAAGCATTGCGTTATCCGACCATTTATCCTCAGATTCACCTCAGTGAATGGAAGTTTATGTCGCACTTCCATAGTAATTGAATAGTGGTTTACTCTTTACGAAAATCGTAAGTTTGCTTTGGGACAATTATTCTATGACCATTTATTATCACTGTGTCATTCTTTACCCATTTTATAGATAATTCCAGTAAATGTTTTTAGGTTTAATATCTTTCTTGTTAAAAATTAATTCACCCTAATAGCATAGTCCGTTGTTGCTCCCCCACTCGATACGTAAGCTTTTAAAGTATAATCTTGATTTGGAGACTTACTTTGTGCGATTAATTTACCTTTTGGAATATAGCTTAAAGTAGGTGGAGCGAAGCAAATGAAAATAACATGATTTTTAACGTAATAGGTGTGTTTGACAATAAAACAAGATTTAATGCTCCTTCTTCAAAATGGGGCACTGATATATATGAAAAAATTACCACAATTGATTGCAAGAATCTTAAAACATCTATTAGATCAGTAAAAAGTGAAAAAAGAAAAGAATCTTCAATAATATCAAAATTGAAATTTATTTTGAAAAAACTTTTTTAAAATTAAAAGCTATACAAATATTAATTTACAGGTTCTGTTAAGGGGGAGAAAACTCAAAAAACAACAATTTTTATCAATTGAATTAGCAATATAATTAACTTGCTAAATGGTAATAGATAAAGAATGTGAAAAAGGCATCGCTTAAGTGCAATGCCTTTTATTATTTTTAATGTTCTAAATGAACCTATCACTATCCTTAGTTTACTGAAGGTTTGATACTAATAAAACCCTTGATATGTAAGGCTTATTTAGTTCCTTGGACCGCGTCTTTAAGCGATTTACAATTATTGATTGTTTTCTTAAATAAAATTCCAACTTTATAGAGCAAGTCCAACAATTCTTTTTCAGTTAGTACGATTAAAGCCTTTGGTACCTTTATTTCTACATATTTCAATCGGTCTGTTTTTTATTAGTGCGGTACTTGTAAGAACGTTTGAGATGTAATGAGATTCATACCGTTATTGTAATTACATTAAACTCTTGCTATCCATATTGGACGTTCTTCTTTATCTGGCATTAATTCAGTGAACGCCCATACTAATGCGTCCATTCGGTCTGGTGATTTCTCGCCAACTTCCCACTCACACATCTGATCTTCTACTTCTGCAAAATATCCAACATGATGAATTTTACCTTGTTCGTATTTACTTGAAATTGGCTCCGCTCGTGTTTGTTTGTTTCTGGAAGCATGCACTTTTTTAAAAGGGATATTGTTATCTATCGTCCGCAAAGTTTGCTCTATCATATCTCCACCTTGATTAGCTTCCGCAACAATTAGATTTGCTTCGTATTTATGATATAAATTGATCGCTCGTTTTGCCCATTGTAATGGTGTTCCCTTCATGCTTCCATCTTCCAGTAAATAACCATGACCACTATCATCAATTCCTGCAACAATAATTCCTGTTTCATCTGAATCTTTTTTGTTAGTTATACTAGGGTCTATTGCTACTACAATTCGTACTAAATTGGGTGCTTTATTAACTCGAAAATCTTCTATGTGTTCACGTGTCCATAATGCGTTTTGATTATCTGTTAAAATCTCGGCAAAGAGTTCTTGTCGTCCTAGCCTTGTACCTCCATATTTATCTGTAATATGCTCAATAAATTCTTTGGGTAACGAATCATTTTCAAACGTTGAGCCTGTTGTAACAAAACAAGTCTTATCGTTAATCAATTTCTTTATTAATGGCATTGGTTTAGGTGTTGTTGTGACAATTACCTTATTCGATAACTCTGATCGCATACAAAACTTCATCATATCCCAAACTTCATCGACATAACGCATCTTACATATCTCATCTATCCAAACTAAATCAAGTTCATGCCCTCGTAAATCCTCTGGATTTTCAGCACTAAATCCAATTGCGGCCGCTCCATTTTTCCAGGTAAGTCTCCTTTTAGTTGGTTCATAGTTCGGCTTATTGTAGCTTGGACATACATTCATAATCCCACTTTTACCAAGTATCATTATGTCTCGAACGTCTGAACTTGTAGCTCCTATTAATGCGATATTCCTTGCTCTGCCTGTCTCTACAAAACTTCTTACAGTCTGTGCTCCTGTTAATGTTTTGCCGTATCCTCTCCCACAACATAATAACCATGTATTCCACCTCCCTAACGGTTCTAACTGGCTTTCTCGTGCTTTTAGTTCCCATAGATTAGTTAAGATTTTCTTTTGTACTGGTGTCGATTGTAGCCACAACATCGCTAATTCTTCTTCGTTCATGTAACGTATTTCTCGTCTCCAAGAAAAGTCGTTCAAGTTCTGCTTCTTCATGCGAATAGTTCACCTCTTGATTGATATCTGCCTTGGCGGCTGCCTTGAATCCTGCACGATCAAGAATATCCTTAGCGCTTGCAACTCTTGCTTGTGGATTGGCTTCTGTATCTTCCAAGATGTTCATTAACGCTTGATAAGCCTTCAGAGCACCTTTTTTAAATTGTTTCCGTATCTCATCGTCTACTATTTGTTGTCTACGTTCCAATTCTGCTTTAATGTGTGGTTTATTCATAAGCTCATATCCTAATTGACTAGGATACTTTGATTTATATCCAGAAGCTAATACACTACCAGCAATATCATTAGTGTTAATATATTGTTCAACAAAGCTTATCTGTTGTGGTGTTAGCTCTCTCAATCTTGCTCACCCCGATAGCGCTTTTATATAGTAGTTTATACATTTTGTGATGTATAATACATACAGTTAACATAACAAATGTTATAGGAAGTTGAATTATAAACGCTGTTATATCAGTCTTTGTCGTATTGGTGCTCTTGTATAGTCAAAAAACAGTATGCAAAATCAATATATAGATATGAATTCATATATTAGATAAAGTTCCTGTTAGAATTGTAATAGGTGGATGAATAAAAAACTGCATAAGGAATAAATTTTAATCGCATCCATGAGTGACAATTGCACTTTAATACCTGATGTTAAATTCGCAATTTATCAAGTCAGTTGTTAACTCTAATTGACAAAGGTGTAAACTTCAATTGACAAATTGTCAATCAAGGTTTACACCCGGTTCTTATTATTAATATTCTTATTATATATTCTTATTAAGAATTGTTATTTTATATATTAATAATTGTAATAGCTAACTATCTTCTTCATATGTATAATCAATGCAATATATACAAATACCATCATCGTTTATAATATTTAAATTTAGATAGTCTGGATATGATTCATCGTCATTTAATATCAAACGTAATGGACACATATCACAAATATGTTTTGGATTAATTATTTAAATTCCTCCGTTGCACCAAGTAATTTAACTTTCATCTTCCTACCCGGTTCTTTGATGGTTTGTACCAATTGTTCTTTTTCAAGTGAGTCTATTACATGATAATAAGTCTGTCTTGAAATTCCACATTCGCTTAACTTATCTGTCGGAATTGAAATTGGCTTGTGTTTGTTGGTGCTACTGTAATAAAGCAACAAAGTTACTACTAATGCTCGTTTATTATTACAGCCCATAGCCTTTAGTAGCCAACCTAATAATAGGGGGCCTGCGATGAATGCAGGCTTTTTGGCTTTCTCTAAAGCTATTTTTTCTCTCATCTTCTGTGAATACGGAGTTAGAACTTCTTTGATCTTCTCGTTCCTCATGTGTACCTCCTATTTCTGCTAGAATTTTTGTAACTTTGTTGAATGTTGATATTCCTCGCTCATCCATGTACCTGTTTGGGTATTCCACTATATCTGCATCTGATCTTAATTCAAATCCATTTAAGATAATTTTTGAAGCATCTACTAATGCTTTTTGTGTAGTTGCTATAATAGCATCTATTTCTGCAAGATCGCCTTCAATAAGAATTGCATCATGTACGGGTGCTAATACTTTTACACCACGTTCTAATGCTAAAATACACCCAAGCCTTAACATTTCTGCTCCATTTGCTTGCATTGGGAAGTTTTGTAGCATCCTTACGTTGTAGCCACTTTCCACCCACAATTTCCACCCAAAAACAGTTTGGATACATCCATGTAATATTGCTGAGTTTGTCATAATATCCGACCAAGCCCAGAATTTCGCATAAGTTTCTTTATGTTTATCTAATAATCGTCTGGCCTTTAGTACGATATCATTTATACGACTAGCTAAAGATTCAGCACCCATACCATATTGAGTAGCTAAAACGCAAGCTTTGTACTGTTCTCGCTCTTTTTTATGGCTTTTTTTAGTCGCATCAAGTGGTACTGCATTAGCTTGTTTAGCAAATTCTAGATAAGGGTCGCCACTTGCATAGGCAATTTTCATATTTGTATCATTTGACAACGCCGAAGCAATTCCAAATTCTTGTTGTGACCAATCAAGGTAACAAATAAATTTCCCTTGTTCTGGTTTAATTAACGAACGCAACCATACAGCGGGTCCAAAAATAAATTTAGAGTTGCTTGGCTGATTTCTACCTGTTCGTGATTGAAAAGGAGATAGTAAACACCTATTGCGCCCATCAGCTCCTACCGATAAAGCATTCAATTTCAATTGGCCTAATATGTAACGCAAATCCCTTAATGATTGCAATTGTGGGTATTGTTTGCAGGCATCTTTGAAAGTGTCGTCATCTAATTTTAAATTGCCTTTCTCTGTACATGGCCATGTCATTCCGTTAGTAACTAAATACAGCTGAAATTTATCGACTTTAAATATAGTTCCTTCGTAAACTTGAAAATCTTGATCAACTTCTTCAACTAACTTTAACTTGATTTCCTCCCAATTGTTTTGGAGTTCTTGCAATAATTGAAGGTCAATCGGTATACCGTTTCGTTCCATTTTTGCTATTGCCCACATATACCTACCACGAATTAAACTTTGACCAATATTGATATACGGTATCATTTTAGGAAAAAGGTTTACCAAAGCGTGAACATCTCCGGCACAATAATCCATCAATGCTGACGCTTCAACATCTGTAAAAGGTCCACCACGTATAGCTAACTCACGCATTTCTGCTTTTTCAGTTGCTAGCATGGGATCTAATCCAAAATGTGCTAATGCTCCTATAAGTCCTCGACTATAGGCCGTTTTCTTACCGTTCGTTAAATTGCGATATTCTACATATAAATCCAGAATATGTGTAGGAATGGACCAATCTAATTCCAGATAGCAACCTATTTCCGCTGATGCATAGTAGGCTACATATAACACATCCGGCCCTACATTAAATGGCATTTCTGGAGAAGGGTCTCCCCATAACCAAACCTTGTGTTCTTTTTTTGTGTAGTATTCTATTGCAACCATACAGATTGGTTTTTGAATTAGGTTTTCATCTTGTGAAAATTCAAAATCAACAAACCATATTTCTTTAAAATCATCAATTTTCATGTCATTCCTCGAAGTTTATTTAATGCTTCGTGATCAAGTGTATCAATGATTTTCCCTTTGAACCCTTTGAGTAATAAAGTTTTAAAATCTTCATCAGGCCAAGTTGGTTCTGCTAAATTCCCTTGTGCAGTATATACATCATAAGCACCCATACCTTGATTGGCTACAATTCTAGTCCATTTTTTTGTAGCTGTTTTTGCTCCTTCTCTAGCACTTTCCCACCAAGATAGGTCTTTTCCATCCGGTCCTGGTTGGGGGATTGGCCATAAAAAAACATCGCCTTGCTTTGTAATTGCAGTATAAATTGTTTGTGCTTTCACGTATTGGTGAAATTCTGTAAATATTTCAGCAGATACTGCACCTAAAATTAAAAAGAGCTCTTTACCCATTGAATCATTTATTTCTAAAGTATAGAACGTTCCTCGGTATGCTTCATCTGGATTTACACGAACAAACCAAGATTTATCTGGCTTCCTTACATGTACTTTTATCACCTGTTTTTTTACAGGAGATAATTGCATATCTTGATTGACTTTAAAGTCGTCAAGATTATAATCTTTTTCGATATTCATTGAGTCCACTTCCTTTCTAAATTAATTTGATTATTCATCTCTTAACCATTTGTCGATAACTTCTCTCAAAAAGATAACTTTTGATTTTACTCTTTTATGAGGAATTTTCCCTTCTCTTGCTAATTGGTAAAGCGTTGTTTGTCCAATGCCTGTGTACTCACTTACCTCTCTAATTGACATAGTTATTTTTGTGATAGCCATAGAAACCCTCCTTTCAACTAGTTATAATTTATATTCTGTGGTGGAGTTAAACGCATTATGGTATATTATTCCTCTAAAGTCAAATTACATACGATTTGTTTTTTCAGTTGCCACTTGACAAAATTTGTTGTATATTATTTTTAAAGGGGAGTTATATATGACTAAACAAGATTTCTACATTTACTTTAAAAATTTAAGACAAGAAAAGAATCTATCTTTTCATCAACTTTCAAAATTGTCTGGTGTATCTAGACCTTACTTGTCAAACATTGAAAATAATAAGGTAGTTGGGAAGCCATCAGCCGAAATTTTAAGTAAAATTGCTGAACCATTAGGTGTAACAAAAGAATATCTGATGAAGAAAGCAGGTTACTTAGAAGAAAAAGCTCCAATAGGAGATGCAATAACTGTTGAAGAAGGTGATACAGATACAATTGCTGACGTGGATTTGAGAATACTTTTAAGTTCAAACAAATTTGATCTTCATTATGCGGGCATTAAACTTGAAAATTATCAACTTAATGGAATTTTAAAAATTATTGACACGATTTTAATGATGCAAAAATTTAAAGATGTACCACTAACCAAAAACGAACAAGCTGAACTTGAATTGTTAGATTTATTGTCAAATCCTGAGAAGAAAATGGAATTTATAAAAGCTAATGAAGATTCGTTCGTAACAGTTGAAAAACTAATGAAAAAGGGAGAAAAAACTAATGGCTAATATTCAAAATCGAGGAGAAGGTGTTTACTTTTTTACAGTCAGCCTAGGTAAAGGAGCGGACGGTAAATACAAACGAAAAACTAAAACTTTCAAAGTTGAAGAAAAGCTAACGCCCAAAAAAGAAAGGGAATTAGTGAATGCTGAGTATTTAAGATTTAAAAATGAAGTCCTTACTGGTGAATTTATTGCACCTAGTCGTAATAGTAAAATGACTTTTAAGAAGCTTTCCGAGGAATGGTATGAAAAAATTGCAGTCAAGGAATACAAACCGACTACACTTAATCGTCAAAGGAACACTCTTGATACAAGATTGATTCCGGAATTTGGACATTTATATGTCGATGAAATTTCGTACGGTAAAATTGAAGATTTCCGTCATAATCTTTCAAAAGATGGCGCTAGACGTGATGGAAAGTCTGGTGGATTATCAACTGGTCATATTAAATCGTTTATTGATACATTACGTACTATTTTCAATTATGCGGTTAAGTTGAAAATGATTAAGCAAAATCCTATTGAAGATATGTCAGTCAAATTAGATGAAAGTAAATCATATGTCCCTTACAACAAAGAGGAAATTGATAAATTATTGACTGTATTGCAGAATGAGCCACTGCATTGGAAAGTATTTATTATGTTGGCAATTGAAACTGGTGCTAGACGTGGAGAATTATTAGGACTTGAATGGAAACACGTTGATTGGGAAAAGAATGAAATTTTTATTAAAAATAATTTAGTAGGCACTAAGAATGGCAATCCAATTATTACAACTCCAAAATCCAAAAAGGGTATGCGCTTAATATCGCTAACTAGCACAATGATGGAGTTTTTAAAGTTATATCGCGAGGAACAAAAGAAAGAACAACAATTATTTGAATGGAATGGTGGAGATTATAGATTTATTTTCAGTCATTCAGATGGAAAAGCCATTTACCATGATACTCCTTCAAAATGGTTTAAGCGATTGTTAAAACGTCACAATTTACGATATGTTCGGTTTCATGATTTACGTCATTTGAGCGCAACATTATTGATTAACGAAGGAGTTAATCCAAAATTAGTCTCTAATAGGCTAGGTCACAGTAAAATTACTACTACTTTAGATATCTATACTCATGCTTTACAAGAAACTGAGCGAACATCTGTTGATAAATTGGGGAGCGTATTGAACTTTAAAAAATATTGTTAAAAGTAAATTTACATCAAATTTACATCAAACAATAGAATTCCACTATCAAAAACCTTGATATTTCAACGTTCTATACCCATTTTTCCATTCTTCTTAGCGAAGAAAGGCACCTACCACAACCCTACTCTACCTAATTTTACCATAAGTATATTCAAAATACCAGAATGTATGTTCTGTTTTTAAATATTTGATTAGAAGCCATTTCGTCTATTCATGAAGAGTAACCTTACCTCAACTGCATTTTTTGAACTTAATAAGGGTTACTAGAATGATGGATTAATGAAAATCTATCATTCCTGAAGAAATATCAATAAAAAACAAGTTTACATAATAATTTAATAAAAAAGAACACTTGTTTTAAGTGCTCCTCAAATTTCGGCTATTAATTATTAAGTGTAAAATTCCATATAAGATGGCTATTATCATTCCAACGACAAATGCAACGCGAAATCGCAAGAATGTAATATAAGCTTATATTTCGAAATACCATTTTTTTAATTCTTCTATTTTTTCACTTACTTTCTTTCGTAATGAATTCTTTTCTTGAGTGGCTGCCGTTTCTAATAACAGTTGTTGATCTTGTTTTCTTTGTTCTCTCCATTCTTCTATCAGTAAGCTAGTTTGTTTTTCTCGTTGCTTTAATACTTCTTTATGTTGTAGATCCATCTTTTTAGAAAGTCTTTCTTCCATTTCATTCATTAGTTTTTCAATTGTTTGCAACTGGTGTTCATTGTTTATCTGTATTAGGTGCTCTGTTAAGTTTAAAGACTTTTCTTCGACTATCATGTCTGTATGAGGTATTAATCTATTGGTTTGCTCTATTATCATTCTCGCAGACTTCTCTAACGTCATCCCATCATGCTTACTTAATTCAATTAGTTTTTCGAAGATCAAGACATCATAATTTGAATATTGTCGATGTCCTCTACTATTCTTCTTGATTGTATAACCAACGTTCTCTAAGATGTCCTGATACTTTCTGAAGGTGCTTGGTTTCAACTCCAACTGCTCTCTTATTTGAGTACTAGTTAATATTACGTCTCCGTCTATCATGCCCCTCACACTCCTTACAATGCATATATTCTATACTGGCATGCTATCTCCTTTTTGCATTGTAAAAGGTTTATCGAATTTAGCATCAGAGTTTATTGAGCGAGAAAGATTTGATGAGCGAATATATGAATTTTTATAAAAGAGGATCACTTATTTTTATACGAATGAAATGTTCTAATAGTTTCTTTATTTTTAAAGGTAATAAAAAAAACTCATTTGTATGTTTAACAAATGAGTTTTCAGATCAAATTATTAGTCAAAATACAATATTTTAGTTTAAAAGATATGTCATCAAGAATATTACAAATACTGTTAAACCCGCTGATATTTTTATGTTCCTACCTAAGTTTAAATGATTCATGATATCTCCTACTTTCATTTAAAATATTGTTATTTTATAAATATATTTTTAGAAAATTCGTTTTTTCCTACAGATAAATCATACTAAGTATTCTTTTTTATTACCATGTATAAAGTGTGAACATTATTCTATGAAAATTTTTTAACAATATTAGCTGTTATATTGACACATATATTTTAAGCCCAAAAATAAAAAAACTCATTTCAAAACGCTCTTTGAAAATGAGTTTTTTTAATTGTTAATTATTTTGAATCAAACATTGATACACTGCCATCATATCACGTTTATTAAGTTCTCTTATACGATTAAATATCGGTATATCTTTAACTTCCTCAGTTAGTTGTTTTTCAGGAACTATTTCACTTACTTTACCAGTGAGCCATGTTAGAACTGTAATACCCTCAACAAGCTGTTGACGGCCACTCTCTTGGGAATAAATATTGAATATTCATCTTTCGGAAGTAAAGACACTAGACGTTTCTTTGACTCCTCACCAATTGTTTGACAAAAAGTTGTTTTATCAGAACAAGCTATGCATCGTGAATGATCAAATGATTTATATATGAAGGATTTCACAAAAGCATCAAAAACCGAAATGTAATTTCTCGATTATTTAGATTTTTTTGAAATTTTATTTCAAAAATCATAGACAATACTTTCCATTTTTGGTAGTTTTATATTATGTAAGCGCTACTAATTTAATAGAAAGTAAGGTGGAACACCTATGAAGAAAAGAAAACTAGGAAAATATGCGATTGCTGCTACAGTAGGGGCATCTCTATTATTTCAACAAATTCAAAATGTTCATGCTGAAACTACTTCACAGTATTCGGTCCCGCCTAAGCATGAGCTACGATCAGCTTGGATTGCTTCAGTAGTAAACATAGATTGGCCATCAGCTACTGGCTTGTCTGAAATGCAACAAAAATCGGAGTTTATTAAACTATTAGATGATGTGGAAAAGATGGGAATGAACTCAGTTGTTGTCCAAATTAAACCGACCGCCGATGCTTTTTATCCGTCTGATTATGGTCCGTGGTCTAAATACTTAACTGGTACACAAGGTAAGGATCCAGGCTATGACCCACTTGCATTTATGGTTGAAGAAGCACATAAACGTAATATTGAATTTCATGCTTGGTTTAATCCGTATCGTATTACAATGCCACGAACAGCACCTGGTGATGCTACTTTAGAGGATTTAAATACTTTAGCAGAAAACCATCCTGCAAGAAAACATCCTGAATGGGTAATCCCTTATGGCAAGCAATTATATTTTGACCCAGGTAATCCTGATGCACGTCAATTTATTATTGATGGGATTATGGAGGTTGTAAAAAAATATGATATCGATGCAGTACATTTGGATGATTATTTTTATCCATATCGTATTGCAGGTCAAGAATTTCCAGATCAATCCTCGTACGAAAAATATGGTAAACAAAAGTTTGCTAATATTGAAGATTGGCGACGAGACAATGTAAATCAGTTCGTAAAAATTCTTCATAATTCAATTAAAAAAGAAAAATCTTATGTCAAATTTGGAATTAGTCCTTTTGGAGTTTGGCGAAATATCGTAAAAGACCCTACTGGTTCAAATACTACTGCTGGTCAAACAAATTATGATGATTTATTTGCTGACACAAGAGAATGGATTAATAAAGAATATCTAGATTATATTACTCCGCAAATCTATTGGAATATAGGATTTGAACCTGCTGCGTATGATATACTTGCAAATTGGTGGACGAAGGAAGTAAAAGGTAAGAATATTGATTTATATATTGGACAAGCTGATTACAAAATTAACGATAACAATGCAGCTTGGGCTTTACCTAATGAATTACCAAAACAAATTGCCTTAAATCGTACAATTCCTGAAATCAAAGGTAGTATGCATTTTTCAATTTCGGACTTAAATCGAAATCCACTTGGTATTAAGGATCGTTTAAGCCAGGACTTATATAGAACAAAGGCATTAATTCCTTCAATGCCATGGTTAGATGACAAGGCTCCAAAGAAACCAAAATTCGAAAATGCTTCTCGTACAAAAGATGGAATCCAACTTACTTTGAATACCCATCCTAATGATCAAGATGTTGCATATTATGTTGTATACCGTTTTGATGGATTACATAAAGATAGCATTGATGATCCAAGAAACATTTTAACTACCGTTCGTAAATCAGAAAATGGCAAAACAACCTTTTTAGATACAACAGCAAATATCGATAAAGACTACACGTATGAAATAACTGCTGTAGATCGACTTCATAATGAAAGTAAAGAAAGTAATCAAATTAAGGTTAAAGCTAGTAAGAAATAGGAATAATAAAGAGCTTCCCACTCTATAGGAAGCTCTTTATACTTTTAGTGTAAAAAGTTTATATTATGTTGCAGATTTCATAATCACTGCCTTAATCATGAAATAACTAATTTCAGAAGGTAACTCATCTTTTATAGGACGAAGTTTTTCGCTTCCAACTGTATTAATGACTTCTTTAATTTGTTTTTCAATATCAAAAGGTACTACTTCATCCCAATCAAACTGATCATCTTCCATTGCACTTTGCAGAATATGATTTTCAACAGTAGTTGTATTTAATCCTCTCTCTTTTGCAATTTCAGAAATAGTAAGTCCGTTTTGATAAGATTCGTATGATATTTTGTGTGAAGGTACTTTATTAATAGTTGTCGCTTTTGGTTTTGTTGTCTCAACTTCAATATGGTTTTCTTCTTTATACTTCTTGATTACTTCTATAAATTGCTTACCAAATTTTTGTTGTTTTTGCAATCCGACACCTTTTGAATGTAAGAATTCTTCATCAGTTGTAGGGAGTAATTTACATAAATCTCGTAAAGTACTATCTGCAAATACGATAAAAGGTGGTACTCCAAGTTCAGTAGCAATTTCTTTACGTAAACTTCGTAGTTGATCGAATAAATTATTATCAACGTGTGTAATTTCAGTAACTTGGATTTCTTCTTTTTTCATTACGTTTATTTTATTTAAAAGTACTTCTCTTCCTCTATTTGTTACAGTTAACAATGGGAATTTACCGCTAGTAACGCCAATAAATTGTTCCGATGTTAAATAATCAATTAAATCGCCGACACTTTTTAATGTACGGGTTTTGAATAAACCGTATGTCGTTAAAGTATGAAAATTTAATTCTATTAATTTTTTATTCATTGATCCTGTTAGAACAGACGCAACCATCGTTTTACCAAATCTTTCGCCCATTCGAATAATGCATGATAAAACGATTTGAGCATCAATTGTAATGTCTATTGAAGTTCTTTGATCAATACAATTACTACATTTACCACAGGAGTGGTCAGTTTCATCCCCAAAGTATTTTAAAATGAATGCCTGTAAACATGTTTCGCAATAACTGTAATCTTTCATTGATTGTAGTTTTGAAATTTCTTGTTTTAGACGATTCTGTTCAAAAGTAGATTGTTCAATTAAAAATCTTTGTATTTGAACATCTTGTGCAGTAAAAAGTAAAATACATTCACTTTCTAATCCATCTCGTCCTGCTCTTCCAGCCTCTTGATAATAGCTTTCCATATTTTTAGGCATTTGGTAATGGATTACGTATCTAACATTACTTTTGTCAATTCCCATTCCAAATGCATTCGTAGCGACCATAACATTAATATTATCTTGTAAAAATGCATCCTGTTGTTTTGAACGTTCTGCATCGCTTAAGCCTGCATGATATTTACCAACAGAGATACCAAGATTTTTTAATTTATTCGTAACATTATCTACTTCTTTTCTAGTTGCGGCGTAAATAATCCCTGATTCGTTTTTATTTTGTTTTATGTAATTACAAATATAATCTAATCTATTTTGTCCTCTAATGACTTTAAATGACAAGTTCTCTCTTTCAAAGCCTGTAATGATTGTCGTTTCCTCAATTATTCCTAATTGATTACAAATATCAGATTTAACTTGAGGAGTTGCCGTCGCAGTAAGTGCCAGTATTGTTGGGTTCGTTGGCAATTCTTGTATTAGGTTTTTTATACGTAAGTAACTTGGTCTAAAATCATGTCCCCATGACGATATACAGTGTGCTTCATCTACCGCTACAAGTAAGATTGGCAATCTTTTTAATTCATTGATAAAGCTTTCTGATTCTAATCGTTCAGGTGCAACATATAGAATTTTGTATTCACCATAACTTAAATCCATCATTCTTTCATTTACTTCATTATAAGAAAGTGAACTGTTAATAAATGTGGAAGGAATACCTACTTGATGCAATGCATCTACCTGGTCTTTCATTAAAGAGATTAAAGGAGAAATGACGAGGGTAACTCCTTGGAGAATTGTCGCTGGAATTTGATAACAGATCGACTTTCCACCACCTGTAGGCATGATACCAGCTGTGTGCTTTCCTGATAAAACTCGTTCAATAATTTGTTCTTGTCCGGCTCTAAAATTTTCATATCCAAAATACTTTTTTAAATTTTCTCTTGCAAGTGTTAACATGCTTGCCTCCTTTTTTATTTTATTTGTACCATTCTATTTTACTATAAAGAAATTGAAGAAAGTAATTTTCTTAATCCGTTTTCGAAATTTGTATTATCAAGCTTCTGACGTTTTTTTGGTCCCTTTACTCGTCCACCTGCATTTCGAATTTTCTTTGAAACATATCGAGTATGCAAAAGTGAATCAATATTTTCATTTGTATATTGAAAACCGTTTTGATTCAATACATAAGCTTGCTTTGATAAAACCATTGCAGCAAGACCATAATCTTGAGTAATGACGAGATCTCCGTTTACAACTCGATTTACTAAAGCAAAATCAACTGCATCCGCACCTTGTGAAACAACGATCGTTTCGGCGCCCTCTCTTTGCATTATATGGGCAGTATCACATAATAAAAGAACGTTTATCTTAAATTCTGCTGCAATTTTAATTGTTTCTGAAACTACTGGACAGCCATCTGCATCAATTAAAATTTTCATTTGATTCTTCCTCTTTCAATTGTTCTTTTAAATTAACTAATTCGTTTTCTGTTAATTTTCTCCATTTACCTATTTCTAGATTAACCAAATGGATATTCATAATTCGAATTCTCTTTAATTTAATCACTTTAAATCCAAAACTTTTTGCCATTTTCCGAATTTGACGATTTAAGCCTTGCGTTAAAATAATTCGGAATGTAGATTCATCTATTTTTTCAACTTTACATTTTTTAGTTAAAACTGTTCCTATAAGTACCCCATTTGACATGCCATTAATAAAATCTTCATTAATTGGCTGATCGACTGTGACAATATATTCTTTTTCATGTCCATGTTCACTATGTAAAATTTTATGTGCAATAGGACCGTCGTTTGTAAGGATGATTAATCCTTCCGAATCTTTATCTAATCTGCCTATTGGAAAAATTCTCTTTGGATAATTGACAAAATCTATTATATTTCCTTCTACAGTTTGTAATCCTGTACAAGTAATTCCTACTGGTTTATTTAGAATGATATAGTCTTTTTCACTCGTTATGTAAATCACTTCATCATTAACTTGTACAAGATCGTCTTCTTCTACTATGCTGTTTTTTTCAGCAGTTAGTCCGTTAATTTTAACCTGTCCTGAAGCAACCAATCGTTCTGCCGCTCTTCTAGAACAAAAACCTGATGCGCTAATATAAACATTAATTCTCAATACTTATTCCTCTTTTACTAGTCTTTCTTTTATCATAACAAAAAGTGCTGTGACATAACAGTCATCACAACACTACAGATAATCATAAAGTTACTTCTTTTATAAAATTGATAAACGCTTTATTACCACGCTCTTCAGCAATTTCAATTGGAGTTTTACCAGAATTATTCGTTTTAATTTCAGCACCGTTTTTTAACAAATGTTCAGCAATAGACGTATTCCCTTCAAATGCTGCGATATGTAATGGAGTGTGACCTTCACTGTCGTTAATATTAGGATCTGCTCCATTAGTTAAAAGAAAATCGATGACTTCAATTGATTTAGCACCTGCGATTGCTGCATGGAGTGCTGTGTTTTGCGGTATGAATGAAAGCTTTGAGTGAGAAATTGCATTGATTTGTGCACCATTTTTTACTAAAGTTTTTACAACTTCATATTGACCGTAATGAGCTGCGATTCCAAGTAATGTTAACCCATGCTCATTTTCTTCGTGAATCAAATTTGGCTGCTCATTTATTAACTCCATTACAATTTCATTTTCGCCTTTTTCCGTCGCATCAAATAATTTTGCAAGTAAACTTTCCATATTTATCTCTCCTTATTTCTACATTCAATTTGTAAATAGTTTAAAAATAAATGAAGCTTTTTATTTAAAAGTCTCGCCTCATCTAGATCTACTGGTATTAATTGAATTGTATTTCCTTGTTGCATTTGTACAAGTTTCCAAAGGTCTGAATAAATTATTGTACCTAATGTTGCATATCCGCCTGTAGTTTGAGAGTCTGCTAGTAAGATAATTGGTTGGCCAGTTGGTAGTACTTGGATCGTTCCAAAAGTAGTGCCTTCTGATAGAATATTTGAATCAAACGGTTCTAAATTAGATTTTTTTGAACTTAAATACATTCCCATTCGATTAAACGTACCAATTGTAAGTGGTTCAGATAAAATTTGTGATTTTATCTGGTGAGGTATTTTCTCAAAATGACTACTTTTTATAAAATGAACCAAATTATGCTTTGGATAGATTGGAATATACTCATGTTTTAGTCCATTTTTCACTAGTTTATAAGAAGAGCTTGAACCATAAATTTTGGTACCTTTTTTAGGAATTAATCCAAGAGAAGCAGGCTCATACGATGACTGACTTTCGAAATGAGATTCACTTTTAATACCGCCGGGTACTGATATATATGAATAAACACCAGAATTCCCCCCGTTAAAAGTCAAAATTTCCCCTTTTGCTATGTCGATTATTTTATTCATCTCAATTAATCTACCGTTAATAGTAGGTTTCAAATTTCCACCTGTAATGACGATTGAAAATTGATTTAATGCTTTTAGAAGGGTACCACCCAACGCAATTTCGATACTAGCCACGTTTAATTTATTACCTATTAATAGATTTCCAATTTGATAAGCTAACTTGTCCATAGCACCAGAAACAGGAATACCTAAATGTCTAAATTTGTTTCTACCAATATCTTGAATTGAAACAGTTACGCCTTTTTGTAAAACTTCAAAAAGCTCTTTCAAAGTATTACGCTCCTATAGACTTAACAAGTATATTATTTTCACTAAATACCTTACGTAATTCGCTCGCTAATTTAATCGAAATTTCTGAATCACTATGAATACACATGGTATCAGCTTGAATTGGAATATCTTTACCTGAAATTGTCGATACGGTTTTGGTTGTTACAATTTGAAGTGCCTGATTAATGGCATCTTTCGTATTGTGATGAACCGCGTTTAATTGATTACGTGGTACTAATAAACCATCATCACCATAAGCTCGATCTGCAAATACTTCTGAAGAAAAAGGAATATTCATTTCAATCGCTGCATCTATTAATTTGCTATTTGCTAGTCCATATAAGGTTAGTGAAGAATCGAAGTCTTTCATTGCTTTTGTAATTGCTAAAGCGAGTTTCAAATTTGTAGCTGCCATATTATAAAGTGCACCATGAGGCTTTAAATGACGAAGTTCAACTTGGTTTACTTTGCATACCGAATAAAGTGCACCAATCTGATAGAGAACTAATTTATATATTTCTTCTTCACTGAACTTCATTTCTCTTCTACCAAAACCAAGTAAATCAGGAAAACTTGGATGCGCACCAATTGATAAATTATACTGTTTTGCTAATTTTACTGTTTCATAAATTACAAATGGATCTCCTGCATGATATCCGCAAGCGATATTGGCTGAAGTAATATGTGGCATAATTTGCTCATCATTTATTTTGTAATTTCCAAAACTTTCACCTAAGTCACAGTTTAAATCAATGTGAATCAATAAAACGCACTTCCTTTTTAATTGAATAGTTGTCCACTTTCACTAGCTGTTCAATCTGATTAAATTCTTCGATAGTAATCTCAAAAAATTTCACTAAATCTCCAGGTTTAAAGTTTTCTGTGCCATTATTTTTCCTTGAAAATATTGAAATTGGAGTACGTCCAATAATATTCCAACCACCTGGAGATTCAAATGGATAAATCCCAGTTTGATTTCCAGCAATTCCAACCGAACCCTTTAAAACTGTTTTGGGCTTGATTAGTCTTGAAGTTGATAGTTTAGAATTTAACCCGCCAAGATACGGAAACCCAGGTATAAATCCAATCATATAAATGGGATACACTTTTTCTAGATAAAGTCGAACTACCTCTTCTGTTTTTAGTTTATTATCTTCTGCTACTTTTTGAAGTTCTGTCCCAAAAGTGGCATTAAAACAAATAGGAATTTCATAAATTATGTGTTCTCTGTTAATTTTTGAACCATTATAACGATTAAAATGAGATTTTATTTCTTGGTTTATATCCGTGTATGAACAGTTAATTGAATCATAAAAAATCGTAATCGAATGATAAGATGGTACGACTGCTGTTATTTTCGTCATTAATTTAGTTTTTAGATATTCTGAGAAAGCATGTACTAGATTATTTGTTTCCATTGAAATCGAATCACCTAAATAACATACTAAGCCAAAGCAACCTAATGGAAAAATATCTAATTTAGTGCTAGTCATTTAGACTAATTACTTCAATTGCAAGCTTTATAGCATTCGTCAAATCTGTTTGCGACCAACTTGGCAACTTCCGATCAATTACGGCCATTTCATGTGAAGCTGGAATATGAATAAAGCCACTAGGAATTTTCTTGTTTAATTTTTTTAATTCATTAAGCATTTGATACATAACGTTATTACACAAATAAGTACCAGCAGAATCGGATATTTCAGCTGGAAATTTGTGATTGTTTAATTCATTAACAATCTTTTGAATTGGAAGTGTTGTAAATAGTCCATCCGGGCCTTCTGGATCAATTTTAGCCCCTGCATATTTATTCCCTTTATTATCCGCTGCACCATCATTGCAATTTATGGCAATTCGTTCAGGCGTTATTTTAAATCTACCACCTGCTAATCCTAATGATATAACCGCCGATGGGTTATACTTATGAAACAATTTTAGTAACTCATTACCCACTGTACTAAAATCAACAGGTAAAACTGCCCCGATAATTTGTAACCCTCCAACCTCTTGATTATTTAACTCTTTCACAATTTCTTCTGTAGGATTAATTGAAAAGTTCAGAAAAGGTTCAAAACCTGTTAACAATAATGTGTTCAAAAGCATTCAGTCCTTTGGTAGAATTTATATAGTTCAATATTTCGACAAGCTCAGTATAATTTCCTGTCATATTAGTAAAAGAGGTTGAATTCCAAGTTATGTTCTTTTTAAATTAGGTCATCTGTTCAATATTGACTATTAAAAACTGTTTTTTTCGTTATTTCCTCACAATACGGTATGTGAAATTTTCAGTATTAGACATAAAAAAAGAAACTTAAACCTCTCTTTTTTAAGAAAAACTTAAGTTTCTGATATAATTTTATTCTTAAGAAGAACCTCCAACAGTTAATGAAACTTCAATTTTCTTATTCTCAACAACTTCGTTAAATATGAGTTTCAATAAATTTTTAGCCGCTAATGAACCCCAATCAAATGTAGAATAAGATACTGTACTTAATCTAGGTGTTACATATTGTGATAATTCAATATTATCAAAACCTACAATAAAAACATCTTTGCCTACTTTGTAATCTGTATCTTGTAAATAGTTATAGATCCCAATCGCCATTTCATCATTTAAACAGAAAACTGCACTTGGTTCAGTATAGTTTGAAAAGATTTGTTTTGCTGCTAACTCTCCTGAATCTTTCATGAAATTTCCACCGATTTCAATTAACTCAATTTCAGGGTAATTTGCTAATTCTTCTCTAACACCTTCCATACGTTTTCTTGAATCATATGATCCTTCTGGCCCTGTTACAACATATACTTTTTTGACATCATTTTTAAGAAGTTCTTTAGTCGCTAATTTAGCTCCACCGTTATTATCTAATAGAACTCCTTTAATATTTTTGTGCTGTAATTCTCGATCCATTACTACCATTTTATAATTTTTTTCAGCATAATCTAAAAGTTCTTCATCTGAAAAAGCTTGATCTAAAATGATTCCACCGTCAATTACTTTTTCTAGTAAAAGTCGGTGAGATTGTACGCCAGAACATGCAATTAATTCATACCCTTTGTCGTTTAGAGCTTGTCTCATTCCTCTTAATAGTGGTCCGTAAAAATAACCTCCATAATCAGCTAAAAATACTCCAATAATTTTTGTTTCTTTAACCTTTAACATTCTTGCCGCTGCATTAGGAACATAACCTAATCTATTTGCGATCTTCATAATTCTGCTTCGAGTTTCTTCTGTTACTTTTGGGCTACCATTCAATGCATATGACACTGTTGAAATGGAAACACCAGCTTCTTTGGCAATATCTTTTATTCCCGCCATCCCATATCCTCCATTCTATGTATACCAAAAAGCCTATTTTTTATATTTTTTACTTTTATTACGTTTAGATTAAATGTAGATGAATACAATACATATTTTAATTTTATCAAAATTAAGTAAAATTTTCCTACATTTTTTTCACCCTTTGTACCTAAATGAAAAATCTTACATTTTTATTTAAAAAGTGAGCACTGAAGTATTTTAATCATCCATCGCCCACTTTTACATCTCAGATATAATTTAAGAAGAAATTAAGTTATTGTGTTTCCAACCTAATATTTTAGCTCCATTCTTTACAAAATCGTTTTTCATGTATAAATCCCATATTAATCCTGTTTGATAGTTTTCAATCATCAGCAATGTCACACCTTTATCAATTCCAATTACTCGATCTGACACCCAGTTTGATGTAACGTCTCGATTATATGAATCTAGGAAACCATATTTGCTCCATAATTCAGGTACATTATTCAATACTTTTTCTTTAATAATTTAATCCCTTTTTTATCGAGTTTTGATGAAAATAGTTCAATGTTTACGTCAATTATAAAAGTAGTTGTATTGAAACAAAAAAGCCATATCTATGATATGACTTTTAAATAAGATGTTACTTTAAGGCAACTCTCGTATCCGTTTTTTAATAAGCTCATTTTAAATAAGAAGATGAACTACAAAATTTGTTATAGTTTCACGACTTATATCTTCTATCAATAACATATCACTTACCCAAAAATATTTACCGCCCAGACACTCGCAATTAGCTTGATTTTTTTCTCCTAAACTCAAAATATTTTTATATGTAATAAAGGTTGCATCTCCTTCTGTGCCATCTTCAAATATTACTTTCACATCTGTATTTGCATCATATATATCATATTCGTTTGCCCACTGTTCAGCTTCAATCCAAATTTCTTTCATAATACACCTTTTTACTTAGTATTTTATTTTTTATTAATGCTTACATTAGTTGAACTAAAATTTTTTTCATACCCAAATGCAGCTCTTCTACTGACATACTCTTCTTCATCAAGTATATATTTTTGTAGGAGTTGTTTAACCTCTATTCCAAAGTCTGTAATTTCTCCTAGTCCATAGGCAATCTGCCATCTAGCCTCAAAATCATTAAAAGATACTGAGTGTTTAGCTAATTTAATCAGTTGATTCGGATGATCAATTAACTGGCAAATAATGTTTTCACACTCATTATCTCTTGCTAAAATAAATAAAAATTTATTAACTAATTTACTACTCCAATTTTCTACTGGTATTTTTTTAATTAAGTTATTGGTAGATTTGTATATTCGATCCCAATGAAGATAATCGGTCTCCCATTCTCTGTAAGATTTTTCGCATGTTTTAGACCATAATATAAAACTTTCAATTTCTTTTATTAATTGAGACTCAAATTGTTTGTCCACTTTAGATTCACTCCTACAATATAAGAAAGTCAGTTTTTTTAACTAAATGTAATTTACTACAAAAAAAAGAACAAACTATGGTTGCTCTTGAACTTTAACTAATGTTTTAAGTTATTTTGAAGAAGTAGAAAATAATTTTCTTAACTATTCTACAATTTTGTTGAATAAAAAAGCCGCTCGTGTTCTTCAACTATTCAATGTGTTAGTTCAAAATACCGTACAACTATTTGTTCCTTATGTCCGTATTATCATATCTCATTTTTATAGTATAAAGTATAGTAGCAATCGCTAAAGTTACAATTGATGTAATTGTTTCTATTTTTTTATTGTCAAAGATTATGTAAATAATATTTATAAGTATTATCAGTATAAAGAAAATGGTTCTATACTTTCGAACAATAACTTCCATTAAAAATAGCACCTCTATTCCTTAAAATAACGCCTATTATTTATTCTACTTACTGTTTAAGTATTACTTCCTTTTAAAATTAATTTAAATGTTGACTATATTAAAGTCCAGTACCAACTGAAGTTACTTTGTAACCTTCTTTAATATTTTCAGAAAAAAGTGCATTTAGCTAAAAAAAAGTGAGGTTTCGGCAAATAAAACATTCAGCCAAGACCTCACTTTGCTTTTATTTAAGTATTCACGATAACTATTTAATATCACATAAACAAATTTAACAAATACATATAAAAATCAAATGAAATCGAACTTTGGTTATGATGCAATACTATATTCCTATTTTTATTAATTGAATAGTCTCGTTGCCAACTCGATAATTCCGCCAAATGTTTAAAATTCGGTCTAGTAACAGAATTAGAAAGATAGGCAGACCGATATGCACCTGGCCATCTCATATTATTTAATGAAAAAATCATTTGTTCGGCTGTCATTATCCCTAATCCATGTCCAAAATACGTACCATCACCAAGAACAACTGCATTTTCTCCTCTCCACTCAGGGGTTAGTGGACTAAATTCTGGATTATTAAAATATACGATATCCCCAGGTAAAATTCGGTCAGAATACTGGGCACCTATTCCTAAGTTAGGATCAGTATGCCAGCCGTATAAATAGATGTTTTGAAAAATTTGATTAAATAAGTCTTCACCAATCAGATTTAGGACCGCATGGTAATAGATAATGACCATTGCCGTTGCACATTCAAACGCATATAATGAACTATTAAAGTAAATATCATTAATCGCGTCAGAAGGTCTTACACCTTGCCTTAATAGGAACCCTCCTGTTCTCATTAATTGCCAGTACATTGGATTACATCGTGATTTTGCAAATACTGCAAAGCTTAATCTATTTTGAAACATAGCTCTCGCACTTAAAGTGATATTATTTCGCAACATACTTTCAAATTCATCAATGGATCGAAAATCATGAACCGTCGGATTTTCATTCATCTGTTGAATTTTCATACTTATAACACTATCAGACGCCCCTGTGTCACTTTGTTGAACTGGCATCCTCGATAAATGATTCATAATATACCTCTTTTCAGCATCAAGTATTATTTTCCATATATACCCATCATATTCAAAGATTGCTTTGAAGTGTATATTCGACGAAGAACCTTTCTCAATGGTTCTTTTTTTTATACACAAATTTGAAAATGTAAAGGAAAATTAGCCATTAAGATACTACATCTCCAATAGTTATATATATTAAAATTCTCATTGTTACTAAGAAACAAATAGGAACTTTGAAGTACCATAAGCACAAAAAAGTACCATATATACTCATAATATTGGTAAAGGTATAATAGATCTGACTTACTTTATATTGCTTATTTTAATTAGTTTGCTGTAAAAGTATGTTTATGAAATTACGTATGTATTATTAAACCAATTAGTAAAAGGTAATAATGTGCGAAGGAAAATTAATTTAGGATAACGATATCTATAAATACTATTTTTGATAAATGTGAGGAATTGAAAAATGAAAGAACAAAAACTTGCTATTAACGTATACCATGCAGAAGAAGCTAATGTAAATGCTTATATTTTTTCAGATAATAAAGGAACCTTTATTGTAGACTGCACACGAAACAGCGAGGAGGCACGAAAAGTAGCGGCACTTGCACTATCAAAGGGTTCAATACCAAAGACAATGCTAATTACACACGGACATCCGGATCATTATCTCGGTATGGGGGCTATGTTGCAGGAGTTTCCTGATCTTATAATTGTCGTTGCTTCACAGGAAATAAAAGATGATATCATCAATTTTACTGAATGGATGGATTCTGTTAATTGGCTTGAAGGTGAACCGGACATGAAACCTAAATCTGAAAAATATCCTGATGGATTTGATTATAAGCTGCGATTGGAAGTATTAGAAACAAATGAAATAGTTCTTCCAGGAGGTAGTGTACTTGAAGTCAAAGCGGATTATCCACCAACTGAGAGTGCCCATGTGACCACCCTTTACTCTCGCGACCTGAATGCGCTCATCAGTTCAGATCTAACTTACAATAAAGTTCACATTTGGCTAGGTGTTGGGGTTGAGCGAGAGCATATCAAAAACTGGCAGGAACAGTTAGAACTACTCAAAGTGAAATTCGGACCACTCGAACCGACGGTCTATCCTGGGCATGGAGCCCCGACGGATACATCAATTTTTGAAATTGATAAAAAGTACATGGATGATTTACTAAATGCAGTCCAAATATCAGAGACAGAGGATGAAGCAAAACAGAAAATAATGTAACTCTATCCTGACTGGCAGAACACTGAGTTCCTATTAACTGAGAGTATTAAGAATCAGATTGAATTATCTCGTAAGTAACCCTATCATATTAGTTATTTTATACTTTATTATGGTGGTTAAAATTCGTCCATATCAAAATCTTTGATATAGACTAAATGATTGATTGGGTTATTGCCTTTTGGTTTTAATTGGTTGCAAACAAATGTGTAAATATATTAAATGTGTATATTTATTGTCACACATAAAAATGAAGGATAGAAAAGCTGATATGATATCTGCTATTTCTATCCTATTTTTGTACTCATATGTCCTCTAGTATGTTCTAGTAAGCTTGTTTTTCTTGTAGTTATTTTAAATGTACTACGTACGGTAAATGAAATTTTTTGCTAATATGCTAAAATCCTTGGTTGCTAAAAGGTAATTAGTTAAGGCTTTTAATAGCAAAAAAATTATATCTCCATTGCTTTCACCAGCTTGAATACTAAAATATTTATCAAACATAAACCATTGTGGCCAATTACCAATCGTCTTCATATTGGTGAAAGAACACAGTAAGTAAAATTTCCCTTAAAATTTCAAAGGTGCTTTTTAAAAATAAAAAAAGCAAATAACATGAACGAAACCGTCCACATCATTTACTTTTTCTCGGTCTAACGCTTAAATTTTAAGGGGTTAAAATAGTTTATAAATAAATCCTCTCTTTTTTCTTACCTGATTCATAGATTGCACAAATCATTTTTTGAGTTTTCATCGCTTCTTCACCAGTTATATGTAACTGAGAATGATCATTCAATGATTCATAAAAATTATTAATCTGTTTTACATGACTTACGCCCCAATATCCTTTCGCACCATTGCCATAATCAAAGGTTTCATTTGGATTGTTATCAGCAACGAACTCTCTTCCATCGTTTAAAGAGACTACTCCACGGTCAGCAACCATTTTAGCAATTCCGTTTTCACAATGCAGCTCAATCGTAACTGGTGCATCATAAGAATAATAATTTATTGTATGAAAAGCCGTAACTACTCCGTTTCTATACTTAATAACTCCTTCTGCACAATCTTCAACTTCAATTATTTCATGTGCTCTATTACTAATTGTCGCGTCAACATATTCAATCTCATCATCAACGAACCATCGCATCAAATCCATCGTATGAATAGCTTGGTCAATGACTACACCGCCACCTTCTTTTTCCCAAGTCCCTTTCCAATCACTAGTTAAATAGTACTCATCAGAACGGTCCCAAGTTACTGATAGTTTTCCAGATTTAATTTTACCTAAAGTACCATTTTGTAACATTTCTTTAATTAGAACTGATCCTGGATTATACCTATTTTGGAAAATGACACCTAATTTTACTCGATTATTTTTTGCTGTTTCTACCATTTCCTGTGCATCAGAATAATGAATAGACATAGGCTTTTCAGTAAGAACATGGATTTTTCGTTTTGCGGCTTCAATTGCAACCAGCGCATGTAAATAATGTGGTAAGCAAATATGGATAACATCTAAACTTTCTTTCTCAAAAAGCTCCAGATAGTTTGTATAATAAGTACATTTGAATTGTTCAGCTTTCTCTTTTGCTCGCTCTTCCTTAATGTCACAAACCGCTACTAATTCAACATTTTCTCTTATGAAAGCAGGTTGTGCATGCATTAAAAAAATATTTCCACAACCTATAATCGCAACTCTTAATTTTTCCATTTTTACACCAACTTTTTTTAGATTGTTACTTATCTTTTATCAAGTCCACCACATTTGTGATGGCTCTTCATTTATTAATACAGACTGTAAGTTTTTTACAGCACGTGAAAACCCTTCTTCAATCGACATGATCGGGTCTTCATGTTCAATACTAACGACATAATCATATCCAAAAGTACGTAGTGCACTCATCATATCGGACCAATCTTTCAAACTATGTCCACAACCTACCGATCTGAATGTCCAAGCTCTAGTTTGAACTTCACCATAAGGTTGCATATCAGTTAAACCATACATATTTACATTATCTTGATCGATATAAGTATCTTTTGCATGGAAATGATGAATCGCATTTTCTTTTCCAAGTATTTTAATCGCTGCTACAGGATCAATCCCTTGCCACCAAAGATGACTAGGATCCAAATTAGCACCAATTGCATCACTAGTTTCTTTACGCAACTTTAATAATGTATATGGAGTATGAACTAAAAAGCCACCATGTAGTTCTAGCCCAATTTTTACTTGATGATCCTCCGCAAATTTGCCCATTTCTTTCCAATAAGGAATTAGCTTTTCTTCCCATTGCCAATTTAGAACATCCCTATACTCATTTGGCCAAGCAGTTACAGGCCAACTTGGAAACTTTGCTTCTTCATGGTCACCACTTGTTCCAGAAAAGCAATTTACAACTGGTACACTTAATAGCGAAGCCAGTTTAATCGTTTTAGCAAGTACATCATGGGATTCCTTTGCAAACTCTTTATCAGGTGATAAAGGATTTCCATGACAACTAAAAGCGCTAATCGTTAATCCACGTTTTTCTACTTTTTCAATATACTCTCTTCTTAGTTGCTCACTTTCTAATAAATCATTTAACGGACAATGAGCATTCCCAGGGTAACAACCAGTTCCTATTTCAACAGCTTTTAATCCGGAGTGTGCAACTTTATCAAGCATTTCTTCAAATGATTGATCCGCAAATAATACCGTGAATACTCCTAATTTCATCTTTTTCTCGCTCCAATCTATTATTTACGTTAATGCCTCAATGGCTTCTTTATGGCCATATGAAGGATAATTTCTTTTTGATTTATTCGCCCAATTTACTGCATTAATGATAATTTTTTGAACTTCTTTATGATGATAAGTTGGATAAGTTTCATGACCTGGTCTGAAATAAAAGATTTTCCCATTCCCTCTTTTAAATGTACATCCACTTCTAAATACCTCTCCACCTTTAAACCAACTTACTAAAACTAGCTCATCTGGGGTAGGAATATCAAAATGTTCTCCATACATTTCTTCTTGATCAATCTCAATATATTCGCCAATTCCATCTACTATTGGATGAGACGGATCGACAACCCAAAGTCTTTCCGTTTCCGCTGCTTCACGCCATTTTAAATCGCAGCTAGTCCCCATTAATTTTTTAAAAATCTTAGAAAAATGTCCAGAATGTAGGACAATCAATCCCATTCCTTGCAATATTTTTTCATAAACTTTTTGAACAATTTGATCTTGCACATCATTATGAGCAATATGTCCCCACCAAATTAATACATCAGTATTTTCTAGCACTTCATCCGTCAATCCATGCTCAGGTTGCTCTAATGTAGCCGTCATAGTATCGTACCCTGCTTCATTTAAGAAAGTAGCAATGGTTCTGTGTATTCCGCTTGGATAAATGCTTTTTACATCAGGATTAATTTGTTCATGTCGATTTTCATTCCAAATCGTTACTTTTACCATATGACTCACCCATCTCTATTTTTTTACATAGTTTAATAGTTTCTTAAGCTTCAGCTAGTATCATTTTTAAGTTATTCAATCCAACTTTTACACTTTCTAATTGTGGTTTAGTAAAAGCTTCTTGCTCAACAATTAACCATTCGGCGGAATTTAGTTTTGCTTGTTGTACAATACCTTTTATATTCATAATTCCATTTCCTACTTCGGTACTTTCCTCTTTAGATGGAGCCATATCTTTCACATGAATTAATGGCGTTCTTCCTTTATGCTTACTCATATATTCAACCGCATCTACTCCAGCAAATTCTAACCAATAAGTATCCAACTCTGCTTTTAAGAGATTAGTTGGAACTGAATTTAATAAAATATCGAGAATATATTCATTTTCAAATACAACTAATTCATGAGCATGATTGTGATAGACTAAAGATAGCCCTGATTCAGCCAGCTTCTTTCCTGACTGTTGTAAATGTTCTGCAAATTCTTTCCATTCTTCTAAACTAGTAAAATTAGCCCAAGGACATACAACGTATTTGTTTCCTAATTCTTTTTCGAAAGCAATTACCTCATCAATGTGATGGATAATTTGATCTGCACTTACATGGGCTCCTGCTATCTTTAACCCTAGTTTGTTTAAAACAGACTTTATTTCCGAAGCATTTTTACCATAGTATCCCGCGAACTCAACACCGTCATAACCCATTTGCGCTACTTTTTCTAATGTACCGAAAAAGTCGATTGCTGCATCCTCTTTAACACTCCATAATTGTAGGGCAATTGGTAATGTCATTTATTCCATCTCCTATACTAATTATTAAAATATACCGGTTTCTTTGATTTTGAAGATTCGTAGATTGCCTCTAAAATTTGAGTTACAACTAGTGCTTGCTCAGGTTTAACGGTTGGTTCGGTATCATTAATAATACTGTTGATCCATTGTCTCGCTTCTAATACTTCGGCGGAATCGGTTGCACCTTCATAAAAAGCTACGCCACCAGTGTCTATATCAATTTTTTTATCGTAAAGTCGCCCATATGCTTCCCCATTAATTCGGAGACCATCTCTCATATCAGCTCCACCTTCAGTACCACAAAGTGTAGTTTGAGCTTCTCCTATTTCAAGAGTGTTTAAAGCCCAGCTCGATTCTAGGATAACGGTTGCACCATTTTCCATTGTAATAAAACCAAAAGCAGAGTCTTCTACTTTAAATTCCTTTGGATCCCAAGGTCCAAAAGCATTTGCAGCGTTTTCTTTATGTGATAATTCGTGGTAAACGTTTCCAACTACAAATTTAGGTTTATAATTATCAATCAGCCATAATGTTAAATCCAAAGCATGTGTACCAATATCAATTAATGGTCCGCCACCTTGCTCTTCTTCATTTAAAAATACGCCCCAAGTAGGTACTGCTCTTCTTCTAATCGCATGAGCCTTTGCAAAATAAATTTCACCTAGTTCATTATTTTTACAAACTTGGCTTAAATATTGTGAATCGTTTCGAAAACGATTTTGATAGCCAATCGTTAATTTTTTGCCCGTACGTTTTGACGCTTCTACCATCGCTTTTGCTTCTGCTGAAGTTTTTGCCATTGGCTTTTCACACATAACGTGTTTACCAGCTTCTAAAGAATCAATCGTAATAAATGAATGTGATTTATTTGGTGTACAAACGTGAATTACATCAATTGACTCGTCTGCTAATAATTCCTTGTAATCTGTATAGATCTTTGCTTCCTCAACGCCAAATTTTGCCTTCGATTTAATAGCGCGTTCTTCAATAATGTCACAAAAAGCTACCATTTCTACATTTTCTAATGCTGCTAAGCTTGGCATATGTTTACCATTAGCTATTCCACCACAACCGATTATTCCTACTTTTAATTTCATTTGAAAACCTCCGAAAATGTTATTTACATTTCCAGTTTATAGAAATAATTCATTTGAGTCTTCCTTACACCTTGCCTAAAACTTCTCAAATATTGTCTTTTTTTTATATTGGGTTGGAGATAAACCAACCTCGTTTTTAAATAATCTGTTAAACGTTTTCACATTGATGAATCCAACATTATAAGCAATTTCTGTAATTGGTAAATCTTCATTAAATAAATACCATTGAGCCTTCGTTACTCTGTATTGATTTACATAATGACAAAATGTAGAACCAGTGTATTTTTTAAAAAACTTTGCAAAATATGAATTCGTAAAGCCGATATAATTTGCAACATCATTTAATGTAATATCATTCATATAATTTTCTTCTATATAATGAAATATTTTTTCTAATTTTAAAAGACTGGCCTTCCTATTAGGGTAATTAAGTTTATTATTTTCTGTATGAGGTAGATCTCGATAGATTAATAGTAAAATATCATATAATCTAGCCCTAATCGCCAATTCGTATCCTTCTTTTTTATCAATATATTCACTTTCAAGCTCTTTCAAATAGGTAATCATTTTCTGTTTCACTTCTACATTCCAAAAAACACTAGATTTTTGAATACAATTAAACAATTCAATTAGTTCCATATTATTTTTTTTCAAAAACTGCACATCTTCGAAAATAGTAAAATCAAATTGCACGACCAATCTCATACTATTTGGTGAAGATAAAAAATAATGAATGTCACCACTATTAATGATATAAAATTCTCCTTCTTCTAAATGAAGTAACTCATCATTTACACCAATCTTTAAAATGCCTTGTTGTACATAAATAATTTCTACGAGTTTATGCCAATGATGACCAACTAACGTCAATCCATCATTTGAAAACAAACAAAATGGAAAATTACGATCTAGTCTTCTTACTTCAAGAGTGGCGCTCATTCCTATTCCCCCTGTACAACTATTCTTACTATGTATGTAGTTTTACATTAACATTAAATATAGATTTTTTCATAGAATTACCATTTTAAAGAGTTAGAAAATAAAAAGATGCTTATACCGTCTAAAAAAGTATAAACATCTATATAGTGAAATCGTTCATTTTTTCACAAACTTATTTCCAATAAATCAACTGATTCTCAAGGTTTTCCTTATTTACATAATTTCTTTGCATTGGGAAAGGACAGCCTAAGTTATATTTCTTTATTTCATCATTTACTTCCGAGATCATTTTATCTATTTCTTTACTATTTTCATCGGAATTTAACTTCATCAATATCGTTTCAAGCTTTTGAAATATTTTCTTTTGTTGTAATACCCAATCTGGTTTAAAACCCGACTTCTTAATAACAGTTGTTAATAGATCATCTTTTAAAAGCTCTTTAGGTAATGGTTTACCTAATCCAGGTAGATCTTCAAATCCACCTTCTTTTTCATGACGCTTTACGATTTCACTTAACCAATCTACATATTTTTCATTATTCGACATCGTTTTAGCCACCTTTTTGGTTAGTCTAATATTATTATTATTCGTTACTTTTTAACTTTTTCCTTTCTATATTATTCAAACGAATGTATTAAGTAGATTTCTAACTTTATCTAAATTATGAACTTTTTTGAATAAACAAAAAGAGAAACTCATCATTCCAGTTTCTCTTAGATTTAATATGTATTTTTAAAACCAAAATTCATCGTTAAATTATGTTTAATACAAAGTTTATGCTCGATGTCTTTGAATAAACACATTCTCTTTATAATTTTTTAACAAGCCTCTTTCTCTCAAATATTCCTTAAAATACAAGTTCGCTTCTTTTCGCTCATCATAAGGATTCTTGGAAAGTACAAACCCTAACTTATCTTCCTTTTGAAGTTCAACACCTGACATATATAAATGAATTTTATTTTGATGATAAATTTCTTTTAACGGTTCCATAAAATTAATAGAAAAAGCAGAAAGTAACTTAATTTCTGTATCGAATGTAAACCTTGTAATATAGGATAAATCCACAAAAATTACACCTATAAATCCGGTATTTGAAATTTCAGCCTTTATTGTTTTATCATTATTTAAGTGACCAATCTCACGAAGATATTCAATAAAATAACGAATCCCTTCTTCTTTTTCGAATGGCTTTTTTGATAAAATTAAGCCAATTTTCTTTTCATCACGTAAATATTCACATGCAATATATGCTGGAATATTTTGTTTCTGAAATAATGCACATGCAGCTTGTAATAGACCATTTAATACTTCTTGTATAATTAAAGGATGCTTCCTTGTGAAATAATATTGATTTTCTTGCAATTCTTCCATATCAATGAAACTTGCTCCGATAAAACCTGTATTGGATATAATAGGTGTTTTTGAATTCCTTTTAGTTGCTCCATTTCTTTTCATCATGCAAGTTCCTTTCCTTCTAATATCTATATACAGAACATTAGTTCGCTTTTTATATTTTAATCATACACAATAAATTTTTAAATGTAAATCTTAAAATGAAAAAAGGATACGAAAATTTTTCGCATCCTTGAAATAACTCTTATTAAGATTGATCGCTTAAGAAACAGTTTCTTCCTCAATGTCTACATAGCAATCCATTGTATGTACTTCTTTGTCTTCATGATTTCCAAAGTAAATAGTGAAATTCATTGTCTAACACCCTTTCACGAAGGATATAATTTTAATTTTAATTCTATTTAATTATATTATTATTTCCAAGAAATAACAATACTTACATCATATATGAAAGAAGATGTCTAGGTTAGTAGATAATCATTTTAATTTAATACTAATTTTGTCTAATAATATACTTTAAAAACAAAGTTAGTAAGATGTTCGCTTTTTAACTGGCACAAATAAATGAACTTTAGCTTTTCCATCTGGGTCTTCGGCAGGATTATTCATACTAAATTCTAAGTTATAACGGTCGTAATCAGGCTCAAACTCACTATTTGGTAACCATTGTTCATACATAAATTTATAACCACCATTTAACATACTAAGAGAATCATAATATTGATATAAAGCGTACTGCCCACCATCTAATTTCCTAAATTCTATATTTTCATGTTTTTCCTTATCAAAACCATCGGGTATAGTAACACATGCATCATGACGACAATACTGACTTTCTACTAAATTTGGATTATCTAAGGAAATTCCAATGAAAGATTGTTGAGGTGGAAAAAGTCCATTATTTATTGCCCAATTTAATAGCTTATCCCAATGTTCTCCATTTGGTTCAAAATATGATCCGTAGCGTCTGAAATACGCAACTTCATAATCAGGTAGTTCTTTAACTAAAATATTCATTTTCACAACTCCTAATTAGTAATAAAGTCCTTTATTCTCTATTCATTAATAAAATTCCTTTTCTTATAAAAGTTAAATGAGAGCAGATAAATGAACGAACGAGAACTAATATGAAATCAACAAAATCTCCTAGTTCATTAATTCTTATGTCCAATCCGCTTCTCCTTATATAGAATATATTAATATGTTCTACTTAATAAGGAGGATGAGTTAAAACATTGATTGAACCAATAAAATATTTAGAAACATTACCAGGTAAGGCTGCACATTTATTTTTGTTTAGTGATGGTAATCGTTATGCAGTTAAATGTAAAAATAATTTCCATGGAACACGGGAGCTCGTAAACGAATACGTAGTCGCTAAATTAGGTCAGTTGTTGAATTTGCCTGTTGTCCCATTTGAAATTGTAAATATGTCCGAAAAGCAAATTCAGCAAATACCAAAAAAATTTTCAACTAATTACCAAGCAGGCAACCAGTTTGCTAGCCTTTTTATAGATAACTGTACTGGTCTTGCGAAAAAACCTCCTCGCCCGACTTTAAATGATATAAATAATCCCAATGTTTTGGCTGGAATTCTTGTTTTCGATTTTTGGGTGCACGGTGCAGACCGTACTAAAAGCAATATTCTTTTGAAACAACTCCCAGATGGACAGTATGATATTTTTATGATTGATCATGGAAAATGTTTTCCCGGAGGATATAAATGGAATGCAGAAACGCTTCAAAAATCTAAAAAGTTTAAAAAGGATTCAGTCGTTCATATTTGGACGGTAAACATATTAAATGACTTAAACATCATGACGTCTTATATTGAAAAAATCCTGGAATTATCAGAAGCATCAATCCATGAAGTGCTTCAGGAGATCCCTGTAGACTGGAATGTTTCAAACGAAGACAAAGAAGCACTTTTTATCTATCTGAAAGAACGCAAAAAAACACTTGCTGATTCAGTTTATACATTTGTAAAAAGATATTTGAATCAATAAAATTAAATTATCATTATTAATTTTACTTTGCTTTATCCACTTAACTATAAAATACCCTTCAGATATTATTCTGAAGGGATTCTTTATTTTTATAATTTTTCTTCTTATAGACTCTACGAAACTTAAGAAATGAAACAATTCTCCAAGGGCAAATATATCCGATTGCAACGGTCATAAACAGTGCTGCCTCGGTCTCATTACCGAGCCACTTTAAATAATCGCGAAGTACAAATCGGATAATAAAGATAATAACAAAGACGACGATGAAACTTATATTCTTTGTAGCATAGATATGTTGGTCGGATCGGAGCTCATAGTTAGTCGTCCAAATAAGTGGAATAGATAAAATAAATCCAAAGAAAAGTGCGCAAATCCATTCCCAGCTAGCAGCATGAGCCTTCGGATTCAAAATAAAGGGAATGCTAGGTAATATCAAAAATAGTATTGGGAGGAGAAGGCGAACTCCGCTTCCTTTAATTGGGCGATACATAGCTCTCGTTCTTCTCCATAATACCAATGCAGCAATCACAATAACGATCATGTAAAAAGAAGAAACGTTCATAAATTCCCCCCCATAAGGATCTATTTTAACTATTAAGATTTGAAAAAGATTAAACTTTTTTATTTATATTCCTTATTTAAAGAGTTAAGAAGAAATTGAAAAAATACTTTTAGGCATTCAAAAATTAAAGAGAAAGATAGATTTTCGAAAATGAAATTGCCATATTTTATATTTGCGTTAGTTTAACAAGTAAACTAAAACTCTATATAAAAGGGATGGCAGTTTTCATTCAAACAATATTCAATTCTTTGTTTGAAATTTTTCCAGGTTACCATTGCTAAGGCTTCCTCAATAGGAAAATATCCCACTTCTAAACTTTCTGAAGAAGTTGTCAACGTTCCGCCGATTGGTTTAGCTAAAAACAAAGTGTTACAAATAGAACTTCTAACATTTTGAAATACTCCACAAAATTTCAAAACTTCAACATCAATTCCACTCTCCTCTTTTGTTTCCCTAATTGCAGCTTCTTTCAATGATTCCCCCTCTTCAACTTGCCCACCTGGCATTTCCCAGCCTCGACGCGGACCCTTAATTAATAAAATTTCATTTTGTTCATTAATGACAATTGTAGCAGCTGAAATAATATGTTTGGGTGGCAAAAAATTATTATTTTCTGTATTTTTTTCATTAGTTAACAAAAGAATTCCCCTTTCTACTTTAGCTCCTAATAATTCTTTTTATATATTCTATTAAAACTTAAAGAGACCTTTCTTATCTAACTAAACGCATCTTTTTATAGTAACTATCTATCTATGGATGAAAATATCAACTATTCCATTCAAAGAGCAGTTAGCTAAAAAGAAGGATAATTTATCCCTTCTGTCGAATTTTGAAGGATTAGTACGATGAAGGAGATTTTAAATGGATTATATTAAAAATATGAGGAAATATATTGGTAACGAAACCCTATTCACTGTAGGTTGTGGGATCATTATAGAGGATCATGAACAAATATTGTTGCAACACCGAACAGACGAAGACAATTGGTGCATACCAGGTGGAATGATGGAAATTGGAGAAACTTTTGAGGAGGCAGCAACAAGGGAATCTCTCGAAGAAACGGGACTTACTGTAACTGGCTTAGAGTTGTTTGGTATGTATTCAGGTGAAAAATGCTTTGTTCAATACCCTAATGGAGATAAAGCATTCAGTGTTCAAATCATTTTTCTATCCAAACAATTTACCGGAGAATTAAAACAAAAAGATATTGAAAGCAGAGAACATCGATTTTTCAGTAAGACAAACCTTCCTGCTAACTTAAATCCGCGCCAAAAATCATTTATAATTGATTGGGCAGAAGAAAAAAGATATCCAATTATTAAATAGTTTCATAACCTAAAAGGCTTTAAAGGAATCAGAAATTAATAAAGAGTGAAACAACCAGAACAGTTATGATTTGATTTTTTCACTCTTTTAATATAATGCTATATTCAGTAAAAAGTTTTTGTAAATTTACCATAATTAAGCCATTCCTTTTACTATTAAAGCATTAATTGAAATACAATTCTTTATAAACTCACATATTGTATATCTTAATCGTTGAAACATTTACCAGAATCAATGGTGTTAAATATTTGTGTATATACATCCTTAAAATTAATTTTTTTGAATTTCACATTCTCTTCTCTTACTTTTGGAAATTTACCGATCACACCAATCATTAAATTTTTCCCATGATAAAGAGGTGTGTATATCGTATCAGAATTACAACCAGTAAATATGACTAATATTAGTAATAAAACTGGAATTATTTTTTTCATAAATTAAACTCCTTATATGTATGTAGTTGATTAGTTGTTTTTTCTATCCAATATCTCTTCCCCCAATATAATAGATAAAATTATATTTCTATGCGGTATTCGAGTTTTCCTCTATATACAAAAATAAAAACCTCTATTCTCTATTTAGAACAAAGGTTTTCAATTACTTTATTATCTTGTTACAAGCTGTCTACTCGATTTAGGTTCGTTATCTACGATCCTACTAACTTCATTTAATTTTTCCTTATTCACAAAATCAAAATCATTTAATCCATTATATAAACCTTCATTATTAATAGGTTGCTTCTTTTTTTGCACTGTTTGGTTTTCCATTAAACGCTCAATCCCCAATTTAATAAGATTAAAAGCAAAAATCGAAACAATAAAAGCTATACTTGGTCCAATGATTACCCATGAATCAATCGATAACTCGATGTAATTTGCACCAATCATTGCAGACCATTCATTAGCTTGTGACATCGGTCGGTCGACTCCAAGATCTAAGTAAAGAACTTTAACACCACCAATAAATAGTTTAAAAACACCTAATTGGGTTAGTAAAAATAAAGTTTGTATAGTCTGTTGTACAAATAATAAAAGAATACGGCTTCGTAAATAAGGTATTACATGCTTACGGCGGATCCAGCCATTTCGTGCACCTATGACTTTAGAGCTAGTAATGAAATCATTTTTTAAAAAATCTCTTACTTCTTCACTGATTGAATTCATCAATACTGGAATCGAAATAATGATTAGTAATGATATTTGAATTGCGATCGTTTTTTCTTTTACTGCTTCTGGAACGTCATTTAACTTCTCAAAAAATGGAAATATAATGATAACAGCTGGTACATAACGAAATGCATTCAAAATTGGTTCAATAATTTTTAATAATCTTTGATTCATGAATCCGAAAAATGCACCTAATAAACCGCCAAATATGACTCTCATAAATCCTACAACTATTGCAATGGATAAAGTGTATTTAGCACCATCAATTACCATCCAAAATACATCTCTTCCAAAACGGTCGACACCTAAAAGATATTTCCAACTTGGAGGATAACCATATGTATCGACTAATTTACCTTCTGCATTATATAACAAAGCTGGGGCTGGTTTGATCGTATCCTTAATAAAGTAAGTATAAATAAAACTAAAGGTGATTAAGCCAAGTATGATGAAGCTTCCTATTATAATTGGTAAATACTTTTTAATTTTTATCATATAGCTTGTCCCCCTTTCATTTTATTTACAATTTGTTTAAATAGAATCTCTAGCAAAAAGAACGGGATAAATAGTAATACTAACGCCATAAAAAAGATTTCAGGCGAACTACTATTATTAAATAAAAATGAAAAATAGCCCTTCATATTAAAGAATTTTTCTACTATTAAAAGATTCGAAATCATCATCCAAAATATTAACTTACTATTACTTAATAAAGTAATCGCAACATTACTGAATATATGACGGATAATAATCCAGGAATTAGAAAGTCCCTTTGCTTTTGCATACTCTACATAGTCTCTAATTTTTTCTTCCTGTATTGCCAGAAATAACATCTGGAAAAGTTGGATCGTCGGAATAATCGATACAAGAATGATCGGTAATGCGTAAGCTTTAGATTCAAAGCCACTTATTGGATCGACAATTTTAACGCCGGTTTTATTAAATATCCATAAAAAGAAAATTTGAAATGCGCAAATCATTACTATGTCTGGTATAGATTGTAAGAAAAATAGGAAACTATTCATTATTTTTCTAAATGATTTTGGACCTATATTTACTAGATAGGCAATAAATAATGCGACGAAAATTGAAAGTAAAAACGCAGAAAAAAGAATCGTAAAAGAATATACGTATGGCTCTAAAAATACAGAAGAAAAAGGAACATATTGAAATTCTTTTAAGTAAACTTCTAAATTATCGAAGTAAAAAAAACTCCAAAAAAAGATTTGTAGTTGATTCCAAAACTCTACCAGTCGCTCTCCTTTTGGTAAAAATAGAGTAAAAGAAGTAGCCGTAATTAAACCAATTCCGAATATAGTTAAACAAAACTGAAGAAGATATTTAGATATAGTTTTACTTGTTTGTATCATGTTTTTTACACAATCTGGTTCGTCTAATTGTGTATTATTTCCCCTCCTTTTCTTGCTTTATCTTATCTTTACTAAATACTAGAAAACCTCCATCACTTAATTTGCCGAATTTCCAAAATGTCCCGTACTGTTTAATATACATATATTTTTGGTTATGCTTTTTCCCAACTCTATAACCTTCTGTAGTAGATCGAATGTTTTCACCATATTTGCCGAATTTGTCTTGGATGTTTTTTGGTTGCTCGTCAGGTTTAAAAAATAAAATGCCAGTAATGTTTTTATTTTTTGATTCTAATAAAATTTTCTTATTTGCCGTGCCTTGTTCATCCGTTTTTATAGTAGTTTCGTAGATTACTTTCTTTGTATCATCATCCTTAAACAGAATATTAAATTTAGCATTTTTAGGAAGTGATGATTCCACTTTAATCCCAACACTTTTTAAATCATAAGTCCCTTGTGCTTTAATAGCTAAATTTTGTGGAGGTTTTTTAATAGTACATGCTGAAAGTGCAACAGTTGCAAAAGTTAATAAACAGACCATTTTTAATTTTTTCATTCGATTTAAAAAACTCCTTTCTAAGGAATAAAATTTATTTCCATTTTTTCTTATAAATGTTGAAATTTTTAACCAAATTCAAATTAATTTTATCAAAATAATGACGGCTTGTGCAGTAAAATTGTTATAATTTTCAATTTTATCGAATAATTTTACCATTTAAATGTTTTTATACAGTATAATAGACTCGTACCAACTACTACTAAAGGAGGCAATTTGATGGAAAAAATGTTAGTAAAACGTTTAACACGTGCTGAGGTTCCAACAGAAATGACATGGAAATTAGAGGATTTATATCCGACTCGTGCAGAGTGGCTAGTTGCTTTAGAACTAATTGAAAATGATTTAATAGAGGCGAAATCGTTAAAAGGTTCTGTCCTTAAGTCTGCTGAATCTTTAAAAAAGGCATTATTAACTTATGAATCTATTATGCTTCAATTAATTCGTTGTGGTACATATGTAAGCTTACGTCAGTCTGGAGATGGTTCAGATTCTCAAAATCAATCTGATAGTTTACAATTTTCAAGCTTAAGTACAAAAGCAAATACAACTTTAACGTTTATTCAGTCAGAGCTTTTACATTTGAATAATGACATGTTAGAGGCATTTATTAAGGAAGAAAATGAAATTGAGGTATTTAAATTATTATTAGAAGAAACTATTGCATCTAAAAAACATAGATTACTCCCTGAAACTGAAGAGGCTTTAGCTGCACTTGGTGAAGTTACTTCTGCCCCATATCGAATTTACCAAACTAGTAAGGCCGCTGATTTAAAATTCGATTCCTTTGAAGATGAAAATGGAAAAGAATTAGAAAATTCGTTTGCTATGTTTGAAAACTTATATGAATTCTCTCCGAATCATACAGTGCGTAAACAGGCGTATGAATCTTTTACTAAAACTCTTACCCAATACAAAAATACATATGCTTCGATCTATGCTACTCAAGTAAAAAAGGAAGTTGCTTTAAGTAAATTACGTAATTATGATTCAGTTACGCAAATGCTCCTTGAAGATCATAAAGTAACTTTAGAAATGTATCATAATCAATTAAATATCATCTTTAAAGAACTAGCTCCACATATGCGTAGACTAGCTAACTTAAAGAAAAAACAACTTGGACTTGAGACGATTCATTTCTATGACTTAAAAGCACCACTAGATCCAGATTTCAACCCAAGTACTACTTATGAAGAAGCAAAAGAAACGATTTTAAAATCACTAGAAATTATGGGACCTGACTATGTTTCGATTATGGAAAAAGCATTTGATGAGCGCTGGATCGATTATTCCGATAATGTTGGTAAATCAACAGGTGCATTTTGCTCTAGTCCGTATGGTGTGCATCCATATATTTTAATTAGCTGGCAGGATACGATGAGAAATGCATTTGTACTTACTCATGAGCTTGGACATGCTGGTCATTTCTATTATGCAAACAAATATCAGCGTGTTGTAAATACTCGTCCTTCTATGTATTTCGTTGAAGCACCTTCGACATTTAATGAGATGTTATTAGGCCAATATTTATTAAAACAAACAAATGATCCAAAAATGAAGCGTTGGGTCATCCTTCAATTACTAGGTACTTATTATCATAATTTTGTAACTCATTTACTTGAAGGTGAGTTCCAAAGAAGAGTTTATGAACTTGCTGAAAAAGGTACGCCTCTTACAGCGACAACTTTCTGTGAAGTTAAAGGGAATGTTCTGAAAGAATTTTGGGGAGATTCAGTTGAAATTGATGAAGGTGCAAGTTTAACTTGGATGCGCGAGCCTCATTATTATATGGGACTTTATCCATATACTTATTCTGCTGGATTGACTGCATCTACTGCTATTTCACGTAGAATTGCCTCAGAGGGCCAACCTGTTATTGATGCATGGATAGAAGTATTAAAAACAGGTGGATCGAAAAAACCTGTTGAACTTTTAAAAATGGCTGGTGTTGATCTAACAACAAGTGCACCAATCAAAGAAGCTGTTGAATATGTTGGTTCATTAGTGACTGAATTAGAGTCTCTTTTCTAAAAATATCAAAAAACACCTAAATTATTTTAATATAAATAATTTAGGTGTTTTTATTAGTTTTTCATTTATTTCTTCTTCCCTTTTGTTCCATTACTATAAAGAATAAATCCAATACATCCGAATAAAATCGGTCCAAGTACGATTGGTAAATATTCTAATAGTGTAGTATCTGGAGCTGGAATAAGTGTTAAACCGATTGTTCCAACTACTGATATCATTCCAATGAGTGCAACGAAAATAGCTAGTGAATTACTTTTAATTTTAAACGGTCTGTTTATTTTTTTATCAGTCATACGAAGTTTAAGATATGCACTAATTAAAAATACATAAGGAATAAAAAATGCCAATGTCGACATTAAAACTAGCATATTTAATGCCTTTGAAACACTTGGTACAAAAGCAGAAATAATTAAAATGAATGTAACTGCAACTGCTTGACCTAATATTAAAATTGATGGCATACCATCTTTATTTTCTTTTAATAAGTTTTTAGGAAGAACATCCTTTGCACTCTCAGCAATCATCACACTAGGATTTAAGATTAAAAATGAAAGAGAACCTACAAATGCTAATACAAAGCAGATTCCTAAAATTTGAGAAAGTGAAAAATTCAGTCCAAATTGTGAAGTTATTTTATCCGCAAATAAATATAGTGCAGTCGCAGTTTGGTCAGATGAAATTGTAATGACAAACTGGAAAGCAACTGTTGCAAGTATATAGACTAATGCAATAATAATTGATGTAATAAAAATTGCTCTCGGAAATGTTTTTTGGGGATTTCTTACATTCCCCGCAATCGTTCCTAGCATTTCTGCCCCTGAAAAACCAAACATTAATGTTGATAAAAACATTATCGTTCCAAAAGATAAATTATTTGGCATGATTGTACTTTGTGTAAAGTGAGTAGCGCTTGGTTCACCGCTAAACATACTATAAAATCCGAAACCAAATATTAATATTGCTGGAACTAATACGCCAAGTGGTGCGCCGATCGACGCAAGTCTTCCGCTCATTTTAGTCCCTTTTAATGTAAGTAATGTAACAATCCAAAATATAACACTAGATATAATAGCTGTTTTCATAGGATGGCTTGCCATTTGTGGCTGGTTAATTCCATATGCAATCGCAATTGTAGTTGTTAATAAAAGTGACGGATAATATGTAAAATTAGCAATCCAAAAAAACCACGAACATAAAAATGAAGCTTTTTCTCCAAAAGCTTTTCGAACCCAAACACCCATACCGCCTTGATTTGGATAGGTTGTAGATAGCTCAGCTACAATTAATCCAATTGGAATAAAATAGATTAATGCTGCAACAATCCAATAAAATAAAGCTGAAGGACCAATTGTTGAAGCAAAAGCAATATTACGTAATCCTAATATTGCATTTATACTTAAAAATGATAAACCCATTACACCTAATTTTTTAGTCGAATCCATGATGATACTGCACCTTTCAATATAAAAAAATCTTCTACTTATTAATCACTTGAGTAATTATACAGATATATTAATATAAATTCAAACGTTATCTTATATTAGTATAGTATTTTGAATTGATGTAAAATTTCATCTTTAAATGATGGGTTATTGATAAAGTTTTGAACTTCGTTAATAAAGTCAATATCTAATTTATTCTTCTATAAAAACACAAAAAACCCACGAGTAATTTCCTCGTGGGCTACTTAGTTTATTAATCAACGTAACGAATAATTTCTGCAACTTCTTTACGTGCAAGTTTCTTTGCAGGTTCTGATGGATATCCAAGTGAAATGACCATGTTAATTTCGCGGTTTTCCTCAATCTCTAAATACGTTCTAAGTTTATCTTGAGCTAAAAGGACAGGACCTGTCATTGGACATGTTCCTAAGCCTAAGGCATGTGCTGCTAACATTAAGTTTTGTGATGCTAAGCAGCTACTTTTAATTCCTTCTTCTTTCCAAACTTCATTTTCAACAAAGCCGATTGGATCAAATATTTTTGTTCTGAATTTTGATTCATAAGGTGTTGCTAAACAAATTATTAAAACTGGTGCTTCTCTAAATGCTGTTGCATAAGGACCAAAAGAACGAACTAATAGTTTACCTTCTTTTTCTAATCCTTTTTCTTTTGCTTTTTCAGCAACTTCATGTAAAGAATCCCATGTCATCTCTTCAATTTTTTTAATTTTGTCAGTGTTTTTAATAATAATAAACTCCCAAGTTTGTGAGTTTGTATCACTTGGAGCATAACGTGCGCAGTCAATAATTTCTTCAATTATTTCATTTGATACTGCTTGATCAGTAAATTTTCGAATACTTCTTCTTCCGTGAATAATTTCTTTAAACGAATTGTAATCCATGCTTCCACCCTTTATTGTATATGCTGATCTTCATTCATCCCTTGATGTTTTACTAATTCATAGTAAAAACCTTGTTTATCAATTAGTTCTTCATGTGAACCTCTCTCTATACACATTCCATTTTTCAAAACAAGTATTTGATTAGCATTTTTAATTGTATTTAGTCGATGAGCAATGACAAAGCTTGTTCGGCCTTGCATTAGTCTTTGTAAAGCTTCTTGAATTTTAATTTCAGTAATTGTATCAATACTACTTGTTGCTTCATCTAAAATTAAAATTGCAGGATTTGCTAGAATAGCTCGAGCAATTGAGAGAAGTTGCTTTTGACCTTGACTAATTTGCTGATCATCTTGTTGTAAAATTGTATCATATCCTTTTGAAGATTTCATAATAAAACTATGTGCATTCGCAAGCTTTGCAGCCTCTTCTACTTCTTCATCTGTTGCATCTAAACGACCATATCGAATATTTTCTCGAATTGTTCCTTTAAATAAAAATGAATCTTGTAAAACAAATGCCATTTGCTGTCTCAAGTTTTTTCTAGAATATTGATCAATACTTACACCATCTATGAGTATATCACCACTATTGATTTGATAAAAGCGTGAAAGTAAATTTACTACTGTAGTTTTACCTGCACCTGTTGGTCCAATTAAAGCGATTGTCTCACCTTGTGATACTTTGAATGAAACATCTGTTAATGTATTTGAATCCGAATCCTTCCCATAAGAAAAATTAACATTTTTATATTCAACTTTACCTTGAATAACCTTTTGGTCATTAATAATGTGGGATTCATCAATCGCTTCAATATCCTCATCGATGATGGAGAATACCCTCTCAGCTCCAGCGATCGCAGAAAGTAATGTATTAAACTGATTTGATAAATCGTTTAGTGGACGAGTAAATTGTCTTGAATACTCAGTAAATACAACAATTGTACCAATCGAAATATGTCCTTTATAGGCAAAGTAACCACCAATACCTGCAATGATTGCAAAGCTCACATTATTTAATACATTCATGAATTTAGGAATAAATCCGGCAAAGATAAATGCCCAAAATCCTGAGTTTTTCAATTTTTCATTTTTAGTTAAAAAATCTCGAATCATTTTATCTTCTTGAGAGAAAGTCTTAATGATTCTTTGGCCGGAAACTGTTTCTTCAATAAATCCATTTAACTCACCTAAGTTACGTTGTTGGATTTTATAAAGTTGGCCAGTACGGTGCGTTATCCATTTTATACCAATTATTAAAATTGGAACAATTGATAAAGTCAATAAAGTTAAGATTGGACTATACCAAAGCATAACTGAAACAGTACCGACTAAAGTTAAAACACTTGAAAATACTTGAATTACTGAAGTATTTAAAGTCGAACTAACATTTTCCAAGTCATTCGTTACACGGCTCATTAACTCTCCGTGTTGTCTTTTTTCAAAAAATGACATTGGTAATTTATGAAACATATTAAATAGTTCTGTTCTCATTTTTGTTACAGTGTTTTGAGCAATATCAATCATCCAAAAATTTTGTAAAAACAAAGATGCTGAATAACCTAAGTAAATAAACACTAAAGCAACGATTAACCAACTTAAACCACTTAAATTATCTTTTAGAATATAATGGTCGATTGAATAACCAACTAATACAGGTCCTAATAAACCGAGTACAGAGCTTACTAAAACCATAGAAAGTACGACAACTAATTTACCTTTCATTAATGCTAGGTAAGACCATATTCTTTTTAATGTTGAGGAAACGTTATCTGCTCGAGAAGCTTCCTTTTTCTTCTTTTCCTTTGATAATTGTAAGTGTTTATATTGGAAAGGTTTAGTTAGCTCCTTTAACATTATGAATTTCCTCCCTTCCATATTGTGAATAGTAGATTGCTTTATATAATTTTGAACTTTTTAATAGAAATTCGTGTGTACCCTCTTCTACAAGTTCACCTTCATCAATAATTAGTATTTTATCTGCATTTTTTGCTGTGCTGATTTTTTGAGTGATGATTAATGTCGTACACTCGTAATTTTTTAAAGCTTCAATCAAGCTAGCTTCGGTTTTTAAATCTAATGCACTAGTACTATCATCAAGTAATAAGATACTAGGCTTTCTAAGAATTGCTCTTGCAATCGAAAGTCTTTGTTTTTGCCCACCTGAAAGGTTAACTCCTTTTTGACCAATTAAACTTTCGTATCCATTTGGAAAAGTTAAAATCGAATCGTGAATTTGTGCATGTTTAGCAGCTAAATAAACTTCCTCATCTGATGCACTTTCTCTACCCATTAGTAAATTTTCTTTGATTGTTCCTGTGAATAGTAAAGCTTCTTGTGGCACATATCCAATTTGTCCTCTTAATTGCTTACTGTTTAATTTACGTATATCTTGATCATCAATTAAAATTGTTCCAGAATTAACATCGTATAAGCGAGGGATTAATTGGAATAAAGATGTTTTTCCAGAACCTGTTGAACCCAATATTGCAATTGTTTGTTCGGGGTATGCAACAAATGAAATATTTTTTAGCACTTCTTTTTCAGAATTAGGATAACTGAAAGAAACTTGATGGAATTGAATTTTTCCTTCTAATCGATTTGCTAGTTGGTTTCCTTCATTTTTTTCTACAAAGTCTTCTTCAATTGTTAATATTTCATCGATTCGTTCAGAAGAAGCTCTCATTCTTGAAAATGCACTAATAATAAATGAAAAAACAGTAAATGATGAAGTAATACGGGAAATATAATTTACGATTGCTACAATTTCTCCAATATTCGTTTCGTGTGAATGTACTTTACTATTACCAAACCACAATACGATCAAAATCGAAGCATTCATAAATAAAAGCATGACTGGCATCGTAATTTCCATTGTTCGTAATGCAACAGAAGTTTTTTGTTTTAAATTTTGATTTATATGTTGAAATCGATTATTTTCATGGTCATTTCGTACAAAGGCTTTAATTAATTTCATTCCAACTAAATTTTCTCTTAGCACACTATTTACAATATCCACATTATCTTGAACATTCTTAAATAGCCTTCTCCCTTTTTTAACCATCCAATTTAGGAAGATAAATAAGAAAGGTAAAATTAAAAACAGAATAAATGAAAGCTTCCAATTCAAAATTAATGCCATTACGACACTACCAGTTACGATTAATGGTGCTCTCAAAATAATTCTTAAGCTCATAAATACTGCACTTTGTAATTGTGATACGTCATTTGTCAATCTAGTAATGATTGATGAAGTTGGTAAATAACTAAACGTCGTAAATGAAAAAGTTTGTACTTTCTCAAATAATGTTTTCCTTAACGTATATGAATAGCTTTGAGCAACATGAGTAGCATAAAAAGTATTTAATACTCCTCCAATAAAAGCAACGATCGATAACACGATCATGACGATTCCCCATTTTGTAACATAAGCCATGTCTTTGTGAACTATTCCATTGTTAATGATATTAGATAAAATATATGGTTGAAATAATTCAACTACTAACTCTAAAAGTAAAAAGACTATGCTTGCAAAAATTGTTATTTTATATGGTTTTAAAAATTTAAAACTATTCACTTTAGTCACTCCCCTACTAAAGAGGTAAAGATTAAAAACCCCTCCGTATTTTTCTTATCTTTTTTTAACAAATCTACAAAACTCTTAATAAAGGCATTTAAAACAGGAAAAGAACTCGTAATTAAACGAGTCCTCCACATAAAAAATTATCATTCAGTGATCGATAAAAATTCTTCAACGTCTTTAAGAGATAGTTTTACTGCCTTCTCCCAGAAATCACGTTTTGTTAAATCTACACCTAAATGTTTTTGAGCTAATTCTTCAACTGTCATAGAAGCTGTATCTTTTAAAAGAGCAATATATTTCTGTTCATAGCTCTTTCCTTCTTCCAATGCTTTTGCATAAATTCCTAATGAGAATAAGTACCCAAAAGTGTATGGGAAGTTATAGAACGGCACACCTGTAATATAAAAGTGTAGTTTTGATGCCCAGAAATGTGGATGATACTCTTCTAAAGACCCACAATACGCTTCTTTTTGAGCTTCTTCCATTAGTTCATTTATTTTATTTTTACTTACAACACCATTTTTACGCTCTTCGTAAAAACGCGTTTCAAACAAGAAGCGAGCATGAATATTCATATAAAATGCTACACTACGTTGAATTTTGTCTTCTAAAAGAGCTAAACGCTCCTGATCGGAACTCGCATTTTTAACAGCTGCATCAGCTACGATCATTTCTGCAAATGTAGAAGCTGTTTCAGCAACATTCATCGCATAATATTTATTAAGTGTATGAACATCTTTCATCGCAAATGAATGGAAAGCATGACCTAATTCATGTGCTAATGTTGAAACATTCGAAGGTGTACCTGAATAAGTCATGAAAATACGAGATTGGCTACTTTCAGGAAATCCTGTACAGAAACCACCTGGACGTTTACCTGCGCGATCCTCTGCTTCAATCCAAGAGTCCTCAAATGCCATCTTTGTAAAACTAGTTAATTCATCACCAAATTTACCAAATTGATCTAATATAAATTCTGCACCTTCAGAATATGAAACAGTAGAATCAATATCAGCCACAGGCGCATCTAAATCATACCAACTTAATTTCTCTACGCCTAGTAATTTAGCTTTTCTTTCTAAATATTCAACAAATGGAGCTTTATTGTCGATTATCGCACCCCACATTGAATCAAGTGTTTCTTGACTCATACGATTGATTGATAATGGTTCTTTTAATACATTATTCCATCCACGTTGTCCATATACACTTAAACGGAAACCAGCAAGATGGTTTAATATTTTAGCGAAATAATCTGACTCTTCACCCCAAGTTTCTTCCCATTTTCCAAAAATCTCTTTACGAACATTGCGTTCTTTAGAAGAAAATAGATTTGATGCTTGACCAACTGATAAAAGTTTATCATCATGTTCGATCTGCATTTTTCCGACAACAGTATCGTACATTTGGCCCCAACCATGATATCCGTCAACTGAAAGGGCAGTAATTAATGCCTCTTGTTCAACTGATAATAATTCACTTGCATTTTGACGACGCTCATTTAATGCGAAAGAAATTTCCTTAAACTGATCAGTTTTTAAAATATCTTTCCAAACAGAATCTTCAATTTTAGTTAATTGACTATGGAATTTTGTTAAAGACGTAGAAAATGTTGCATATAGCTGCGTTAAAGTTCCTCTTAATAAATTAGCTTTTTGATCAGCCATATTTTGAGCTTGTAAACAGCTAACAAATCCACCAGCTTGCGATAATTTCTTACCTATTACTTCAATATTACTTATGATATCAGCTAATTCCTCAACTTCATCACTACTTTTAGGAGCAGAAAACAAAGAAACCTGTCTTTCTATTCTTTCTACTAAATTAGTAATTTCTTTTATGTATGATGCGAATGCAGGAGATTCACTGCCTCCTTTAAAGAAAACATCTAAATCCCATGTAAGTGAATATGTATTTGTTGACATACGACCCCACCTTTTGGTTTTATAAGTACATTTCTTATTATACATTATTCAAAATATTTAGTCTAATCATACTACTTTATACCATTTGTAACTCCTACACAAGCTTGTTGAATTTTAGTGTAATCGTACATTTTGTCTATTTATACAAGTATGAAATGTTTAGCGTGATTTATTAAAGGGTGTTTTTAGTAAATTTTAGTAGTTTTTAGAACTTAAATTCAGGATCTGTTAAACCTTAAATATGAAGGAAATATTACAAAACTTCACTAATTGTTACATAGTTTTTAATTCTAAATTAATAAAAACCATCTCAATCGTCCTAAAAAAGTATGTTTTTCTAGAATATTTATGATCTTATTGAAAAGTTTTTATTGTTTAACTGTCTCCCTATTAACTTTTCAATTCACCTCTTCAGCCCTTTAAAATCAAGCATTTTGGCTTATTATTAGACGACGAATATTCTTAAATTGGTACTATGTCGAAACAAGCTGTAACTATTATGCAGAATTTATAGAAAATTATAAAAAAAGGTAATATATTTGTAATATAAAATAAAACTACTGAAATCTTACTGTCACATTCCCATGGTAAAGTATTATACATAGAAGATGGACAGGAGCGGGAAATATGAAAAAATTAATGACATGTTTTGTTACTACTGTTATTCTAACAATGGGATTTACGACAAATACATACGCAGCAACTTACAAAGTTAAATCTGGAGATACTTTATCTGCTATCGCAAAAAAGCAAAAAGTAACAGTTTCTCAGATTAAATCTTGGAATCATTTAAAATCAGACCTAATTAAAGTAAATCAAGTATTGCAAATTAAACCTGCAACTAAGAAAAAAACGACAACGACTAAAAAAACAACAGCTAAAGCTGCTACACCTTATAAAGTAATTAAAATGAAAGCTACAGCTTACACTGGTAGCTGTAAAGGATGTAGTGGTAAAACAGCTACTGGTATAGATTTAAAAAAGAATCCAAAAGCAAAAGTTATTTCTGTGGATCCAAAAGTAATTCCACTAGGTTCTAAAGTATATGTAGAAGGCTACGGCTATGCTATTGCTGGAGATACTGGCGGTTCACTAAAAGGAAATAAAATTGATGTATTTATCCCAAGTCAGAAAAATGCCCAAAAATGGGGAGTTAAAACAGTTACTGTAAAAGTTTATAAAAAATAAGAAAACGAGCCCTTAATTCGGGCTCGTTTTTCTATTTCTAATTCCATTCGGATTTAAGTCAAATAATCGCCGTTCTAATTCATATAAGAATTCATTTCGCTTTTCCTCATTTGATTGAATCTCTAACATCTCTAATTTTACGAATAATTTTCGTATACTTTTTCTTTGAGACATTTCCAAAGTATAGATTTTGTATGGCTCAAACCAAGGTTCCTTTTTTAATAAGTAAATTTTCCCTTCAATTAATTCATCATCTTTCTCATTAAAAGGATAACCAAAAAACTTTTTTGGCAAATAATCAATAATCGATTCAACAACTATTTGCATGATTAATTGAAACAATATTCGAAAAATAAAAAATAAAATTTTCAATACAACCTCGTGCATCGTTTTATCCCCTATTCCTTATATTACCAATTATTTTATCATTTCTTTCGTACAATAAAAATAACGATTTAATTACAAAATTTTTAAAAGCATATTTTTCGTTTTAGAAATAAATAATAAAATTAAATATTTGGTTTGGAGATGAAACTAATTGGAAGATAAACGTTTTACAATAACTGGAACCGACATTAACGAAGTGAAAAGAAAAAATGCAAATTCTGGTTTAACATATAATCAAGTTAAACAATTACTTGCAGAAAAATATATGAAAGAACGAGAAAAATAAAGAATGATTGATTCCTTCTTCTAATTTATTGTTGTAACTCGTGATTTTCTCTTAATTTATACGTAGATGATGCTCTTATTTGCTGTTTTAGTGATTTTATTTGCAGCTTCAAAGATTTAATTGCAGTTTCACAATTTTTATTTGCACTTTCACAGATTTTTATTGCAGTTCCACTTTTTTTATTTGCACTTCAGATTTAATTGCAGTACCCTACTTTATATTTGCACTTTCGATTTTTATTGCAGTTCCAATCTTTTTATTTGCACTTCAGATATAATTGCAGAAGCACAATTTTTATTTGTACCTTCACAGATTTAAATTGCAGTTCCACATTTTTTATTTGCACTTCAGATTTATCTCATAAAATGCAAAACCACTCAACGATCCATAGTTGAGTGGTTTCTTTTAATTCGAGTGGATTGAATGTTTAACTGTTGCACCTTCGTTTTCTATTTTTATTTCACTTACATCACAATTTGGAAATAAACGTGTAAAGTAGTCAATTGCTTCAGTGCAACCTTCGATCGTAACAAATGCTAATACTGTCGGACCGGCACCACTTAATACAAATCCATGTACAAATTCAGGTAATTCGATTTGTTTTAGGGTATCTAGCTCTTTTACAATTTTGCATCGATATGGTTCGTGAAACAGATCTCGTTTCATCATATCGCCTGCTAATGCCCAATTTTCCATTAACAGTGCTAAAACTAATAGATTACTAAAGCTGCTAGATTGGATAGCATCCTTATAAGGAATCGTTGAAGGTAATATATTTCTTGCGTGAACAGTTTCTAATTCGTATTTTGGTATAATTGCTACTACTGACACTTTATTTAATGTCGAGTGTTGGATATATGCTTTTCCATCTATAAAAGTCCCAATAACTAAGCCGCCATAAAGTGAAGCTCCGACATTATCCATATGACCTTCAATTGAAGTTGCGATTCTAAGTTGCTCTTCTAGAGATAATTGAAGATTACAAAGTTCATTTGCTAGAATAATGCCACCTACTATTGCTGAGGCGCTACTTCCTAAACCTCTTGTTAACGGAATATTACTTTCAAGCTTTAAATGACATGTTGGCAAAGATTTATGATTTGCTTTTGCCACATCAATTGCTGTTTTTAAGATTAAATTTGTCTGATCAAGTGGTATATCTTTCAAATATTCACTAAATCCCTCACAGCTATATTGATCATGATCATATACTTCAATTGTTAAGTATCGATTTAATGCAATACCAATCGAATCAAAACCAGGTCCCACATTTGCAGTGCTTGCAGGAACTGTTATTTGGAAAAGTTTTTTCATATCGAAACCACACCTTGTAAATGTTCTAATACAATTTTTTCTTCATTCGGTAACAATATTGGCTCAATTTTACTTGATTGAATTGCAATATCTGGATCCTTTAATCCATTACCTGTTAGGATGGCTACTACTTTTGAGCCTTTTTTGATTACACCAGATTGTACTTGTTTAAATACTCCAGCAATACTTGCACATGAACCTGGTTCTGCAAATACGCCTTCTTTTGATGCAATCCATTTATACGCTTGTAGGATTTCTTCATCTGATACACTATCAATTGCACCGTTTGACTGTCCAATTGCATTTACAGCATGCTCCCAGCTTGCTGGGTTCCCAATTCGAATAGCTGTCGCAATTGTTTCGGGATTTTCAATCTTTTTATTTTGGACAATTGGTGCTGCACCTTCAGCTTGAAAACCATGCATTTTAGGTAATTGATAACCTTTTGATAGATTGTATTCATTAAATCCTTTCCAATAAGCTGTAATATTCCCTGCATTTCCAACTGGAATTGCTAATATATCTGGGGCTTCTTCCAATTGCTCACAAATTTCGAATGCAGCTGTTTTCTGGCCCTCGATTCGATATGGGTTAACGGAATTTACTAGTGTGATTGGTTCGGACTCACTAATTTTTCTTACCATTTGTAATGCGTGATCAAAATTTCCATCGATACTAATGATATGTGCTCCATACATGACCGCCTGCGCAAGTTTACCATATGCAATTTTGCCATTAGGAATAATAACAAAACATTTCATACCAGCTCTTGCAGCATAAGCAGCAGCGGCAGCAGATGTATTACCTGTCGATGCACAAATAATTGCTGAACTGCCTGCTTCCTTTGCCTTAGCAACTGCCATTACCATCCCACGATCCTTGAATGAACCTGTTGGGTTTAGCCCTTCTAACTTAACATATAAATCAATTCCCCACTCCTCTGATAAGTGAGGTAAAAATAGTAATGGCGTATTTCCTTCATTTAAAGTTAATTTAGGTGTTTCTTCATTTATAGGTAAGAATTTTGAATATTTTTCGATTAATCCTTTATACATCAAGATCTTCACCTGCAATTCGATAATAGCTACGTACTTCATCGACAACATCAGATGTTTCTAAATTTTCCAATACTTTTTTGTATGATGAATATGAAGCATGGTGTGTTACTAAGATGATTTCAGCAAGACCTTTATGCTTTAATGGAACTTGAATAATTTTTTCAAAGCTTATATCAGATTCTGTAAAAATTGAAGTAATTTCTGCGAATGATCCTAATTGATCTTTTACTGTAAAACGGAAGAATGATTTAAAATAAATTTCATGATCTTCTTTAATTTCTTTTGGATATTGTGGTAACACAGCACTTGTGCCGTTTACACCAAGTCGCATATTTTTCATTACTGCAACTAAGTCTGATACGATTGCAGTTGCAGTTGGTAAACTACCCGCACCTGGTCCATAGAACATCGTTTCTCCTACAGCTTCCCCATATACATAAACTGCATTAAATTCATTGCTAACAGATGCTAATGGATGATTGTGTGCAATTAAAGTTGGTCCAACACTAACTTCAATTCGATTATCGTTTCTCTTCGCATAACCGATTAATTTCATTGTATAACCAAAGTATTTAGCAAAATCGATGTCTTCTGAAGATACTGAACTAATTCCACGTACTTGCACATCTTCTAGTTCAACATCCATTGAAAAACCTAATTTAGCTAAAATTGTCATTTTTCTTGCTGCATCTAGTCCTTCAACATCTGATGTTGGATCTGCTTCTGCAAAGCCTAGTTCTTGAGCTTCTTTTAACACATCCTCATATGCTTTTCCTTCATTGCTCATCTTTGTAAGGATAAAGTTTGTCGTTCCATTTACAATACCCATTAACTTAGTTACACGGTCTGAAGCTAAACCGTCTACTAAACTACGAATTATAGGGATACCACCAGCAACACTAGCTTCATAGAATAAATCGCATTTATTCTCATTTGCTACACGGAGTAATTCAGTACCATATAATGCCATTAAATCTTTATTAGCTGTGACTACATGCTTTTTATTACGGAGAGCATGGAGTATGTATTGTCTAGCATCTTCAATTCCACCCATTACCTCTACAACAACATCTACATCTGCATCATCTAAAATTTCAAATGCATCTGTTGTTAATAAATCCTTTTGAATTGAGATTGAGCGCTCTTTTTCAAGTTCCTTAACAAGAACCTTTTTTACTTGAACAGAACAACCGATTTGATGGGCTAATCTGTCCTGATGATCTTCAACAATTTTTACAACACCACTTCCAACAGTTCCAAGTCCTAATAGTCCGATAGATATACAGTCCTTCATATGATCTCCTCCGTTAAAATTTGATATTATTTCCATTATGGGAATGTTTTATGAAAATAGCAAACATTTTTTTAAATTTTCCAATTTTTTTTATTTAGTATTTGACGAAATTATGAAACTAAAAATATAAAATTATAAATTGTAAGGGGTTTCTTGATAAACGTAATAATTTAACCAATTTGAGAAAAGTAGATTAGCATGACTTCTCCAACGTACAATCGGTGGTTTTTCAGGATTATCATTCCGGAAATAGTTTTTTGGTATAGCAATTTCCGCTCCTCTTTGTACATCTCTTTCATATTCTGATTTTAAAGTATTAATACAATATTCATGATGTCCAGTTGCAAAAATTTGCTTTCCGTCCTCACTAGTAACAAGGTGGACACCTGCATCATCCGATAGACTTAAAATCTTTAATTCTCCTATTTTATCGATATCTTCCTTCTTAACTTCAGTGTGTCTTGAATGCGGTACATAATACTCGTCATCAAAGCCACATACTAGTTTCACAAAGCGATCCTCTACTGAGTGTGGGAAAACACCAAACATTTTTTTATCTAATGTGTATTTAGGAACTCCGTAGTGATGATAAAGACCTGCTTGTGCACCCCAACATATATGCAATGTAGATGTTACATTTTCTTTTGTGAAATCCATGATTTCTTTAAGCTCCGACCAATATTCAACTTCTTCAAAGTCCAATGTCTCAACTGGAGCACCGGTAATAATAAATCCATCATATTTTGTATTTTGAATTTGTGAAATTGTTTTATAAAAGCTTGAAACATGCTCTTCTGAAACGTTCTTGGGCTTGTATGATTCAGTACCGATTAAATCGATATCTACTTGTAGAGGTGAATTTGCAATTAAACGTAATAATTGTGTTTCGGTTTCAATTTTAGTTGGCATTAAGTTTAAAATGCCTATTTGAAGCGGTCTTATATCTTGTGACTCCGCTCGCTCTTTCGTCATATAGAAAACATTTTCTTTCGTTAGTATTTCCGTTGCAGGTAGATCTTTGTTGATAATTACAGGCATTTTTTCCACTCCTCTTTTTTCTTAAGAAAAAGGTAGTAGATTAATGCATGAACTATTTCTACTACCTATTTGAAATAACAAAATTATAGTTTTATTGAATCAAATGAATAATTATTCTCACTTTTTAAACTGAAAAATATCTTCCATCCTTATGCGAGAATACCATTGCAGTTACAGATGCTTCTGGTAGCATCATGAATCCTTCTGTCAAATTAATTCCAATTTCATTTGGATTAATTAACTTAAATAGCTTTTCTTGATCCTCAAGATTTGGACAAGCAGGGTAACCAAATGAAACCCTGATTCCTTGATATCTTGCTTTAAAACGCTCAGACATTGTGAAATCTGGACGATCTGGGAATCCCCATTTTTCTCTCATTAGCATATGCGTTTTTTCAGCTAGACCTTCTGCTAATTCTAGGGCTAATGAGAATAAAACGTGACTCTTTAAATACTCCCCTTCTTGTTTCAATCTTTCGGCAATATTTCTTACTCGTGGGCCTGATGTTACAGAGAAGAATCCAACATAATCCATCTCTTCAGCAACAGGATTTAAAAAGTCGCTTATACAAAGATTTGGTTCTTTTCTTTGTCTTGGAAATTGAAAACGTTCAATCGGTTTTTTCGTTTCAGAGTCATAGATAATGACATCATTGCCATCACTTTGAGCCGGGAAAAATTGATAGATTACTTGGCAGTCAAAATATTCATTTCCATCTTTTATGAATTCTTGAACTAACTCGTATAACTCTTGGCCGCGTTCTTGATTTTCCCATTTACCTTTTACTCCCAAATGATGTCCTATTAGCATTTGGTAATTAATAAAAGGTGCCACTTGAGCTACTGGAATATTTTTAATGACTGTTTTACTCAATGATGAAGGAACTAGGCAATCTGAATTTTGTATTGCTGATCTCTTTGTACTAACTTCAGGAACTGGCAATTCAATCACATTGTCTATTTTTTTAATTGCCTTTTTCTTTTCTTCTAATGCTTTTAATTCATCTGGATTAACAATTTTATTTGCTAAGTCTAAACCAGTCATCGCGTCATTTGAATAAACAACTAATCCATCGTAAATTGGCTGAATTCGATTTTCAGTAAATTTTCTAGTTAATGCAGCGCCACCAACTAATATTGGTGTGTCAATTCCTGCACTTTTTAAGTCACCAGCTGTAATAACCATTTGTTGAGCAGATTTTACTAATAAGCCTGATAAACCAATTATGTCGGGTTTGTTCTCACGAATCTTTGTAATTAAATCATCTGGTCGAATATTAATACCTAAATTGACAACATCAAAGCCATTATTCGTCAAAATAATATCGACTAAGTTTTTTCCGATATCATGAACATCACCTTTAACAGTTGCTAAAATGACTTTTCCTTTTCTAGAGCTTTCAGTTTTCTCCATAAATTGCTCCAAAAAGTTTACAGATGCCTTCATTACTTCTGCACTTTGTAATACTTCAGCTACGATTAGCTCATTATTATTGAAAAGTCTTCCAACTTCATCCATCCCGGTCATTAGTGGACCATTAATAATATTTAACGGTGTGTCACCACGGTCGAGACAAGCTTGTAGATCTTCTATTAATCCTTGTTTTGAACCTTCAATTACACACGCAGCTAATCTTTCTTCAATCGGAAGCTGTTCTTTCGGTTTTTCTTCTTTCTTTACTGAATTTCTAAAATGCTCAACAAATTTATCTAATGTTTCTTGAGACGTATGGAATAATAAATTCTCAGCAAGCTCACGTTCTTCCGCAGGAATTGAAGCAAATCGTTCTAGTTTTTCAGTATTTACAATCGCGTAATCAAGTCCAGCCTTTGTAGAATGATATAAGAAAACGGCATTTAACACTTCACGACCAGCGTTTGGTAAACCGAATGAAATATTACTTAAACCTAAAATCGTTAAACACTGCGGAAATTCATCTTTTATTAATTTAATGCCATCAATTGTTGCTTTTGCAGAACCGATATATTGTGTATCACCTGTTCCAACAGGGAAAACAAGCGGATCAAAAATGATGTCAGTCGCACGAATTTTATATTTTTCAGTTAATAGTTGATAACTTCTTTTTGCAATTTCTAATTTTCTTTCTGCCGATACTGCCATTCCATCTTCATCAATCGTGCCAACTACAACGGCAGCACCATATTTATGAATGAAAGGTAAAATTTTCTCAAATCGCTCCTCCCCATCTTCAAGATTAATCGAATTAATAATCGCTTTACCTTGAATATAAGTCAGTGCTAATTCAATTACTTTTTCATCAGTTGAATCAATCATGATTGGTACTTTTACTTTATTAACTAATTGCTTTACGAAATTTTCCATATCTTCAACTTCATCACGATCAGGATCTGCCATACATACGTCGATGACATGAGCACCTTTTTTCACTTGAGCTCTCGCAATTTCTGAAGCTTCTTCAAATTTTCCGTCAGCGATTAAATTTTTAAATTTACGCGATCCAATAACGTTTGTTCTTTCACCGACAAAAAGTGGTCTCATACTATCATCATAGCGAAGTGATTCTAACCCACTAACCGCATGATCCTCTCTTTTTTTAGGTTGACGAGGAGATATTCCACTTACAGCTTCTTTCATTGCTCTAATATGTTCCGGAGTTGTTCCACAACAACCACCTATAATATTGATCCATCCTTGTTCAGCAAAATCGCGTACTTTGTGCGCTAAAGATTCTGGTGACTCATGATAATGTCCATCTTCATCTGGTAAACCAGCATTTGGATAACATGAAACAAATGTCTCAGATAGATCTGACAATGAACGAACATGGTCTCTCATAAACTCAGGTCCTGTTGCACAGTTTAATCCAACTGAAATAGGAGAAATATGTTCAATGGCTAAATAAAAAGCATCAATTGTTTGACCTGCTAATGTTGTTCCCATTGGTTCAATCGTTCCGGAAATCATCACTGGTAATTTTTTATTTAATTCGTTAAATGCATTACTAATCCCAATACATGCAGCTTTAACATTTCTCATGTCTTGACAAGTTTCAACTAATAAAACATCTACTCCACCATTAATTAAGCCAGTTGCTTGTCGATTATATGCAGTAATTAATTCTTCAAAAGTCACACCACCTGTAACACTGATTGCTTTTGTTGTTGGACCCATCGCTCCTGCTACGTATACATCTTTACCCGATGCCACAACTGCTTGCCTTGCAATCCTTGCTGCAATTTCATTTAATTCAATATCTAAATGCTGTAAATTATAATCGGATAAAACAATATTCGTTGCTCCAAATGTGTTCGTTTCGATAATGTCAGACCCAGCAAATATATATTCCTCGTGAATTTCTTGAATAACATCCGGTCTTGTAACAACTAAATATTCATTACAACCTTCGTATTCTTCACCACCAAAGTCTTCTGCTGTTAAATTTCTTTGCTGGATCATCGTTCCCATTGCTCCATCAAGAAGTAATATTTTTTCTTTTAATGCTACATCTAAAGTTTTCATAGTTGAATCTCCTCTTTATTGCTGCTTTTAGTAAATTGAATTAAGTCCTCTGTTATTTCATACTTCAAAAATGGAGTGATAAAATAAATGCCGTTAAATTTATCCTTAACATAATCAATAAGCTCTTTTGCAATTTTTTTCCCTTCATCAACTGCTCTCTCTGGTTCCACTGATGAAATTCTGTTTCTTACCTCTTCAGATAAAGTAATTCCTGGAACTTCGTAATGGATAAAATCAGCATTCTTCTTACTAACTAATGGCATAATTCCGATAAAAATTGGCTGTTTAATATGACGAGTTGCCTCATATAACTTATCAATCGTTTCAAAATCATAAATAGGCTGCGTTAAAAAATAATCCGCTCCCGCCTCGACCTTTTTTTCAAGTCTTTTAATTGCCGCATCAAATTTTCGAACATTCGGGTTAAAAGCTGCAGCGACAGAAAATCTCGTTCCATTTCCTAAGCTTTTACCGGAATAAAGTCTACCTTCATTCATTTCTTTAATCATTCGAATTAGTTCAAGTGATGCTACATCATATACTGAAGTTGCACCTGGAAATTCTCCTACCCTTGCTGGATCACCTGTAATAGCAAGAACTTCATTTAATCCTAAAGTGGATAGCCCCATTAAATGAGATTGAAGTCCAATCATATTACGATCTCTACAAGTTAAATGCGTCAAGACTGGTACATCCAATCTTTGAAGCAGTGATGCCATTGCCACATTCGAAATTCTAGGTGAAGCTAGTGGATTATCTGCTAGCGTAATTGCGTCAGCCCCTGCGCTATGTAATGCTTTCGCTCCTTCAAAAAACTTTCTAGTTTGTAATGTTTTTGGTGGATCTAGTTCTGCAATGATCGTCGTTCTCTTTTTTGCCTTTTCTGCAAGAGTTTCATTCTTTTGTTCTTCTTGCTTAGGGAATGTAATTTTAATTGTTCTGTTTTTCACTTCTTTTTTTGTAACAGGCTGTAAAGTATCAATCTTACTTCGTAAAGCAGCGATATGCGCTGGTGTTGTACCACAACATCCACCGATTAGTCTTACACCTTGTTCAATAAATGGTTTTGTCATATCTTCAAAATATTCTGGATTCGATTTGTATACGTATTTTCCCTCATTGTATAGTGGTAATCCTGAATTAGGAAATGCCGATAAGTAACCATTCGTTGGTAATGAAACAGTATTTAATGACTCCAACATATGAAGTGGTCCTAGATGACAATTGATTCCGACTACATCTGCACCCAAATCGATTAAATTAGGAAGTATTTTTTCGATATATTGGCCACTTTGCATGACGCCAATTTCTTGTAGTGTTACTTGTGCAATAATTGGTAAATCCGTTCTTCTTCTTAATAGATTTAAAGCATCATATAATTCATTTTCATCATAAAATGTTTCAAGCATGATCCCATCTACGCCTTCTTCTAGTAACGCTGAAGCTTGCTCAAGCAGCATCATTTCACGTTCTAAAGGTGTCGTAAAAGTTGAACCTACATATTTCATTCCACCTATACCACCGATTACTAAAGCTCTTCCTTTTGATGCCGCTCTAGCATTTCTAACAGCCATTTGATTAATTTGCTTAACCAGCTTTTCCAAACCATATTGTCTCAGTTTTCCAGCATTAGCACCGTACGAATTTGTTTGAATCACTTCTGCGCCAGCATCTATATATTGTTCATGTATATGAATGATTCGATCACGCTCAGTAATATTAAGTTCTTCAAAACAGCTGTGAAGTCCACCAGAATACAAAAGTGTTCCCATTGCGCCGTCACCTAAAACAATTCCATCTTTTAACTTTTCCAATAAGCCCATTCAATCACTTCCCGTTTAGATAAAATAAAAAACGCCATTCTCTCAAAAAAATGAGAGAATGACGTTTAAGTACAGATTACGCCTTATCTCTCATGTTTTAAACATGCTGGATTTAGCACTTTTTAGCTTTCGCTAAAGTTGCCGGGTTTCAAAGGGCCAGTCCCTCCACCACTCTCGATAAGGATTATTTAGTTATGTTTAATATAAAACAGTTTACTATATTTATATGATAAAGAAAAGACATTTATGGAAAAATTTCCAAAAATAAATTTATTTTGTTTACATAATAGTATTATTTAACTATTTTTATAGTGTGCTAGTGCTAATAGCGGATAAATTTCATTATAGCTATGATAGTGAATATAAAACTGACCAGGTAATCCTAATCCAGTTGGATAAGTTAATGCTTTATTTGATAATTCACTTTGTGTAGTTAAAAATTTAATCCCTTTTCTAATTATTTCATCTTCTTTATTACGAATTGAAAGTAAAGTATCGACTGCCCACGCTGTTTGACTAGGAGTGCTAAATTTTAAAGGAACATATTTATTTTTAACAGGTGAAAGACCCGATTCTCCCCAACCTCCGTCTTCATTTTGAATACTAACTAACCATTTCTCCGCTTTTTTAATTGCCTCATGATTTTTAGGTATTCCAACGGCTCTGAGCCCAGTAATCGCTGCCCAAGTCCCATAAATATAACAAATCCCCCATCTACCATACCAACTACCATTTGATTTTTGATTTTTTAAAAGCCAATTAATCGACTTTTTCACAATCGGATCATCGTTTGAAATCGTCGTATAGTTTCCAATAAATTCTAAGATACGTCCAGTTAAATCTGCAGTTGAAGGATCGATGATTGCATCTTTTGCATTTTCAATTGGTAAAAATGTTAACCATTTATTTGTAACATTTTTTTCGAAAGCTCCCCAACCACCATCATCATTTTGAAGTCCAAGTAAAAAATGAACTCCCCTTAACCAACTTTCATGAATTGTGGACTGATCCAAGGAACTTCTAGTTAACGCCCTTAAAACTGCACCGGTATCATCATTATCTGGGATAAAAGAATTAACATCAGAGAAGCCCCAACCACCAGGACTTAAATTTTTAGCATGAACCTTCCAGTCACCATTCATATTTTGCTGTTTTTTAATTAGGTAGTTTATGGATTTCGAAACAATCGGATCACTTACGTGGTAACCAGCTTCTTGAATTGCATATGACAATAATGCAGTATCCCAAACTTTTGATGGCGAATTTTCAATATGAAGACCTGCTTCAGTATCGGCAGCATATGAAAGAAGTCCTTGTAGCGCATTTTGAATGACAGATGAAGTAGATTCATAGCCTAAAGCCATTAAAGCATAAATCATATAAAACGTAGAAGTAGCATAGCTATAAAAAGTTCCATTTGTTTCAATACGATCCAGAATAAATCTCTCAGCCTTTTCATATCCTTTCTGGTGAAAATAGAGAGGATACGAAGCTAGCTTCTTACCTTCCTCAAGTAAAAATTGATAAAAACTCCCTCGCTCCTCGTAAAACCATTCTACCTCACTAGTTTCCAAAAGATGATCGATAGTTAGATCATCATCCAATTTCACTTTAAATCGTTTATTTATACATAGAATCATTGGAACTAAATGAACTCTAGCATAATTACTTAAATCAAATAAACTTAACGGCATTTTATCCGGTAGCAAAAAATAACTCATTGGAAAGTAAAATAATTTAGGATACTCAATTAAACCATGAGTAGCTAGAATCATTTTTAACATAAAATGCGTTTTTTTAATACCACCGTTTTCACGAATAAATTTTTCAGCTTTCTTCATACTTGAATGTTCTTTTGTATACTTTTTTGAGAGTAATAAAGCTATGTAAGCTTGTACTGTAGCATTTAAGTTTCCATCTTTTTCATCCTCGTATAATTTCCAAGCTCCATTCGGATGTTGAAGATTGATGATCCGATCAATAATCCCATCAATGACCTTTTGATTTTTGAATTCAAGATCATTCATTAATAAAATCATAAAACTATCCGTTATTAATGAACCTTCAAAACAATATTCCCAAGAACCATTTTCATCTTGTTTTGCTCTTAGATGATTGATCCGCTCTTCAATATTTCGTAAAACAATATTTTCGAGGTCCATTTTACCACCTCAGTTCAATTTTTTTCAGCCTGATGGTATTTTTCCATTCTTGTTGATTGCTCAATTTTAATTTCTTCAAGTTCATCAATTTCTTCTGATACCTCGATTTCTATTTTTTTACTAAAATAAACAATTGAAATAATAAAAGCTAAAAGGCTAAAAGGTAAAACAATTATTTTAAATCCGAACCAAGTAAATGAATGTAAAATATGAAAATAGCTACCTAGTAACAAGCAATAAATGAGTAATAACAGGTCGATAACAATTACACCGCAAAATGATTTTACTATTTTTATTAAAAAAGGATTCAACTAGATCACACTCCATTACTAATCTATGATTTAAATGTGAAATAATGAATTATTCTGTGTAATTAGTACCTGTTAATTGGAAAAACAACAAATTTTAGTGGGAATTTCAAACTTTTTTTCTAAAGTATTTAAATTGAAAATCTATTATATGTCTAATCAGAAACTATTAAAACTGAATATAGTGAGAGTATTGATAGAAAGGAGGGTTTTTAGTATGGCAGCAGAATTTGAAGATTTCAAAGCTTTAAAAGAAGAAATTCAAGAGGTGCTTGCAGCAGCTAATCAAGATGGTTCAATCAATTTTAATTTTTTCAACATTGAAATTAAAGAGAATCGCATCCAAGTCGAACAAAGAGCTGAAGGCGGAGGTCAAATTAATCGAAATGTTGGAATGAACGCAAATCAAGGCGGACAAAATGCTAGAGACAATAGCCAAACAGCAAATGATCGTTCACAATTTGCAGATGGAAATGGTAGAAGTGGTATTGCTGGAAGAGATAATGATGAATTAGGCGGACAACAAGGAATTAAAATCAGAGACAGCAAAATCAAAAGAAGCAAAATCAGAACAGATTCCGAACACAACGAAGGCGCTGGAACTGAAGAAGCAAACAGCGAACAATTCCAATTGCCAAGATTAAATAGAATTAATAGAACAGAATAAATGACTTACCCACTTACAGACTCATATTTTTAAAGTGTGGACAAGCTATGCTAAGATTTAAATAAAAGATGCCTCATCATGATTGAGAATGTTGATCTTGAAATCTATTTGCAATTTTATGTTCACTCTAGTTCATTTTAACTTGACGAAAAATGAGTAGATCTAATAAAAACCCACGAGGAAAATTCCTAGTGGGTTTACTTCATTTTTGACTTAAAACTCCGGTAAATTACTCAAATTATTCTCCGCTATACCATCCGGTTCACTTCTGAGGATGTCACGACCATACTTATGGATTACATCGACATGTGCTAAATTCCCACTTTTTGCTTCTTGTAAAGCTTGAAGATAATCTAGTTCACGATTAAAACTTGTTCTGAAACCAATTAGATCACCATCTTCATTTTTACGAACAGCAACAATATGTTCCTTGTCCTGATTTACTGATTCCTCTACCATCATTTGTTCGTCATCACTTTGATTTCTATACATTTCATATGCTTCTTCAAATCGATCTTGCGTCACTTTTGCATCCTCCTTTTATCATTAGTTTTGCCATTGTAAGAGGATGTAAAACTAATTAGTCCCAGATGAAGGATAAACTACTTCAACTTATAAAGCATTAATTAGTTTTAACTTACTTTTTACTTAATCGATTTTGAAAATAAAATGCAATTGTAGCAGAAAACAGTGCAATTATTATTGTCGTCATCATAATTTTTTAATAGAATCTACTTATCACCAAAGATTCTATTATTTACACTTATTCACATACCCTCATAAAAATCTTTTTTAGATGGAATATATTTAATTGTATCTATGTACTGTTTCATATTTTTATTTTTATAATTCAGTAATTGTATAACCTTCCTTATGTATGAAATTACCTGATTACCAATTTTTTTGTATGCTTTGATATTACCAACAAAGAATTTTCCATATCCTTTACGTAGTAATTCCCATTAATTAAAAAATAATCAGCAGTAGGCTCGTATACATTTAATGGGTTGCTAGCTTTAAGGAGTCAACCTTGAAGTGCACCCAGCGATTACTATCTTTTATTAATTAAACTTTTTTAAAATGTTCTATAAAATCTTCAAGAAACTCATTATACAAATTCGATAAACCTCTTGTTTCTAAATAGATTAGCCAAAAATCAAGTTCAAATAATTGCATCTGTTTATCCTTCAGTGGGATTATTTTCAAATCTCCATTTAATACCATTGGAGAATTCTTTAGTGTAAAGTCGTGAAGATATATAATTGCATCACTTTCTTTTACTAGCTTAAAAAGCATGCTAGTCCTATTTGAACTTATTATCACTTGCTCTGGATTTATTTTCGTAAATTTTAAAATCTGGTTATAATCAGATGTTTCATAAGTTACTAATTTAGTATTTTTTAGATCACTTGGAGTTACAAAGTCTGATGTATAAAAGGGTGAGTTTTTTCCAACTGCTATACATATATGTCCTTTGTAAATGTGCTTATAAGAAATATTATTAGCTTTTTTCAATTCATCAACAGATGCAGAGATAAGCGCAAAATCATAATCTTCCTGATTAAAATTCTCAATAATCTTTGTAGGATTTTGTTCAATTAATTCAAAGGTTAAATCTTCATTTTCTAGATTAAGCTTTACCAAAAATTCTTGAAGTATATAAAAAAAAGCAGGTGCAATTTTTACTTTTAAATGCCTTTGAAAACTGTTTTTATATATGCTCAGTTTTTTATTCATTTCATTTATAGTTTTTAAAACTGAATTTGCTGTTGAAATCACTATTTCACCTTCAAAAGTTGGCGTAATACTTTTTTTGGATCGATTAAAAATTTTTATTCCAAGCTCGTTTTCAAGTTGGGTAATAGACTGACTCAAACCTGGAGTAGATATAAATAGTTTTTCTGCTGCTTTTGTAATCGACTTTTCAATTTCGACAGTGACAATATGCTCCAATTGTTCAAAATTCATATTTATCCTCCGCAAATAATTTTTTTAAAAGTTCAATAAAAAACTACTTCTTTATTCTAGCTATTTTAATTCACTATTTAAAGTTGGTTTAATTTCACTTTTATTTCACAATTTATTCATAGATTACGATGGTAATCTGGTTTTAGTATCAGAAAAAGAAGAAACTATGATGCTTTAATGTTATTCATTTATGAATTCCCTCAAAATGTTTATTTATTATTAAGATATCATTATCAAAATGCTAGTTCAATTATCACCCAAATGTAAAATAGAGGATGATCGATTAAAGATCATCCTCCATTTTGTTGAACCAATGCATGACTAAGTTCAACAACATGATTGAATAATTCAAAAGAGAAGTTAATTGAACTATTAAAAAATAAGAAAAACAGCCCTTAGAGGTTTACCAAATTACCAAATAAAAGTAATTTTATTTCGACTAGTGACTTAATGCCCTCTATTCTATGATTATGCTCAATTTCGTCATAAGACCATGAATCTCTTATAATATGAATTGCTTTCATACCCGCATCTAAAGCAGGTACAATATCACTTCTAAGTGAGTTCCCGATCATTACTGGATTACTTAATTTTTCATTTAACTCCACATAGGTATTTGTATCTTTTTTACTTGTAATAAATACGTTATCAAAATGATGCACCAATCCAGTATCCATTACTCGCTTTGTTTGTACGTCTTTTTCACCTAAAGTCAATATAGTCATACTTGCTACATCTTTGTGGTTTGATAATTCTTCTATTATAAACGTATCATTTTGCAGTGGAATATTTACTTTAAATATCGTTTTTGCTAATGATTGTAATTGATCATTGACAATACTTGATATCTCTATCTTAAATCGTGTTGCCAATAAATCTAAAGTTGATTCCCAAGCATAAGGATATCGCGCTTTACTGAAACCCATATCTTTTATTAGTTCCAAATCAATTTTATTAAAAACTTCTTTAATGTCATTTATTACTACTTTTTCATCTAGCGCTTGATATACTAGATTCGCACATAAATCTACATTATGCCGAAATGCGGCTTGGGTTTGAATTAATGTATCGTCTAAATCAAAAACTAAATCATATTTCATAATTAATTTATCTCACTTTCCAACTGAACCATATTGTTATTAATTTTCACATACGCCTATTGATTCGGCTTTTCTAATTATATATGCTAATTTGCTAAGTGTCCCTAATTTATACTTAAAATAATATAAAAGTAAACCTTAAGTTTGTTTTGCTAATATACTGTAAAAATTTATTTAGATTCTTTTAGCTATTATTCTTTTTAGAAAAAAGAGGAAGATCCTTAGATCATCCTCTTTTTGTTTCTCTATTAATATAAATAATTAATAACAAAGTAAAATACATTCATTGTAATATTATGTATTTTAGAACAAGTCCCAATGATTAAATATGACTTCACTTATTGTTTTAAGGTTCCAATAAGCTATTTGATTTAATTCTGCACTATTCAATTCATTCTCGCTTTATAGTAAGAGCGGTTCAATCAGCCCACTTGTACTCAACACTATATAAAATGGACTAACCTCTTCTTTTATTTGAGGAACACTGAATCACAATCTTTTAAATTGCTTACCATCAGTTTTGGGAGGTTCATTTTGTTTTTTATAGAAGCCAGTTATACCAAACTCATTCCTCATTCAAATGATAAGTTACCTGCACAACCCCAGAAGAAAACGTTCTTGTATTCATCATGATTAAATTCTTTCTCTCTTTTATGTCAACAAACAAAGGTTTTCCTTCACCCAATATAACGGGATGAATTGATAATCTAAATTCATCAACTAGCCCTAAATTTATAAATGATGTAATAAGGCTTGATCCTCCATACAACCAGATGTCTTTGCCAGGCTTTTCCTTCAATTTATTTACTTCTTCAATTATATTTTCATTTATAAATGTTGCATTATTTTCATCTTTTGATTGAGTTCGGGAAAACACATATTTTTCCTTGCTATGTACTAAATTCCACATTTCTTTATCAGATTCAGAGTCGTCTATATTTGGAATATAATTCCCCCACAAATCATAGCTTTTTCGGCCATATAAAATCGTATCAATTTGATTCAAGAAATTTGTGAATTCCATTTCAGGATCCATTATGCACCAATCAATTTCTCCGTTTTTCCCTTCTATAAAACCATCTAATGTAACCGCTAAATCTAAAATTATTTTTCTTTGTTTTATGCTATTTGACAAAACTGTTCCTCCTAATTCGTTTAGACATTTTATTAAACTGGTACTTCTCACTATTAACGAATATTTGTTCTTGTTTTGATTATAACAAGCATGCTTGGTGCTATCAAATTTCGGTATTTTGGTTTAAAAGTACTAAAAGCCTCATGATTTGTAATTTTAGAACGTGTATTCTAAGTTTATTTGCACTTTGGTTTTTTTTATTTGCAGTTTCGAAATTTTTATTTGCAGTTGCCACAATTTTAATTGTAGTTTTGTGATTTTTAATTGCACTTTTGCCAGATTAAATTGCAGTTTCAATATTTTTAATTGCACTTCGACCTTTATTTGCAGCTCGAGAGTTCATATTTGCACTGTTTCAAAATTTATTTGCAGTCACTTTTATCTTAATTGCGCTTCGACCTTTATTTGCAGCTCGGGAGCCCTTATTTGCACTGTTACAAGTTTTATTTGCAGTCACTTATCTTTTTTTTGCACTTCGACGTATATTGCACCCCGGGATCCTTTATTTGCACTGTTACAAATCTTTATTACAGTCACTCATCACTTATTTACACCTCGACCTTTATTTACAACCCTACCCATAAAAAACAAAAAAACCCGCAAACATCTAAGTCTACGAGTTTCAAATTTTACTTATTTAATAACTTAACCTTCTCAACAAGAAAGTTTAAAATAACATGTGCAGCGATTCTGCTTGTCATATCACGGAAGTCGATTGTTGGGTCAAGTTCAACGATGTCCATTCCACAAACTTTAGGATGTGATGCTAAATAACAGATGCCATCTAATAGAGTTTGACTGTCCATTCCTCCAGGTCCAATTGCAGGGCAACCAGGAGCAAAGGCTTGGTCTAGTACGTCCATATCTAGGCTAATGTAAATTGCATCTACTTTGTCTACTAAATGGTTGATGCTCTCTTTAATAATGTTTGAGATTCCTAATTCGCGAACATCACGCATTGAATAGATTGTTACTCCGTTATTAACACCGAATTCAGTGTACGGTGCACTATTTGAAAAATTCCTGATTCCAATTTGAACTAAGTGTTCACCTTTTAGAATGCCTTCGTCAATTAAGCTACGGAAAGGGGTACCGTTTGAACGGCCACCATCTTCAGTATTTCTTAAGTCATGATGAGCATCAAATTGGATAACTCCTACTGTTCCGCGTTCTTTTGCAAAAGCTGAAATGCTTGGAAAGCTAATTCCGTGATCCCCACCTAAAATAATTGGCATCGTTTCTTTGTATTGGCCTAGCAATTCAGAGATTGTCGATTTAATACGATTTCTAGACTCTTCAAAATCAGTCACATGCATCGTAATATCACCAAAATCTGTAACCTTGTAATCTTTTAAATCAATTTGGTCTTCGATATGATAAGTACTGTAGCTACTTAGCATTTTCCGAATTGAAGCAGGTGCAAAGCTTGCACCTGAATGACTAATTGATGTTTTAGATAATGGTACACCGATAATTGAGAAATTTGATGCTTCTGTTCCATTCCATGTAGAGATGATTTCATTTGCCTTTGTTACTTTTGAATCAATGAAAATGGCATCTCCTGCTTTTTTAAGATGTGATAGCGACATCGTGTTCACCCCTACTTACTACTAATTTACCATTCTTAAATACTGATTCTACATGATTTACACCAAAATGGTAAGGTACATAAGTATAGTTTGGTACATTCCAAATTACGACATCTGCCCTACGACCAATTAGTAATTTACCAGCTTGATCTCCACGATTAATCGCGTATGATGAGTTAATCGTTACGGCATTCCAAATTTCTTCAGGTGTCATTTTTAGTTTAAGCATTGCGATTGTCATGATTAATTGTAAATTTTCAGTTGGGCAGCTTCCTGGGTTGAAATCAGTTGCTAATGAAACTGCTACGTTATTTTCAATCATCGCTCGTGCAGGTGCAAATTCAGGTTTATTTAAATAGAAAGTAGTTCCCGGTAAAATGACACCAATTGTGTTGCTCTTCCCAAGCATTTCTACACCTTTTTCAGATGCTCCACATAGATGATCAGCAGAAATAGCGCCAATTTCAGCTGCCATTTCAGTGCCACCTAGAGGATCTATTTCATCTGCGTGAATTTTAACATGAAATCCTTGTTCTTTTGCTTTTAATAAAAATTCTCTTGATTGTTCAACTGAAAAAACACCTGTTTCAGCGAATACATCTACAAATTCAGCAAGTTCTTCTTCTTTAATAACATCTAATAGAGAAAGCATTTTTTCTAAGAAAGCTTCTTCATTTCCTTTATACTCCTTTGGTACTGCATGCGCACCTAAGAAAGTTGAAACTAAATCAATATCATGCTCGGCTTGTAATTCCTTAGCAACTCGAAGTTGTTTTAATTCAGTTTCTTCATCAAGACCATAACCACTTTTTGCTTCAACTGTTGTTACACCGAATGAAAGCATTCTGTTTAAGTGATGAATCGTTTTCTTTTTTAAATCTTCATGAGTAGCTAATTTAGTTTGACCTACAGTAGAATGGATCCCGCCGCCCATTTCTAATATTTCTAAATAAGAAGCACCTTGTAATTTCAAACTAACTTCATGCTCACGTGATCCTCCAAAGACCACGTGAGTATGAGGGTCAACTAATCCTGGAGTGACTAGTTTTCCCTGGCAATCAATTACTTCTTTTGCATCAATTTTCTGTTCGTTCATTTGTCCGATATAAATAATTTGCCCATCTTTCCATGCAATTTCTGCATTTTCTAGTACAGGAAGATTACTCATTTCTTTTCCATGAATTGGACCATCACCATGATCCATCGTTAATAATTGACCAATATTTGTTAATAGAATATCTGCTTTCAATTTTAACACCTACTTCATCATTGGGATGTTTACGCCTTTTGCTTTCGCAGTTTCAACAGCTAAATCATAACCTGCATCAACGTGACGAACTACACCCATTCCTGGATCAGAAGTTAATACTCTTTCGATACGTTTTGCAGCTGCATCAGTACCGTCAGCAACGATTACCATACCAGCATGTAAAGAGTAACCCATACCTACACCACCACCGTGGTGTACACTTACCCAGCTTGCTCCATTTACACCATTAATAAGTGCATTTAGAATTGGCCAGTCAGCTACTGCATCACTACCATCTTTCATGCTTTCTGTTTCACGATTTGGAGATGCTACTGATCCACAATCTAAGTGGTCACGACCGATTACGATTGGAGCTTTTAATTCGCCATTTTTAACCATTTCGTTAATGATTTTACCGAATTTTGCACGCTCACCGTAGCCTAACCAACAAATACGTGATGGTAAACCTTGGAATGCAACCTTTTCACGAGCCATACGAATCCAGTTACATAAATGCTCGTTATCAGCAAATTCACGTAAGATTACTTCGTCTGTTTTGTAAATATCTTCTGGATCACCAGAAAGTGCTACCCAACGGAAAGGACCTTTCCCTTCACAGAATAATGGACGAATAAATGCAGGTACGAAACCAGGGAAATCAAATGCATTTTTAACGCCTTCATCTAATGCAACTTGACGAATGTTATTACCGTAATCAAATGCGAGTGCTCCACGTTGTTGCATCGCTAAAATTGCTTCAACATGAACTGCCATACTATGTTTTGCACGTTTAATTACTTCATCTGGATTTTCTACACGAAGTTTCTTTCCTTCTTCCATTGTCATTCCGATTGGTAAATAACCATTTAATGGATCATGTGCTGAAGTTTGGTCAGTAATTAAATCTGGTACAAAATTACGTTCAACTAATTGAGGTAAAATTTCAGCAGCATTACCTACTAAACCGATTGCTAAAGCTCTTCCTTCGTTTTTAGCTTCAGTAGCAAGTTGTAAAGCTTCCTCTAAATCGTGAGTTAATACATCACAATATCTAGTGTCAATACGACGTTGAATTCTAGTTTCATCAACATCAATACCGATTACAACTCCACCATTCATTGTTACAGCTAGAGGTTGAGCGCCACCCATACCACCAAGACCTGCAGTAATTGTAATTGTACCTTTTAAGCTGCCACCGAAATGTTGTTTAGCAGCTTCACCAAATGTTTCATAAGTACCTTGTAAGATCCCTTGAGTACCAATGTAAATCCAGCTACCAGCAGTCATTTGACCGTACATCATTAAGCCCTTTTCATCTAATTCACGGAAGTGTTCCCAAGTTGCCCATTTTGGAACTAAGTTTGAGTTCGCTAATAAAACTCGTGGTGCATCTTCGTGAGATTTAAAAACTGCAACTGGTTTACCTGATTGAACTAATAATGTTTCATCGCTCTCTAATTTCTTTAATGATTCAATAATTGCATCAAAGCTTTCCCAGTTTCTTGCCGCTTTACCGATTCCACCATATACTACTAAATCTTCTGGTCTTTCTGCTACTTCTTCGTCTAAGTTGTTTAATAACATACGAAGTGCTGCTTCTTGAACCCAACCTTTAGTGTTTAATTCAGTACCTCTTGGCGCTTTTAAAGATCCTTTTGTGATTTCCATTTTATTTCCACCTCTTCTTATATTTGTGTTTGTTTTGTATAGTTTTTTGCTATGAAATTTTCTTTTAAATAAGTTGTTAATTTTTCAATATCTTTTGAGAATACGCGATCTCTAGTAATTGATGGAACAGTTTTACGAGCATCTTCCATAAACTTTCTAGTTGTTTCAGACATTTTTTCAATTCCTTTATATTCAACACCTTGCATTGCACAAATACATTCGATTGCTAAAACTCTTCTAGCGTTTTGTAGAATTTGGTAAGCATGACGTGCACCGATTGTACCCATACTTACATGGTCTTCTTGGTTTGCTGAAGAAGGAATTGAGTCAACACTTGCTGGATGCGCTAATGTTTTATTTTCAGAAACTAAAGCAGCTGCCACGTATTGCATAATCATTGCACCAGATTGTAATCCTGGTTCTGGACTTAAAAATGGTGGTAAATCATTTAATTGTGGGTTAACTAAACGCTCAATACGTCTTTCTGAAATATTCGCTAACTCAGCAACACCTAATTTAAAGAAGTCCATTGCAAATGCGATTGGTTGACCATGGAAATTCCCACCAGAGAATACATCATCACCGAATAATAATGGATTATCAGTCGCTGCATTCATTTCGATTTCTAATTTTTCTTTTGCATAGTTCAGAACTTGCCAGCTTGCTCCATGAACTTGAGGGATACATCTTAATGTATAAGCGTCTTGAACTCGGATTTCACCTTGTCTAGTCGTTAATTGGCTTGTTGCTAAAATATTGCGGTAACGTTCAGCTACTTCAATTTGTTCTTTATATCCACGAGCAATATGAATTCTTTCATCAAAAACATCTGTAATACCATTTAATGCTTCAAATGTAATAGAAGAAATTAATTCACTTTGATAAGCTAATTCTTCACCTTCAAGATAAGTAAGAATACCCATTGCTGTCATTGCTTGAGTACCATTAATTAGAGCTAAACCTTCTTTAGCTTCTAGTGTGATTGGTAAAATCCCTTCTTTTGCTAAAGCTTCTGCTGTTTCCATACGTTTTCCTTTATAGAAAACTTCACCTTCACCAAGTAAAACTAGAGCTAAATGAGATAAAGGAGCTAAATCTCCACTTGCACCTAATGATCCTTGAGATGGGATAACCGGGTGAATTTGAGCATTAATTAATGAAAGTAATTTTTCAACAACTACTAAACGCACACCAGAGTGACCTTTTAACATTGTATTTGCACGAAGTACTAACATCGCTCTTGAAACTAATTCAGGGAACGGTTCACCAACACCACATGCATGTGAAGCGATTAAGTTATATTGAAGTGTTGAAACATTTTCTTTTTCAATTAATACATCACTAAATTTTCCAAAACCTGTTGTGATACCATAAACGACTTTGCCATTATTTACGATTTCTTCTACTTTTTCTCTACATGCTTTTACCGCAACTAAGCTTTCTTCACCTGCTTTTACATATGCCATATCGAATAAAATACTTTTCATTTGTTCCATTGTTAAGCTATTACCAGTTAAAGTTACCATTAAAAACACCTCCGAATTTTGTCAAAAAAAACACAGAAAGAGGCTATGAGACGTAAATAGTAACTTACGAATCATAGCCCCCTATCATCTAATAAACTATGGGCGATTATATGTGATTAATGCCGAGTCCTGCTGATTCATGCTCCGATCCTTTAATTGGAGCACCAATCGTTCCGTATAGTGCAACTGCTATCCAGTCACCTTCGTTCACGTTTTTATAAGGCTTTCCTCTAACAACAGCAAATCTAAGTCCCACTGTTCTAAGAACATCACCTAATTGAACATGACCTCTTGTTACGCCTTGAATTGCTTCAAGTGTTGCATGATATAATGAATGAACTTCTCTATATAGAGCTCCATTGATTACACCATTTTGTTTGGCAGCGGTTTCAATCGCAGCAACGACCTTTTGAGAATCCATTGTACCGACTTTACCTACACACCATACAACGTTTTCATTTTTCATTAATTCTTCTTCATGATCGGTCAAAGCAAGCATCATAGCTGTTCGACCAATTCGTTGATTTTGCTCTGCCATATCGCTAATACCTCTTACTTACTTTCTCTAATAAACTAGTATCTGATTACATTATATGCCAACAATTAGTAAACTTCAATATTTTCAGATTATTATTTTTAAAAAATATTTTTTTATTAAAACTTGTTGCAATATTCAAAATATTCATCAGTAATTTATTATTTAAAAAAACTTGTCCATTTATCGTCTTTTAATAATAATTTGATGAATAACAGAAAAAAGGAATGATTCGCCGATTATTAAGCTTTTTTTCTTAACACTAGCTGCCAAGTAACACCAAAACAATCAGTCACCCATGTAACCTTACTAAAATCATTCATTTCTACTGGCCCCATAAGTACTTTCCCATCACTCTTCAAGCCACCAAAAATCACTTCAAACTCTTCATCGTCTTTGCATTCTAAATAAAAGGAAACAGCCCAAGTAAAATCAGGACAAGATTCTTTATCCATATCCAAAACCATAAAAGACTGTCCTAAAATTTCAATGATGCCATTTAGAATGTTCCCTTCTACTCCTCGGTCATCTTTCGTATATCTTCGAAGAGAAACGAGTTTTGAATTCGGAAAAATACGAACATAATAGTTCATTGCTTCCTCCGCATTGCCACTAAACGTAAGAAATGGAGTAATCCTTTGCCCTGATACAACCGGTATTACTTGTTCTTGTGTCATCTCCTAAAACCCTCCAAACAATTTGTAATTACCTCGTTTTAGAACTAAAGAAACAGCTGTAATTCATCTATTTCCGCTTGAGATTTAGCCTTTAATAAATCTAAATATAAATAGATTGTACCATATTTTTACATATCTAAAAACTTCGCAAGTATATGAGAGTTAATAAAGAATGAGCTGACAATTAATGATATAACCAGCAATCTTTCCTCTTTCTCCAAGAAACATATAGATATGTTAATCCTCAATTCAAGTATTTCCTAATCTTAACAATTTTCTTCTTTTGTTAATTTTTTAATTATATAATTGTATAAAAGGAGGTTTATATGAAAAAATTTTTTGGAAGAATTTTTAAAAAGAATTTAAAAAATGATAATGCATACTATAACGATCTTTATAAGCAGTTTATAACAAACGACTTAAATCTAAATTCCAACTTTGCTAATTTATCGTTAGTTTCTAAACTAGAAAACGCATGGAAAATGGATTTCCTGGCTAATGTTAAAGAAAGAGTTATAGAAAAAGAAGGTTGGAGCAATGAAAAATATTCCTTTATTGAAAGGGAATTAAAGCGCTTTTTCTTAATGGCAGCAATCTTTGAAAACATTCCAATGTATAGTCAAGAAGTTGATAAAATCTGGCACGAAATGATTTTATTTACGAAAAGTTATCATAACTTCTGCAAGTCTTTTTCTGGTGAAATGATCCACCATGAACCAAATGTTCATAAAGAAGATGTAACTATAACCGATAGAACTGATGCTAGAGCTGTCTACAATTTGTTATATAATACTTTGTTTGAAACGACATCTGTAAATACCTATGTCTTAGGAAATTTAGTTGTTAATGATAAAAATACTAAAGTTCAAGAATATTTATCGAGTAAAACAATACAAACAAAAAGTTTCGTTTCACATTTAAACTCACAAACTAAACATAATTTTTTAAACGAGTTTGCTAGAATTCAAAAAATATTAGTAGAAAAAGAAAAAGAAGGAGCAAGAACTAAACACCAATCACCAAAATCTTACCCAAGTTCAGCTAATCGTTCATCTTCTAACAAAAAATCAGATGATGGGCATATTAATTCAACATTTTTAGCTACAAATACTTTTTTTGCATTAAATGAAAGTTCAAATGATTGTTCTAGCAAGAATGATAGTCATCATCATAGCTCGCACTCTTCATACTCTAGTTCATCACATTCCTCTTGTTCTAGTTCTCACTCTTCGTGTTCTAGTTCAAGTTGCTCAAGTTCTGGTTGTTCAAGTTGATCTATTAATACTGTCATCCAAGTATATTTACATTAACTCAACCTTAAGGTTGGGCTAAATTGCTTTATTTTTAGTAAACTTTTAATGCTTTTATTTAGGGGCAATTTAACCATTTCTCGTATCCCCAAAAGGTAAAATAATATAGCTAATTGTTAGCACTAAAATAATAATTGCTAACCAAAAATTATGGGCCGATTCTCCATTATTTACAATAATAAAACGAATAGTAGCTGTAATTCCGATATATAGAAGATAGCGTATTGGAAAATGATAATTTTCTTTGAAATATTGAACAATAATTGATATAAATCCAAAATATAAGAAAAATATTAAAACTTTGCCAAAAATCTGATGAACATTATTATTACCTAGTAAAATATCGTTAAAAATATAATAAAGTTCTCTGAAAAGGAAATACGCAAGAATCAAGCTCAGTATTAATAAAGATATATTTAATAAAGTTTGATAAAGCTTGATCAACAATTTTCGATTTTTAAACCAACTCATTCCAATCATTTGTCTCCCCCGGTTTTTTGACCCTTATAAAAATTTATTTACAAATGATAACCACTAATCATAATCGTTTCTTCTATATAATATTGCGATCGAACACAAAAACCGAAATGCCTATGTTTTCTTCAACTTTCATATCTGAAAAAAGATGGACTAATTTTGCACCTACAAGTTCCTCTAAACCTTCTGGTGGATTATTTAAGTACAATTCTTGAATCATTTTTGTTCGTGCAGTATGAACCATTTCTGCCCCGTTCATTGTTCCGGAAATAAATTTTTCAGTTGGAGTCAAATTACCATATAATGTTGAAACAGCCATGTTTTCAACAAATACCGTATGAATCCGCTCTGGACCTTTTCCAAACAAATCTTTCCGAAGTTTTCGCATCATATCATTAAATTCGTGTATTTTTTTTGACATTACTTTTTCGCCTCAATTTCAATTTTTTAAATGTTATAGCTTATCTTTGCACAGTATTCTTTAACCTATTTACTAAGACGAGGAATAATATGTTAGTTTCTATTACATTTTTCACAAAATCACTTCACTTACCACTTTTTTGAAAAAAAAAATTCCACCAGGAAGACAATTAGCCGATTCAAAGGCTTTCTGTCGTCATGGTGGAATAGTTAATTAGCAAAAAAATTTACTAAAATACCAATCCAATTTAAGTTAAATGAATTTAATAGAACCATAACAATAACATTATCATGTTTCCATATCATCCGGATTTATTATATCTCTATCTGTTTAAATTAACAATCATATTGTTAATTTTATATTTTTCTGTCAAATTCGAATGTTAAACATTTAATAGCTTACATAATTAAACATTGCCTGTACTGAAGCAGTAATTTTAATTTGTCCCTCTTGAATTGGCGTAGTTGGACCGCTGAATGCTGCTGCAGTCATTGTTAATGAAGACATTGGGCGTACAACTTGAATTCCTTCTTCAGCCATCCAAATTGGTATGTTATTAATCGATAACCCTAGGGATTTCGCAATGTTTTCGGCATTCATTTTTGCATTTAAAGTTGCCTTTTGTAGTGCTTCTCCGTAATATGGTTCGGGATTTGCTACTTCGAATGTAAGATTCCTTACTTCATTTGCTCCATTTTCAACTGCAACGTCAATCACTTTCCCAACATTTGCAAGATCCTTCACGATTACTTTGAAAATATGACTCACCCGATATCCCTTAAAAATTTGCTGTGAATCTTGGTAATCAACTATTCGATCAATTGTATATGAATTCGTTTCAATTTCGTCTTGTTTAATTCCTATCCCTTTTAATGCATCTATAATTTTATTTGAAATGATTGCATTCTCTGTTTGAGCCGTTTGTACCTTCATATCTTCTACTACAGAACCTAATAGGACAAACGACTGGTCGGGCTTTACTGATACTTCACCTTTTCCCGTTGCTTTAATCGTATAATTACTATTCATATTGCCTGATCGGAAAGCACTTTGATATTGAGGGGTTGAATAATCATTTCGCATACCTGTTAAGTTATAATTATTAAATGGATAAATCTTCCTCACATCCTTTTAAGATGAAAAATATTGTATTTGTGCCCATATTTTATGTATTGAGGGCTTTTTCTGTGAATAGATGAATCAAGAGAATATTTAGTTTGATATATTGATTTCAAACGGACAAAAAAAGCCAATAAACTTTAGGAAACTCCCTCTCGTCTACAGGCTTTATCAATTTATTTTCATTAGAAAATATATGGATTACCACTGATGTTTTTTCTCATGTCATCAGTTATTTTCAGTTCTTCTTCACCTAATTCATCATCAGTTTGATCTTTTGGTTTTCCAATTTCTAGTGGTACTTCATATACCGGTACGCTGCCATCGTAATATGTAGAATTGTTTTCCATTTTAATTCCCCTTTTTCAAATAATAGATTCGAAGTTAGTCAGACTTATTTATGTATTATGCTTAAATCTATCCACACTTTAATTAAACTAGAATATACCTTGAATTACTATTGGGGGAATTTAACCAATTTTATCTTGAAAAGAATTCTAAAATAACCAAATTTTAGTTACTTTTAGATTGGAAGCCCAATAAATTCAACAATACTTTATTGGGGGAATTTTTTAAAAAACACAAAAAAATGTTATTAAAATAACAAATAATTATCTAACATTTTTAATATTACTAAGATTATTCAAAAGTCCTACTCAAAAAAGGAATGGATTTCTCCATTCCACTTTTTTAGAAACTAAATACTGGTTTAAAATCACCTTTATAAGGTTCATGCTCAACAAATACAGTTATATCCTTACCATCTTTGTCTTTGCCTGTTCTTTTGTAAGTAAATTTATTATTATTAAGCTCAGTCAATTCAAGAACAGCACCATACTTATTTGTTCCGATTGAAACATGTGCTCTGATTTTATTTTCGTGGGCAATATCGAAATATCCATAGTCACCTCGGCTTTTACCTGTTTCTAAATTGAAAAACTCATATTTATTAGAGTATCCATCAAATTTTGCAAGACTAATAAAATTCGTATTATATTTCGTTACGTCCTTCCCTTGTTCATCTAGTACTTTTGTACCATTCCAAAGTGTTCTACCTAAAATTCTATCACCATCAACTTTTTTTACAATCTCGCCTGTTTTAGAATCTAATTTTTTATCAGGATCTGTAAAAGAAAGCTGTTTTTCTTTATAAGGAACATGTTCAACATATACTTCTACATCGTTACCGTTTGCATCTTTCCCCATTCTTTTATAAGTAAATACGTTTTTATTTAGTTTTGTCATATCGACTACAGCTTGGTAATTCATTGATTCAGAAATTAAAATTCGTTTTTTACCATCATTTGTAATAAAGAATGTTCCTTTATCACCACGACTTTGACCAGTTTTTGCATCAAAAAATTCGTATCTACCTGATTTTGCATCATATTTAGCAAGACCAATAAAATTTGCGTTCTCTTTTGTTAAATCATGATGATTTTTATCATACACTCTTGTACCTTGCCAGTTTGTACTACTTAAAATATTAGCCATTACCTGGCCCTTTGTTAACTTGTTCTTTACTTTTTTAGGTGCTTTGTATACTCTTTCTTGTTTTTGTTTACCATGCTCTACTTGTGCGTTAGCAGCAGAATTATAACTTGTTACTACTAAAGATACTCCGAGTAATATTGATGAAATTGTTTTTGTTTTTTTAATCATTTTAATGATCTCCTCATATTTTTATCGTTATTTATATAATCTCCAATTATTCTTACAATTGGTCATGAACTTTGATTATCTAGCACCTGCTTTTAGCAAAATCTCTTCTATCTCTTTAAAACCTCTCTCACGTGCATGCTGTAAAGGGCTAACATTCTCACGATCAGACAAATTAACATCTGCTCCATGATCTATAAGCAATTGTACTGTTTGCTGTTGTTTTTCACTTCCATCGTTCAAAATAATTGCTTCCAAAAGTGCCGTCCAACCTAAATTATTAACATGATTAACATCAATCTCGGCATTAGTAAGAAGTTCATTGACCACATCTACATATCCATGTTCTGAAGCGGGAATTAATGCTGTTCCACCATATCGGTTCGTAATTGTTGGATCAGCACCAGCTTTTATTGTAAGTTTTAGAATATCAATAAAACCTTCAGCACCAGCATATAAAAATGGATTGTTTTTCATATGATCACGAATATTGACATCTGCGCCTGCATCAATCAGTACTTTGGCAGTTTTGAAATCATTATGATAAGTTGAAATCATTATGGCAGTTTGTCCATTAGAATTCTGTGCATTCATATCCGCACCATTCTCAATTAACTTCTTAATGAGATCAGTTTCTCCTCGTTTAGCTGCTTGAAATAACTGTTCGTTCACTTTTTCTTCCCCCTTAGCAAATGAGGCACATCCATTTAGCAAAAGTATGCAGCTCGTTATTACTGCAAGTAACTTCCACATAAAGTACAACAGCCTCCTTTTCCATTACAAATCACCATAAAAATATCGTATTATTCCTGGGAAATTTTCCTCCAATCTTTTTCATAAGTTAGATCATTGTTTGTCTGAAATCTATGTTAATCCTTAAATGAAAACTCCTTCTAAACAAATTATTAAAAAAGTATAAAATTTTTAATAATATTTATTTATGGATTGCCTCTAATGTTTTTTGAACAAAAAATGACTGTCCAATTAGACAGTCATACACAATTACTTGATCTACTAAATTTTTGTTCGGATACTATAAAAAACTATTACTAGTTCAATTATTACAATGCTAAAAACTTTCAATTTTTAATTATATGTTTAGGTGAAATATAATCAGTCAACCACACTTCATTGTCTGCATAAAAAAATTTAACACCATTCTCGTAGGCATTTTTAGCATCTACTTTCAAAATTACTAATTCTCCCCTACGTTTTCCAGCCAATGTCGCGAATTCAACCCCTTCAGATAAATGAACATAATTACGTCCCATTGGTTTTAACCCTTCTTTGTGAATTAGTTCTTCAACTTTTTTATTTGTACCATGATAAAGAATCTCAGGAGGTTTTTTTGGCTGATATTGTATTTTAGTTTTCGAGTGCCCATAATTCGCTTTAATTCTATCACTATTTATTGCATACCGTTGTTTTGGACAATTCTTTACAACCTGAGTAATGTTTTCAACAGTGACACCGCTCCAATTTGTTTGACTATTTATTGCATCAACTAATTCTGATATGGAACATGACCCATCTTCTTTTAAATTCACTCCAAATTTTAATGGGTCATGTCTTAAAATTTTACTCATAAATTTACTTAGTTTTTCTTCGTCTTTTTGATTCATTTTTTTAATTCCACCCTATTTTTTTCAATTTTTTAATGGTTTGAAATGCAATTTTTTCAACAATTACATTTTGTTTATTATCTAAATCCCATATTTATCTATAAAATTCTACTTTCATTACTTCATTCCTTGTTCAAACAAACTACTATATAGTTAATCTTGCGAGTAAAATGTCAAAATAAAGAAAAAACCGGCACTATGTGACGGTTAAAAAACATAATTTAAATATTAAATCGATACCCTGCTCCCCAAACTGTTTCCAAGAACTTAGGGTTTGTAGGGTCTCTTTCTATTTTTTCACGTAATCTACTAATATGGACAGTTACAGTTGAAACGTCTGCCGCTGATTCGAGGCCCCAAACCTTTTCATAGAGCTGTTCTTTACTTAAAACTTGGTTCGGATTCATTACAAAAAACACCATTAAATCAAATTCTTTTGTCGTAAAGGGTACTTCTTTTTCGTTAATAAAAACTTTACGAGCTGAACGATCGATTGATATTCCATGAACGAAAATTGTTTTTGAAACGGTATTGTTACCAGCTAGCCTTTCATATCGGGATAAATGTGCCTTTACTCTTGCAACTAGTTCACTAGGACTAAATGGCTTTGTAATGTAATCGTCCGCACCTAAACCGAGGCCTCTAATTTTATCGATATCTTCTTTTTTAGCAGATACAAATAAAATAGGAATGTTTTTTACCGCTCGTATTTCTTTACAAATTTCAAAACCATTTTTTCCTGGCAGCATGATATCCAATATGATTAAATCATAATTTCCTTTTAGTGCATGTTGAAGGCCTTCATCGCCATTATGTTGAATATCTACACGAAAATCATTTATTTCTAAATAATCTCTTTGTAATTCTGCAATGCTTATATCATCTTCAATCAGTAATATTTCTTTCAATTTCTCTCACCTTTCTTTAAGGAAAAGAATATACTTGTCCCCTTACCAATCTCACTATTTGCCCAGATTTTCCCTCCGTGCTCTTCAACAATTTGTTTTGCGATTGCCAGTCCTAAACCACTACCGCCAGTTTGTGAATTTCTTGATTGTTCTGCACGGTAAAAACGTTCAAAAATAAATGGTAACGCAGCAGGATCAATCCCTTGACCATTATCTGTTACTTCAACAATTACTTCATTTAACTGTTCATTTAATGAAAATGAAATTTTCTTCTCTTCTTTGTTCATATATTTCACACAATTGCTTACTAAGTTCGACAACACTCTTTTTAATTTCTCTCGATCCGTTGTAACATTGATTGATTTATTTGACTGATTAAATTCTATCTTGATCCCTTGCTGCAGTAAATCTAAATAAATTTCCTCTATATAGCTTCCTATATATTTATTCATTTCGACATTTTCAAAGTGAAAGGGTTCTTTTTTTAAATCCAGTTTAGAAAACAAGAACAATTCATCGATTAATGAATCCATATCCTTTGCTTTTGAGTAAACTGTTGATAAATATTTTTCCATTTTCTCCGGAGTATTTGCTACACCATCTTTTATCCCTTCCACATATCCAATTATTGAAGTAATTGGTGTTTTTAAATCATGTGAAATATTTGACAATAGCTCTTTACGATTTTCCTCATATTGTATCTGTAGATTAATCGACTCTTTTAATTTGATTCTCATTTCCTCAAACGCTTTATTTAATACACCAATTTCATCATTTGAACTCGTATCAATTTCAAAATTCAAATCCCCAACTTTAATTTTTTCTGCACCATTTTTAAGTTTTGAGATTGGTTTAATAATGCTTCGGGAAACTAAATAGTTTAGCATTCCGATTATCATAATAAATAAAAATAACAATAAACCTAGTAAAATTGGAAAAAGATTACGAATAACCTCGGTATATGAGCTTGCCTTCTTTAAGACAAAAATACTCCCTTGGCTTTGATCTGGAAAATAAAAATCAAATTTCACATACGTAAAAAACAAATCATTAATTTTAATCGTATCGCGAGTATTAATATTCGTTTCCTCAAACCCAGGAAGTGCTCGTTCTAACACTTTTTTATCTAACGACGGGGAAGAGTACTCGATATTTGTTCCCTTTCGTACTACAATTCCGATATTCTTATGTTCAATACTTTTGAGTTCCTTCTTATTAAGTAACTGCTTAGGATTATGTTTTGCAAGTAGCTTCAAATCAAGAAACACACTTTCTTCAACTGTAGTCAAAGGCTTTTGTACATAAGTCTTTTTGTAAAGATTTTCTACTGACTTTACATCTCCTGTTATTGCAAAAATTATTAAAAAACCTGCTGCCAATAATAACGTGATCGAAAAAAGAATCACCCCAATATAAGACAACAGAAACCTCATTTTAATTGACATTTATTTCACTCACTCGGTAATAAAATTTTATTTAAATAATCTTTATTCTTAGCATGCAAGCTACTTTCGTAAACTACACACTCTAAAAATTAAAGTGTTTTTTTCAATTGAAATTAAGTGAACTATATCATATAAATCTTAAAAAAGTGTAAAATTTTTGTGAAATAAGTCTAAACAACAAACATTTCATAAAATAGTTAAAAAATCATCAATTATGTAGTTGAATTTGAATGTAAGATAGATTAAAAGGATGTAAAATATGAAAAATCAAAAAGAACGATTTGAATCAAAGGATTATAGTATTTATCAAATATTAAATGCAAGAAGAGAACTATCTGAAAAGGATTCAACATACTTATCGATCTAGAAAAAGGGTTCAAAGGTGAAAAGAAATTAGATTGGACTTCAACACTATCAGATAACTGGCTTATCCTTAACGATTTATTGTTCGAATGTAACAAATCCGAATTCCAAATTGATTCGATTGGTATAAACCGAGAAACTATCTATTTATTTGAAGTGAAAAATTTTGAAGGAGATTATTATATAGAAGGAGAACGATGGTATAAAACCCCAAAAAACGAATTAAAAAATCCTTACGAACAACTTAAAAGAACCGAATCCATGTTACGAAAATTACTGATTGAACATAAGATTTATTTCAAAATAAAACTCCATTTAGTTTTTGTAAACTCCGAATTTTTTTTATACAATGCTCCTATGAACTTACCCAATATTTTCCCATAACAATTAAATCGGTTTATAAACGAATTAAACATGCAACATTTCAAATTAAATGTTAATCATTACAAACTCACCAAAGCCTTATTATCTCTTCATAAAACAGACTCAAAATACTCCCAATATCCAATGAATCACTATGACCAACTAGTAAAGAGGAAGCATTTTTCATCTTTTTGCTATTATACTTCCCCATGAACACCTCATAAACGCATTTTTGTCTTACTCTCAAAAATTGTTCTAACAAAAAAACCACCAGCATAAAAGCTAGTGGCAATAACTACAAAATACAACTTATCCTAATGGTTTAATATAATCGTCAATCGTTTTCCCTTTATATTTTGTAACTGGTTTGATTTTTCCAGATACGTCAGGGTTTTGCATTAGATAGTTTCTCTTAACATAGTCAAGATCTTTGTAATCAACTATTCCGTCGAAATTGATATCTGCATTTCGATCATTTGTATTTAGTTTGCTAGTGATGTAGACTGCATCCATTATATCAACGACATTATCATTGTTAACATCTCCAGCTTTCATAATTGCGTAGTAGAAATATTTTAATTTTCCAGCATCCATTGTATCGTATGAATCTACCATTTCATTAACATTTACATGTCTTTCGAAATGTCCTGGTATTTTGATAACAATTTCGTAGGATTGATCTAGTAATGGTAGATTAGGTACTGAGAATCTAGCAGCACTGTTAATCGTTGCATCATAACGTTTTCCATCTTTGCCACCGATTACATACACTTCTGCTCCTACTTTTGAATAATCCCTCTTTGGATCTAACCAAATTAAATTACTTGGAATAAATCCATCTGGCAAGAATCCACCTTCAAGAATTGAATAAGAAGGAATAATATTAACTCCTTGGCCGAATTTGTTGTTAATCGTCATTTGTGGTTGTCCTAAAATATTCGCTTTAGCAGTTTGGAATCCTAATTGTTGAACCCATTTTGTATATGCGTTTGGTTTATCTTTAACTTTTAATGTAATCGTCGCAACTGGCATATTTGAATTAATTCCAGATGAAGGAGTAGGTCCATCTAAACTTGACGTTAATTTAAGCCAGTTATTAGATGTATCAGTTTTTTGATCTTGTGCTGTTAAGTTAGCTGTTAAGCCCAGTGCCTTTGCTGCATTAACATATTCACTACTAATTTCTGTGCTTTGGTATTCAAATACATCTTTAGGATAAGTAAGTGTAAACTCACCACCCATTAGGTTTTTAATATTGTGTTCACTTAAAGTTACTTTAACAGTATCACCGTATTTTGCGTCAAATTTGTCAGTTGTTAATTTGATGTAAGGTTGTCCTTTTTTAACTAATGTGTATATCTGACTTGGGTGATTTTGTATACCGTTCGTTGCAATATCTTGGCCTAATAAAGTCATTGTTGAGAAATTTTTCTCTGCTTGGATTTTTCTTGTGTACTCAAAGTTTCCTTTACTGTCAACGACTAATGGTACATTACCAATAGGGTTTTGTGCGCCAGTTACTTTGACTGTATTTTTTGATTGGTCAATATTATCACCATTTTTGTTTATTAGATCAATACTTGAATCTGAAATATTACCAGTAATTTTTAGACCAGAATCATCAACCTCGTAAACTCCACCTGGTATATTCATTTTCATTGTTGGAAGTGTATTATCAATGACAACTTGCTGAGACTTTTTAAATACTTTTCCTTCTTCATTTGTACCAACAACTTCAATCTCGTATCGTCCTGGAGATGCAAGAGCTTTTGTAACATGAACTGGTTGGTCAGGGTTTCCAGTGAACGGGAAATAAAGTCCGTTAAATCCACCATCTAAACCGAATGTCATGCCTTCATTAAATCCACCGTCAAATGAGTCAATGATTCCTAATTGCTCACCAGTATCCGCGTTCTTTAAAATGATATCAACTGTTTCCATGCGACTATTCAGAGAGAATGCAATTCCAGTAGATCCAGAGATTGCAAATGGTAAATCTCTTCTTGTATTAAAAGCTTTTGTTGTTAGTAAAACTTCTTTAATACCTTGCTCCATTTTATTTAAGCCAAATGGAATTTGATAGACTTCGTTGTTGTCATCTTTATTCGTAAAAGTAATGTAACCTTCATAAATGCCTAATTCTGCGGTTTTTGGAACTGTTAGTATCGGTTTAAATTTGGACATTCCATGAACTTTAGCTCTAACTTCAGATGGTACTGCTAAAGAAATACCATTTTTTACTGCGTCCTGATCGTAACTACTAACATTATTAAATTGAACTTTTACGTCAAACACTTTATCTTTGTCAGAGTTGTTTGTCAGTTCAATTGTCTTTTTGTCTGTATAATCCTCATCCGTTGATACAATGCCACCGTAGCTTAGGTCGCCAGCTGTTTCAGGGATCATCATTTTATTACCATTTTCATCGAGCGTTGGTGCATCATCATTCACACCAATTTGGATTGAAGAGTGTACAGCCTCATCTGCATCAATTCTACCCGATCCTTCTTCAAAAACACTATATGATCCGTTTAATGCGTCAGCAGAATTCATTAATGCTAATTTAACTTGCTCAGGAGTATAGTCAGGATGAGCTTGTAAAATTAAAGCAGCAGAACCTGTTACATGTGGTGCAGCCATCGAAGTACCATCAAATCGTGCATATGCATGTTCGTAGTCATCTTTATGAGTTACTCCATTGTAATAAGCTGGGATTGAAGAAAATACTGCTACTCCAGGCGCAGTAACCTCAGGTTTAATATCATAATATCTTCTTGCTGGTCCCTTTGAACTAAAGTCAGCCAATTTATCCCCTTCAGTATCAAAAGATCCAAAATCATTCATCGTTACGTTAACATTACCTTTAGATAACATATTGACAAGTTTTGTACCTTGATCATTCGGGATACTAAAAGTTGGAATAAAGTCAAAATTGTTTCCGAAATAATAAGGTATATAAGTTTCACCATTAATATTATTGAACATGATTACGGCCTTAGCACCATTTGCCTTTGCATTCTTAATTTTTACATTTAAAGTTAAATCGCCACGCTCCATCAGTACAATCTTGTCTTTAACATTTTTACCATTGTAATCTGAAACTTGACCTTTACCTACATAAACAATTGGAAGGTTAGATCCCTTTAAGGAATTGAGATTAGTATAATCTGAACCTAGTATTCTCATATTATCTAATTTAACAGTTTCAGTTGCTGAAGTTGCAACTGCATTGCTTGTTTGAACCGTAATTGGCGAACTGCTTGCGCCAACTGTAATACCAAGCGCTGATGAAGCAGGGCTACCAATTGTATACTGAGTAGGTCCAGCATTACCAGCAGCAAGGACACAAACTGTTCCAGCTAAAGTAGCATTATTGATCGCAACTGCCAATGGATCAAGCGGGTTAGCAACTGGTGCCCCTAAAGATAGGTTAATTACATCCATCTTATCTTCTACCGCTTTTTCAATTCCTGCAAGTATTGTATTCGATGAGCCAGAACCATATGGTCCGAGTACTTTATAACCATAAAGTTCAACTTCAGGTGCTACACCTGTTATGGCAAAATCGGATTTATTTTTACCTGTTCCCGCAATAATACCTGATACATGTGTTCCATGTGCCGTATACCACGGTTCACCTGAAGTTGGACTTATTTCAGGTTGCCCAGATTTTTTCCAATCATCATAAGTTGACTCCATAGGATCTGAGTCGTTATTTACAAAGTCATATCCGCCCTTATACACATCTTTTATATCAGGATGAGTATAATCGATACCTGTATCAATGACACCTACTTTAATCCCTTTACCAGTGATTCCTTCTTTGTGTAGCTTTTCAGCACCGATTTGTTCCATATTATTTAATTTAATCGAAGCGTTGTTTGTCGGCTCACCATTTTGTTCTACGAAAGGTTCGACAGTAATTTCTCGATCTTCATAAACTGCATTTACCGTATCTAATGTTAAAAGTTCTTTTACTTCATTAGCAGGTAATGTCATTGCAACTCCATTAAAGATAGTCTTATATTCTCTTTTAAGATCAATCGATTTTAATTTTGCATTTCCATTTAATTGTTCTTTGAATTTTTTATGAGATTCCTCTACCTTATCTCTTGACTCCTGCATGGAAGCATTAAGACCGCTCTTTTGTTTGATTTTAAAATCAATATCTGATGGAGCTTGTTTAAACTGAACAATTACATTTAAAGGAGTATCTACATTTAAATCTACGTCAGGTGAGATCTTTAGCCCTTCCGCATTATTATTTTCCTGCATGCTGTGAATCATTTCTCTATCTGCATTGGATATATTTTTGATATAACTATCAATATCCTTAATACTACCATTGGAGCCCGTAGAGTTTGTCACTGCGAATGTTTTGTGACCAGACATTAAACTTGCCGAAAATAAGCTAGAGGTGATTACTCCAGCAGTCATTACTTTGACAATTTTTTTGTTTTTATGCTTCATCATCTGCATTCTCCTTTTTGTACTTTTCTGAAAAATCTTACAATTATTATTATAATCAGACAAATTCTTAAAGTGTATTGGGGGAATTTTAGATGAAATTATTCCTCATTTTTCTACAAAAATTACATTTATTCCCAATAAATCTTGTTTTATTTCGAGATAATCATCACTAAATTTTAGTGGATTACAAAAATAGCACATTAAATTTTCATACTAATCTACTAAGTAAAGTCAGAATATTCATTTATTTTTTAACTTAGTTTTAATATTTTTCATATTGACTTCTATATGAAAATAAAAAAGAAATAAAATCACAAAAAGATGATTTTTGTTGTTTTTTGTAAGATTTTTTCAGCTGAAAATTGTGGGATTTGTAGGAATTCATGTCAAAATACAGGATTTTTTATTAAATTATTACAAAAAACTATACTCCTTTTTGAAGTATAGCTTCATTGATTTGCTCCAATATATTAGATTAATAAATCAATCTCTCTAAAATCTGTTTAATGCACTTACGATTTAATCTATAGTTTTTCCATTTTTATTTTTTTAGACGTTTTTACAGTTGGAATTGATACACCTCTAATAAAAGTGCGTTGTATTATCATTTATTTATGAAAGAGGATTCGATCATATTTGATTTCCTTACTAAGTGTTTCCCCATCTTTTTCAATAGGAATATAGCAAATTACCATACCACCTATCGTTTTTTCATTTGGAATATTAAAATGAATCATCGTTTTTGCGCTTTTCCAAACATCAACTGTTGTTGGTAATGCAACAAGATCATCCTGCCGATCGTAATTACCTGCTATTACTCCACTGTTTTCATTCTTAATACCATCAAATGTGCACAGCTCTACTCCAGTGTAATCTGTTTTGAATGTTACATTGTAATAAGTATTTTTTTTATCTTTCCATCTCTCTATTTCAAAATCGTGATTTTTTGTATTCGTTAACAACATTTCATCCATGTGTTCAATAGTTGCTTCATTTTTTGATATTGCCTCATTATTAAGTTTGAATTTATATTGACCAGATGCTTTATAACCATCCATTTCCACAATATAAATACCGCTTCTTGGTATATTAAAAGATCCTTGATATTTTGCCTTCTTTTTAATTGATGTTGTAAAAACAATATCTCTCGTTTTTTTATTATAGACAATTAAATCTACATAACCTTTATTAACAACAAATGAATAATCAACATAGTACACGTCTCCTTTATGTGCACTAAATGAAGTTAATTTATCATAATCATCCAATTCAAAATAGTTGCCATTAAATGATTGCGTTGCACAACTCGACAATAATACCCACAATAAACTTACATACAAAATAAACATTTTCTTTCTCATTTTTGATCCCCTTTGTTTAATGACCAACTTAATAGTCACATAAACACAAAGAGTTGGAAAGCAAAATTCTTATAAACTAATTTAATTTCATCACCGTTTCTTTCATACCAAAATTTAGTAGTATTTAGTTTGTAGTAATGTGTCAAACATACAAAATTTAGACTATATGATTTTCTTAATTACGCATGACTTTTTACTATTTTTGTATAGGAGATGGGAATAGCCCAATTTGCATAAAAAAAAAGACCATTCAAATGATTGGTCTCCAAAATTATTTAAGATTTCTTTTTAAAATTTTCCCAGTACTATTTTTAGGCAGTTCTTTTACAAAATTAATTTCCTTAGGAACTTTATAATAAACTAGTGCTTTTTTGCAAAAATCCATGATCTCACTTTCTGAAAGTGAGTCATTTGAAACGACTAAATAAGCACATACACTTTCACCTATTAATTGATTAGGTTTTCCGACTACCGCTGCTTCAATAATATTAGGATGTTGATAAAGTCTTTCTTCTATTTCTCTAGGGTAAACATTATATCCGTTCGTTATAATTACATCTTTTTTTCGATCTAATAAAAATAAATATCCATCTTCATCTTTTTTACCGAGATCACCCGTTTTAAACCAACCGTTAAAAAATGCTTTTTCAGTTTCTTCTATATTATTTAAATAACCACTCATCACATTCGGTCCATTCGCAACAACTTCTCCTACTTCACCAGTTGGAACTTCTTCGCCATTTTCATTTACTATTCTTGTCGTAACACTAGGTAGATCAAGTCCAACTGATCCTGGTTTACAAATTCCACGATATGGATTGAAAGTAAGAACTGGGGCTGTTTCAGATAGTCCATAGCCTTCTACAATTAATACTTTGTATTTTTCTTGAATTGACTGAAATAATTCGATAGGTATAGATGCCCCGCCTGAAATACATGCTCTCAAACTACTAAAATCGTTTGCTGTCGCACTATTTAATTGATATAAATAATTATAAATCGTCGGTACTGCCGCAATTAAAGTAGCTTTTTCTTGTTTGATTACCTCAACTAATTCAGCTGGATTAAATTTAGGAATAATGATTGTTGATGCTCCATTTAACAAAATCATATTTACACATAATGTTAAACAAAATGAATGAAACATTGGAAGGACTGCGATCATTTGATCATTTTCACTTAATTCGATTAACTTGGAAAAATCATTTGCATTTTCAATTAAATTAAAATGAGACAACATTGCCCCTTTAGGGTTACCGGTTGTTCCTGATGTATATAGAATAACAGCCGTATCATCTTGAAGGGTTTCAATTTCTTCTAATTGATTTTTTATTACCGTCTGTTGTATTTCATCTATTAAAATAATATTTAATAATGAAGGACACTGATTTTTAACACTTTTAAGTTTTTTCTCCTGTTCACTAGTTGATATAACAAGTTTTGTAGAAGAGTCTTTTAAAATATAGCTGAGCTCACTTTCCGTAAAAGCTGGGTTTAATGGAATGACGATTGCACCTAATCTTAATATTGCTAAATAAGCTTGTACAAACTCAGGAGAATTTCCTAATAAAATCGCAATTTCATCTCCCTTTTCAATCTTATTTTCAACTAATAGTTGTGCTATGTTTTCACACGAAGAAATGAATTCTTCATAATTTATTTTGTTTCCATCGTAACTAAAAGCTATGTTTTTACCTTTTTTATCTGCTACCTCTTTAATCATCCCATATATATTCATTTCTTTATCAATCCTTAGTTAATTTCATTGTTACTATTTCATATAATAAAATATTCTAGAAAAATGCAAAAGTTAGAAAGATAACTTTCTAACATTTACTTAAACTCATCTAATTTGTTATTTTCATCTTAAATTTTTTCTTTTTATCTCAGTAAAACGGCAGACTTTAGTCCCTATTTCTTTATTATTCTATCAAACAAATAATCTTTAATGATATAATTTTAATACTACATAATCATATCATAATTAGCGAGAAGGTGAAATGAATGGCACAACCAATGATCAATAACAAAACGAAAAAATCATTAACAAGAATTGGTGTTGTAATCGCACTAATAGGAACAAAATTAAAGCTACTTTTACCGCTATTAAAAGCTGCAAAATTTTTATCTTTTTTAAGCATGATATTGTATTTATTTGTATACGGATTTACTTTTGGATGGTATTTTGCTTTCGCACTTGTTTACTTATTAATTTGTCATGAAGGCGGGCATTTAATTGCTGCGAAACAAAAGGGTCTACCAACTTCACCAGCATTTTTTATTCCTTTTGTCGGGGCAGTTATATCACTTAAAGAAATGCCAAAAGATGCTGTAACTGAATCTTATGTAGCGTTTGGTGGTCCGTTTTTAGGCTTAATTTCGGTTCTACCAGCAATTCCGCTCTATCATTACACACATAATGAATTCTTCGGATTAGTCATTGCTTTAGGCTGTATACTTAATTTGTTTAATTTAATTCCTATTTCTCCTCTAGATGGCGGGAGAATTTTAAGTGTATTACCTCCAATTTTTTGGTTTATCGGAATTATGATGATGCTAGTGTATTTATTTTATCAACCTAATTTTATCGCATTTTATATTATTATTTTAGGTATTACGACATTCATTAAACGAATTCGAGAAGCTTACCAGTTAAAGGTAATTAAAGAAAAAATAAAATTATACGAGCATACTATTAAACAATTTCAATTTGGGATTTTTAATGTCTACTCTGATCGTACGATTGTAAAACGGTTCTTTTTCCCATTTTTTGAGGATAATAAGAAGTTAGAATTAGAAATTCATAAGGAACGTCTTGAAATAAACTATCTAATTCGTTCAGTTCGAGCACGCTTACAAGAACCAGACTTAGACTGGAGAACTTATATTGATGAAAAGATTCAAGAAATTAAGCATAAAAGAATTGCACCTTTACTGAAACAACAAGAAACGTTAGAAACTTACTATGTTTCTAGTAATCGTAAAAAATGGCAAATTTTTATTGCCTATATCATCTTAGCGAGTAGTTTAGCTTTACTTGGATTTTGGAGCTATGGGTTAATTGAACATGTTTTAGGTAGATAAAAGAAAAAGAACCTATTTTGAAAAAAATAATTCAAGATAGGTTCTTTTATTTTAATTATAAATGCTTTCTTGTTATTCTTGACCTTTTCCATTTCCCTATTAGGATTTGAAGTATAGTGCATAGTAAATAATATGCTAATGTTAGAGCTAGATGGTAGTTTAGTTCACCAAGGAAGAGGAATTAATGGAAAAAAATGGAATATCTTAAAGGTAGAACTAAAACGAGCTTTTTATTTTACATACATTTTGTGTAAATTTGAGTTTTGTGTAGTTTTCAATTAAAAATGTCAGTAGGTATACCACAATGTTTGTAATTGTTATTTTGGGATTTGTTATTATAATGATTGCATTTGGTTTTTTTATGGAAAAGAAGTTTGGTACTGGCGCTCCAAATAAAAGTGATAATCAAACATTGAATGAAGAAATTGGGAGAAATACAACCAATCCTACTAATTCGAATAATATTAATGGACCAAATTAAGAAGTTCTTCGTTAAAAAGGAGGATTTATAGGTAATTATGAGGCTGCCCATGAGGAGGGGTTATAAATGCAAATGTTTTTTAGATATAACTGGTCGGTAAGAGAAGAATGGTATAAGTGGTGTGAAGAGTTAAGTGAAGAAGAATTATTGTTGACCCGCTCTGGTGGAATGGGAAGTATTTTACATACACTTTTTCATATAGTTGATGTAGAGTGGAGCTGGATTCGAGTCCTACAAGGAAAATCTGATTTTCAGGAGAATTTCAATGCTTATAAAAGCTTAGATAAAGTCCGAGAATTGGACGCTAAATTTCATATTGAAGTGAAAAATTTTGTAGACAGCTGGGATCATGATATGGAAAACTGTTTATTTTACGATACCTTACCAGATGGAAGAAATGTGACGGATACTTGGGGTGAAATCATTAGACATACCATTGCTCATGAAATTCACCATATAGGACAATTATCTATTTGGGCAAGGGAAATCGGGAAACAACCTGTTTCCGCAAATTTAATTGGACGGGGTCTTGCCACTGTTTAAAAGTTGTTGTTGAGTGAAATTTATGAAGAAAATACAAAAATATAATTATTCTAATTGTAGGAGTTATGGGCTATTCAATATCAAGAAAACCCTCATATGGGGTTTTCTCTATTTTTCTGCAATTATCAACATTAAAGTTTAACAGAGCCTATATGTTAAATAGAATCAATTGGAAGAAATAAAAAATCAATTGTTTATTAAAGGTCGCTCTTGCAAGTAAAGGTCTATATCTGGACAGTTCCCTTCAACAATTTCCTTTGCAATAAGCTTCGAGAGCAGCTGGCTGTAAACTGTTCCGTTATCACCAAAGGCAAATAGAAAATAACTATTGGGAAATTCTTCATATTTTCCGATAATCGGAATGCCATCGAATGTCCCTCCATAAAATGCAGCTAAGTAATATTCTGGCTGTACTTGAATAGTTGGAAACATTTTATTAAACTCTTCAATCAGTTTCTTCTTTTTGTGAATCAATTTACTATCACGATCTTCTGGGTACGAAGTATTATCATCAAGTCCGCCTATGATAATCCGGTTATCTCTAGTTGTACGCATAAATAAATAGGGACGAGCGGTTTCCCAAATGAGTGTTCTGTTATACCATTCAGATAGATCCTTGACTGGATGGGTAGTTACAGTATATGTACTTACAAAGGAAGCTTTTTTCTCCTTTTTAATCTCAATTCCTTCATAACCTGCTGCATAAATAATATAGCGTGCTTTGATAGAATGACCATTCTTTGTAGACACAATCATCTTATCTCGTTCTTTATCATAATGGCGACCGTTCATTTCCGTATGTTCATATATACGGATTCCTTTGCTTGCGGCGTGATCCAAAAGTGCATGTGTGTATCTGAAAGGATTGATTTCTGCATCATTATATGAATAAATAGCGGCATCCCTGCTAAAAGGATATTTTGCTTCAATATCTTCCTTTGTTAAAAAAGCTGTTTTAAGAACTCATATTCCTTTTTAAGACTTTCAACGTCGTCTACACAGCTTGCGGAATAGAGAGTATCTCTTCTGTTGAATTCACAATTAATGCTGACTTTCTTTGAGGCTGCTTCAATTTCATTTATGGCCTCCTTCAGTAGTTGTAAATGCCTTTCGATGTAGCCTTCTCCAAAGGTGTTGATCATATCTGTAAACATTTTTTCACCGGAATATTGAAGGAGGGCCGTATTGGTACTAGTACTGCCGCTGCCAATGGTTGATTTTTCAATTATAGCTACATCTAAATTAGTATCGGAAAGATAATATGCACATTGTGCTCCTGAGCTCCCACCTCCAATGATTAATACATCACAAGATAGATCTGCTTCCAATGCTGGATATGATGGAGCATCGGGAAAAGTAGTCGGCCAATAATAGGTTCCAGATTGTAAATTCATCTATATCCTCCAGTTATAAAGTATAATGTTACTATTTCCAACCTCATTTGCTTTTTACTACCTATAATACAACTTCTAATAAGTAGTCGTTTATTGTTAAACGAAAACATAGCATTAGTTAAAAAGAATAAATTTATATTAAATGCATATCCAGCATCTTTCACTCTCCATTTTCCTTTTTTACTATCTCTAACCAGCGTCCAACTAAAATTATCCATCGTTTGATTTGCATCCCAACCACCTACAACTGTAGGAGCGGTTTTAATGGTAGAAAAGACAACTATGGCATTTTTATCTTCCATATAATCATCAATTGTATCTGCATCTATAGCTTGATTCTCTGAATAATGTAATTCGGTTATTGTGCATCCTTCATTATTTTTATCTTTCTTGAATTCTTTCTTGACGGTATCGAATGCTGTCTTTATATCGGTCTTCGTTAACTTTTTAGATTGTCCTATTCTCACTTTTACATGATTAGCATCAGTATAAGTATCTTCTGTTTGTATAACTCTCCATTTACCCTTATCATTATTTCTTATTAAAATCCAAGTATATCTAGTCTGAGTTGAATTTGGCTTCCAGCTTCCATCACCACCGGAAGAATCCACTTTAAAGTTTGAAAGCAAAACAATTACATTTTTATTGCCTACAACTCTTTCATAACTTTCACCATAATTCATATAATCTTTGCTGAAGGCAAGAGAATCTTTTTCTGAATACCATAGATCGGTCAAGCTGCACCCTTTATAACCTTTGAATTTTTCCTTTACAGTACTTACTGCTGTTTTATTTCGTCTTTAGTGAACTGATCTGATTGTCCTATTTTTACATTTACAGTTTCTGCATCAGTTTGGTGCTTATAAAATAGAATTGAAGATACAACAACTATAAATATTAAAAGAGAAAAATATCGTTACTTATTTTTCATACTATGTACTCCTATTAATATTTTTGTTTACAAAATTTCCAGTTACTCCCATAAAGATGATTATACAGTAAAGAACTACTACTGTAATTTGGGGTAATTTCGCTTTTTTGTCACAAAAATATTCTTATGAAATAATCTACTACATAGCAGTATAGGAAAATCAAAAATCTTTTTATCAGATCCTTAAATAAAGCAACTCAATAAACTAACAAAATTTTGTATGTAAATCCTTAAAAATACTTATAGCCTGAAAAAAATATTCATTATAAGTTCCTTCATCTTCTAAACTCCAACATGTTGATAAAACAGCATGCGAATAACCCCACAGCAGTACTCTTTCTTTATTTAGATTCAATTCTTTTACTAGTAGATCAATTCGATTTTCTAGAGTTGTATGAATATCTTTTCCTTCTAAGTTGTTCAAAAGAAACTGGATAATGTCATATTCTCTTTCGCCTATCAATCCTTTTGGGTCAATAACTTTCCATGAGTTTTCTCCAGCTTTTAAAATATTATAATGGTGTAAATCACCGTGAAGTAAGTATTTTGTAGATTGTGTACGATTCATTTCTTTAAAAATAGTAAACGCATTTAATAGCATTTCTTTTGATATAGGGCCTAAGCCATTAGGGAATTTTTCAACAATTCGACTTAAGCTTTTTTCTCTACTTAATATGGAAGGTATTTTAGTTGATTTAGGTGCAGCTTTCCATAAATTTTTCATTACTTTGACAGCAATATCCAATGCCTCTTCTTCATTTTTAATTGTAGCAAGAGTATCACCAGGCAATAGTTGGTCTAAAATTAGGATTCCTTCATTTAGATCGTAATCTATAACTTTAACAAAATCTTTATCTTTAAAATCCCTTAAAGCTTCAACCTCACTATTAAATTCCTCGTTAGGTACGGCTAATTTAATCACTGCGTTTTTTTGACCATCAATTAAAATTGGCGCTACAAAATTATATGATAATTCAAAAGGAGATAATATTTTCATATTCCATCGAATTTCACATCTATTACATAAGTCTTCAAAATTTCTTAGCCATATTTCTCCTTTTTCTTTGTGGATATCTTTAATCGTTTTTATAAACTGATCTGGAAGGGTTATCATTTAATCATCCTTTTCTATAAAGAATCGTTTTTAATGATTGTAATTTATAAAAATATGAGTAGAACTGAAGTACAATTGTTTTTTGTCAAAGTAGAAAAATTGAGTGCCTCACTTTTTAAAAAAACATGGAGAAACTCAACTTCCGTTAGATGAAAGATGTGGAGAGTAATCAAATTAGTTGTTCTTTCAATTTGTATTCTTCAATTAATTGATTTTTTTGGTAATTACCTTTTGCATATTGAATAATTTGATCTTTAATATTTGGATATAAGATGATATTGTCTAATTCATTAATTCGTATCCACTTTACGCCAGTTTGATTTGGGTCTGGATTTGGTGGCATTTTAGGAATTGAGTTTTCTTTAATATAACAGCGGAACATTAAACTTAATCCATGTATTCTATGTCCAGTCATATGAGGTGCATTTTCTGAAACAAATACTAGATCTCCAACATCAACTTCTACACCAGCTTCTTCAAATGATTCTCTTTTTACAGCCTCAATTATTGTCTCACCGGGTTCGGTGCCGTCAGCTGGTAAATTATAGTGAATTCCGTTCTCATCTGTACATTGAATTAATAATACTGAATCATTTTCAACAATTAAAGCACATGCTCTTACACGAATATGATACATAGCCTAACTCCTCCCCCAATAAAAGTGATTAGTCCATTATCTAAAAAATAAATTCAACTTTCAATCTATTTTTACGAATCAAGCAGAAAGACCTAAATAATAAAAAGGCATCATGGTATGAGTCCATGAATGCCTTCTAGTCAAAAAATACTATCCATCATTTAACTTGGCTATCTAAAAAATAAGAAGAAAGAACTTGTTTCATTATTTGATTTGCTTCATCTATTTCTTCGTATGATAAATTAATTGGCGGTAATAATCTTAATACATTAGGTCCTGCAGTTCCAACGATTAAACCTTTCTTTAAAAATTGCTCCACTAGTTGATCCACAGATTGATTTAATTCGATACCAACCATTAATCCTTTACCGCGTATTTCTACTATTTGTGGAAACTCTTCTTTTATTTCAGCTAATTTATCAAATAAATACTGTCCTTTATCTTTTACACTATTTAAAAATTGCAAATCATTAATTATATTGATTGTTTCAAAAGCAGCCGCCATTGCTAAATAATTTCCGCCAAAAGTTGAACCATGCGCTCCTAACGAGAATGTATTAGCTAGATTGTTCTTACCAAGCATTGCCCCAACAGGAAAACCATTCCCTAAACCTTTGGCTAGCGTAATAATATCTGGATTTAGTGCAGTTTGTTCATAGGCAAACATTGTTCCTGTTCTGCCCACTCCGGTTTGTACTTCATCAACAATGAGTAATAATTCATGTTTTTTACAAAGAGCTTGAACCCCTTCAAAAAAGTCATTATTACCAACGATTACACCACCTTCACCTTGGATTACTTCCAAAATAATTGCTCCAGTATTTTCATTAATTTCATTTTGTAAAGCATTCAAATCATTATATGGTACATATGTAAAGCCACTTAACATTTCGCCGTATCCTTCATGGATTTTAGACTGACCTGTAGCAGCCATTGATCCAAACGTACGTCCATGAAAGCTTTGTTTAAAACTAATTATATGAGATTTACCTGAATGTTTTCTTGCTAATTTTATAGCTGCCTCATTTGCTTCTGTACCGCTATTACAGAAAAATACTAATCCATCCTTAAAGCTTTTTACTAACATTTTAGCTAGCTCTTCTTGTTTTTTAATTGTAAATAAATTTGATACATGCCAAATCGATTCTGCTTGTTCTTTTAATGCATTTACAACTTTGGGATGACAATGACCTAGGTTACAAACAGCAATTCCACTTAAAAAATCTAGGTACTTGTTATTTTCGTCATCATATAGGTAAGTACCTTTTCCAGTTTGAAAATTAATTGTTTTTTTATTATAAGTTGGGAATAAATTACTCACTTAACACAACTCCTTTTGTAAATACTGTACCGTTAATCGTTCCATTTTCATTTAAGAAATTCTCACCAACAATAGCCACTGAACTTACTATATTTAATGCATTTAAAGCACTCGTAACTTTAGGAATCATTCCACCATAAATTGTTTTTTCATCGATTAATTTATCAACTTCACTAGGCGTAATCTTTTCAATCAATTTTTGTTCTAGATCTAAAACACCATTTGTATTTGTAATAAAGCAGAGTAGTTCCGCATTCATTGCCTTGGCTATACTTTTTGCCGCTTCATCTGCGTTAATATTATATTTTTGGCCAATTTTATCCACTCCAACAGGCGAAATAACTGGTACATAATCATTGTTAAGTAGTAAATTTAATAGATTCGTATTTACATCCTCAATTTCTCCAACCCAACCTAATTTTCCCTTATTATAAAGTGAAGCTTCCAGTAATAGATTGTCACATCCTGATAGACCAATCGCTTTAATATTATATTGATTACAAATAATCGTTAAATCTTTATTAATTTTTCCATTTAGCACATATTCTACAATTTCTAAAACTTCGGATGAAGTCTTACGAATGCCGTCTTCCATTTCAACTGGAATTGAAAACTTTAATAATAAGTTATTTATAAGTGGTCCCCCTCCATGAACAAGGATGACTTTTTTACCACTCATTTTTAATTGATTTATATTTTCAAAAAATGTATTAGATAAGTTATGGATTAAACTGCCACCAAGTTTAATAACTACTGTTTCCAATGTTTATTTCCCCCTTATGTGCGATAGCTTGCATTTATTTTCACATAATCATAAGTTAAATCGCAGCCCCATGCAGTACCAAGTGCATCTCCTTCATGTAAATGGACATCAATATAAATAATCTCATTTTTCAAAGCAATTTTAGCCTCTTCTTCATTAAACTCAACTGGTTTACTACCAAATAATACGGTTACACCATTAATGGAAATATCGATTTGATTAAATTTCCCTTCGACACCGCTATATCCAATGGCACCAATAATTCTTCCCCAGTTAGCGTCTTCACCATAAACAGCTGTTTTTACTAAATTTGATCCGACGATCGTTTTAGCAATTTGATTTGCATTTTTTAGACTTGAGGCTCCATTTACATTTACTTCAATTAACTTAGTTGCCCCTTCACCATCTCTAGCAATCTTTTTAGCCAAGTCTTCACAAACTAATTGAAATGCAGCTACAAAATTTGCCCAATCTGGATGACTTTCAGTTAATTCCTCATGTTCAATTGCTCCATTTGCCATAACTAATACCATATCATTTGTTGAAGTATCTCCATCAACTGTAATTTGGTTAAAAGTCTTATCTGTTACTTCTTTTAATAAAGTCTGTAACTGACCAGAACTAATCGTAGCATCAGTTGTCACAAAACCAAGCATAGTTGCCATATTTGGATGAATCATTCCAGAACCTTTTGCAGACCCAGCAATCGTTACAATCTTTCCATCAATTAATACTTCATAACAAGTCGTTTTTATTACAGTATCTGTCGTTAAGATTGCCTGACCAAAATCTTCTCCATCTTCCAACTTATTACCGACCGTTAACTTGTCAATGCCGCTCTTTAAACGATCCATTTTTAAATATTCACCGATTACACCAGTCGATGCGATTGCGACTAAATGCTCTGGTAAATTAAGGTGTTCAGCACACCATGCTCTCATTAAGTAGGCATCATCTTCTCCTTTTTTACCTGTACATGCATTTGCACAACCACTATTTACTAAAACTGCTTGAAGCTTATTACTAAATGCAATACTCTTTTTTGTAATCGCAATTGGTGCAGCTGGAAATAAATTTAAAGTATAAACTGCCGCAACTGTTGCTGGCTTCTCAGAATAAATTAATCCTAAATCTTTACGTTTATAACGTAGTCCAGCATGAACTCCACTTGCATAAAAACCATTTGGTGATGTAATTGTTCCATTTATTTTTTTTATATTCTTTTCTTTAGTTATCAACTTTTATCTCTCCTTATGGAAATATTGGTGTAAATTGTAAACCTGTTTCATCTGGCAAACCTAACATTAAATTCATATTTTGAATTGCCTGCCCAGCCGCTCCCTTAACAAGGTTATCAATGACAGAAACGATTGTAATTCGATTTGTACGGTTGTCATAAGTAGCGTATAAATCACAAAAATTTGAACCATAAACATCTTTTGTACAAGGTACGCCGTCTCTTACTCTCACAAAATAGGAATCTTCATAACTTTGGTTATAGATTTCTTTTAATTCTTCGTTACTAATTTCACGTGTTGAAGTAACATAAATCGTTGACAAAATCCCTCTAGTCATTGGAATTAAATGTGGTGTAAAAGTTATAAAATCCTGTGTTGAATCAATTGATCCAATAAATTGTTCAATTTCAGGTATATGTTGATGTTCAGTAATTTTATAGGCTGTTAAATTTTCATTTCGATTCATAAATTGAGTCGTTTGATTAGGCGTTTTTCCAGCACCAGAAATTCCAGATTTAGCATCTACTATAATTGAATTTTTCGCTACAATTCCTGCCTTTAATAATGGCGCGACTCCGAGTAGCGTTGCTGTTGGATAACATCCCGGATTAGCAATATTATTGGATTGTTTGATCGCTTCTCGATTAAGTTCAGATAGTCCGTATATAAATTGATTCGTTTTTGAAAAACAAGGATGTGTATGTTTATACCATTTTTGGTATGTTTCTTCTTTTTTTAATCGAAAATCTCCTGATAGATCAATCAATTTTGTATTTGAAAAATCGATTTCTTCCATTAATTCACTGCTAACTCCATGTGGTGTAGCAAAAAACAAAATATCATTTTCTGAAACAGATTTATTTTTATTCCACTTTTTTATTGCCCCACTAGTACTAGTAGCTAAATGTGGATAATACGTAGACAAATCTTCCGTATAATCTGATGTTGAATAAAAATTCATACCGCTTATTTCCGGATGCATTGATAGTAATCTTACGAGTTCAAGACCACCATATCCGGTTGCTCCCATAATACCAACTTTCATTTTAAAATCCCCTTTTGTAAAATTATATTCTTCATTATAATTATGAATAATTATAAAATCAATTGTATTTTTATAAATTTTCAAAAATAAAAAAAGATTAACCAATTTTCTTGATTAATCTTTTTTTATTTTTTTATTGTATTCTTTAAATAAAAATACAGTACAACTAGTTTTTAGCCCTATAAATAAAACTCAAATACTTTCGCTATTTTTTCTTTTATTTTTTCTTTAAAAGGTAAATTTTTAATATAAGTTGGCGTAATTTCAAATGCATGATTAAATACATCGTCTAATTCTGGTTCTACCTGCTTGATAAAATGTTGATCATATATATAACAATTCATTTCATCCGTTAAATGAAATGACCTGGAATCAAAATTTGTAGTGCCAATCATAAGAACTTGATCATCAATTTTAATTACTTTACCGTGAAAAATACCTTTTTTAAACCCATATACTTTTATATTATTTTTCCAAGCTTGCTTAATATATGGAAATGCTGCTTGTTGTACTAGAAGTGCATCTGACTTATGCGAATATAGTATTTTTACTTCAATCCCTCTATTTGCTGCATCTAATAAAGAATCCCAAATCACTTTATTATTCGGTATAAAATAAGGAGAATAAATTGTGATAGACTGTTTTGCTTGTTTAAACAATTTACTATATTCTTGCTCAATTCCTATTTTAGTATAAGAAACAAATTGATGCTGGCTTCTCCCAATTTTTTTACTGATCTCCATTTGAGTAATTTTTTGGTCTGAATTTTTTCTCCAATCATGTACAAATTGTTTTTCTAAGCCTTCAACACCGCTACCTACTAATCTAAGCTGAACATCTTCCCACGGTTTTAAGCCTTTTTTTTCATCTATATACTTTTTACCTATATTGAATCCACCAATATAGCCAATTTCCCCATCAATAATCGTCATCCGACGATGATTTCTGTTATTTAACGATGCAAAAAAATAGGATAATTGCGGTTTATTAAAATAGGTAAAATGTACTCCATGATCAATTAAAGATTTTCTTTCTTTCCGTTCTAATAAAATTCCACCAAGTCGATCAACAGCATAATAAACTGGAATTCCTTCATCACTCTTCTTTTTTAAAACATCTAAAAATTCATGTGAAACACGGTCATTAGATACTGAAAAAAAGTAGATATGCACTTCCTTTTTTGCATTCCTAATATCATGAAATAATTGGTTATTTAACTTCCTTCCGTTCGTATAAATCGACAAATCACTATGTCCCATTCGATAAGTTATTGGCTTTTCTGCAAAAATATTCTTTTTTTGAGCTTTCTCCATTTCAATCTCATTTAAAGCAAATAAGATGACCAATAGTGAAAATAGGAGTACTAAAGTTTTAAATATGAATTTTAAGATTTTTTTCATAGATTCCTCTTACTAGGTTTGGCATAAGAGTATTTTTTGAATAAAATGACTTAAATATCCATATTTATTTCAATTATGGTATTTTTTTTCATTTAGAAACTCTTTAAATAAAAAGTTGTATTTGGACTAAAAAAAGGCTGCCTAATTAGACAACCTTAAAGTATTCTTATTACTGAGAATTTTTAGTTCACCAATTAAGCCTTTAACATTTTCATCAAAAAATCAGTAGTAGGTAAACCAAATTTATTATCAACTAGATCTTGAATCGTTAAACTATTTATCACATTGAAATACCATACTAATATTTTTCGTGGATCTTCCTTTATGAATTCACCACTTTCTTGTCCTTTTATAAATATTGGAATTAGTAAATCAATTAAATAATCAGGTGAATATTTTGATAATAATTCAGTCACTTTTTCTGGTACTTCGGTGTTTTTCCTCGCTTGTTGGATAATCATAAATGCATACTTATGATTTTCGTCTAACATTTTTTCAGTTAATAATTTTAATAGTTGGTAAGGCGTTCCCTGGAAAAACTGCAATGAACTTAGCTCACTTTGAGACTCAATCATTAATCCTTCAATAAGTTGAAAAAACAACTCTGCCTTAGATTGAAAATGGCGAAAAATTAAACCTTCACTTACATTTGCTTCAGTTGCAATTACACTTGTTTTCGTATTTTTATAACCATTCAATGCAAAAATTTTCAATGCAGATTGTTTTATAAGCACCTTTCGATTAGTTTGTTGATTATTCTCTTTAGGTAACAACTTACTCACTCCAATTTATACATTCTTACTTAATTATGAATTGCTAATGGTCTTACTCTTTTTATTAATTCTTGTAAAAACTGCTCAGGTCTAGCAAAGCAAGCTAAATGTCCAGCGTTATTGATATAAATAAACTCTTTTAAAGGTGCTTCGATTTCTTGCAAAAATCGTTCTGCATTTTTAGTAGGGGTAATAATATCATTGTCTCCTTGAAAAATAAAGAAAGGAATTGAAAATACTGTTCCTAACCGTCCATAATTAAAATTCATTAGTTCGTTAAACAATTGTTCCCCCGAAAATTTCATCCCTTTAAAAAAATCGAAAAGATCGTTAATATTATGTTGTGGTGATGAAAGCATTGAAGGTAAAATAAGGTCCATTACCATATTAGGCACATTTTTTATAGATTTTACTAATATCTGATTTCTTTTATCATAATCTTTTTGTGTCCATTTTGTTTGATCTGGTCCTAGTTCTGAAAATTTCTTTAGTCCCCTCGTATTCCCTGCATCAGACAAGGCATCAATGGCCAATTGATATGCAATATTTTCATAATCAAAACAGTTTTGATCAGTCCCCACATACGCATAAAAGAGATTTGGCCTTTCCTTTATCATTAATGTAGCTATAAGACTACCGACGGAACTTCCAACCAAAATAATTTTTTCTTTCTCAAGTTCCATACAAATTAGATTACTTAATTCAATTCCATCTTCTGCCAACTGGAGTAATGTAATTTTACCACAGCCTTCTTTCCCATTTCTTTTAAAAGTTTTTCCTGCACCTCGCTGATCCCATTGAACAATTGTAAAATGCTTTTCCCAAGGACGTATTAAAGAACTAAAAATTGTATAAGTTGAAGCGGGACCACCATGAATCAATAAAAGAACAGGGTTTCTTTTATCTTCCCCTCGAATTGTAATCCATTGATCAATCCCCCCAATTGTTACATACTTTTCTACATTGATCATATATTCAGTATTAATTTCTAACTTCTTTTCATTTTTCCACTGATTAAATTTACGAAAAAAGATATCGGGTAAAATATTGGATTTTGTCATTTTGAGTTATTCCTTTCTAATATCTTTTTTTTAGTTAGTTAGTGAGTGAGTTACTCACTCATAATATATTATGCATCTTGCTCTGTCTATTCCACTTAGGAGATATAAAAATGTCGGAAAAGATCCATTTTACATTTAATCCCATATCTACCTTAAGATATTTATTAGTTAGTTCAATTATGTTTGATTATTCACTTTAACTGATTTTTTGTTCCAAAAAACTCGACTTAAGTCGGTCAAGTAGTGCAACTAGGAATTCGTTAGTTCAATAAGAATTTATTAAGAAGTATCTAGTTAAGTATGAGTAATTCCCTAAAAAACTAATTCTCTTTTATTTCCAAATTTTTATTAGCTTTTTTTTCTAAAAAATAACACAAAATAGATGTTATTAATTACTAAACATCGGAGTTGATTTTTAGCTGTGAAAAAAGTTTTTTTTATTGTTATAATGTCACTTTCATTAATTTGCTTTGCAGATTTTACTTACGCTAAGACAGACAAACAAGTACTCCCCCCAATTAGCTTTCAAATAGAAATTCAGGATTGGGAAGCTGTTAACAAAATAATTCCAAAATACTCGTTGTTCACTGTAATCGATGTAGAAAGTGGTAAGAGCTTTAATGTACAACGAAGAGCTGGTAGTAGGCATGCAGATGTTCAGCCATTAACGAGAGAAGATACAAGGATAATGAAGGAAATATACGATGGGAACTGGAGTTGGCGAAGAAGGGCTGTATTAATTTTAGCTGATGAAAACCTAATCCCTGCCTCCATGCACGGTATGCCACATGGTGCAGGTTCACTTCCAAACGGTTTCTGTGGTCATTTTTGCATTCATTTTATGGGAAGCACGACACATCGGACAGGTAAAGCAGACTTATCTCATTATGTGATGATCCTTAAAGCTGCTGGAAAGATTAATGAATATATGAATAACCAACCACCTTCCCAACTGCTAAATGTATTATTCGTTTCTATTAAAAACCAAGATAAAGGCTTGGTTAAAAAAATTGCCATAAGTAATCAAAAAAATATAAAAAAAGATCTAAAGAAAATAAAAAAAATAGAAGCAATACAGTGGACTTTGCCCCAACCAAAGGAGACAGAGTCATCCTCTTTAGAAACTGAAATCCCAGTTGAGGTTAATCTCTTTATAAAAGATAAGGGTCGAATAAGGACCAAACTTTCTTTTACCTTTGTGAGAACGTCACCTATCTCTCCATGGAAAGTGAATATCGATCCTTTGTTTTCAAGCATTAACTAGGTCAAAAGAAATAAAAGGGCTACCATAGTAGCCCTTTTATTTCTGCATATGTATTCCTTAAAGATCTGTTATTATTACTAAAATATTGAAAACTGCCCTAAATATTGAAATAATTAACGAGATTATTAGCAAACAAAAGTAAAAATCGTAATCATGTTCTAACCACCTTGAAATGCTCACAAAAGTAAATAATAAAATAGCTCCTATACTTTTCCATTCGTATGCAACTATAGATTTTAATTTATTCATTGTTGATTTCCCTCTTTTTCCTCAACAAAAAACTTAGCTAATGATCTTTAAATTTTGTTTTTTTCTTAAAAATTCAACTAAAGCTAAAATTGATAGACCTATTATTACCGTTATGATATGAAAAACCCATTTCTTTTCATTAGGAATATTGTCTTTTATAATTCCAAAACCTGCTATAAATGAATTTGAACCAATAAAATAGTTCATTCCATGTCCAATTAATATGTACTTTCTATAAAAATAAAAAGATGCAAATATAAAAAATACAAAAAATAAAATATCAAAAATCACAATTTTTCTCCCTATTCAATTGAGTTTTTGAAAGTCGTTTTATTTAATTTAATTATCTATAAGGACTTTCTTTATATTTCTAATTACATATTTTCTGTACTTCGATTATACCATTATTTACTAAAGATTCTTTCCTTCGACTACTATATCTTCAGCTACAATCTTAAATTCTATAAACGGGATGTCAAAAAGGACGTGAAGTTCAAAACCTATTTTTGTTGGATAAACTTCATCGTAAAGCCAAAAACCACCTTTAATATTCTCAGGCATACTTATTTCTTTAACTCCCTTAAAAGTGAGTTTGATTTCAGAAAAATCATTAAAACCGCCTTCGCAATCTAAATAGATAACAAATGTATCGTTTGTAGGATTTTCAATAGATATTACATTTGAATCATGTAATGAAATTTCATTTAATTTTACAATGTTAAATGGAAGTAAATCTTTACTCGAGTTATAGTTTGATAAATATTCTTTATCCAGTTCCTCCATTTGCTGGTTGTATTTGTCCTTCCAATTATTAATCATATTTCTAAGTTTTTCTGATGGATACGATGTATTCAATGTTCCGTCATTAATATATTGATGGAACGGCTCAGGAAGAAATTTTAGCAAATCATTTTTTAAAATTTCTAAGTCTTCTTTATGGTTTTTTATATAATCTCTTCCATAAGATTCAAAATTCTTAATAGATTTATCCCATTCTTCTTTTGTTTCTGGAAAGGACAACAAGAAACCATATACCTGCATTTTGCTGTACCAGTCTTTTGAATAATACTTCATTTAATTAAACCCCATTTCGCTGATAAGCCTCATTAAAATATTAAGTTTATTGTATCTAATATTTCTAGCTTTGTAATTTGGGGGATTTTTGCTTTTTTACATAGAATTTCAGATACTAAAAAAAGCCACATATTGTAGCTCATAATCTTCAACTATTGAATTTGAAGTCGCATTATTCCATATTTTCTTTGTTTAACCTTTCTATTTATAATTCTGATAAGCCAAAAAAAGAGAATGATTCTAAAAAACCATTCTCTGTGTTTCTACCTACATATTTATTTGTTCTGCATATTTTTTAAAATTGTCTAGAATTGCTTGCCAACCTTGTTGTTGAAACTCAACAGGATTAGTTGTTTCAGAATCGAATGTTTCAATTATTTCCGTTTCGTTTCCTTTACCACTAAATGTGATATTAACCTTTCTTCCATCACCTAGAGTATATGCAATTACCTCATATTTTTTTACTTCATCATAAATTCCACCAAAGTCGAAACCGAAGCTGCCATCTTTTGCTTCCATTCTTGAACGGAATTCCCCACCAACACGTAAGTCATTTTCTGCAATAGGTGTGTGCCAGTCATCTGAAGCACTGTTCCATTTTTTAATATGTTCAGGTTCTGTCCAAAATTCCCATACATTTTCGATTGATGCTTTAATAGTTGCTTTTACTGTTACTTTTTTAGATGTTTCCATTTCAATACCGCCTCTCTTGATTCCAATATTTATTAAGTTAATCAATAATTGTGGCTAACTATATTGTACACGATTTACACGATTTCAATAAATCATTCTATGTATTCATTTTTTCGTTTTCGTTTCTATCAATGTTTTTAGACTACTAGAACAGGTTAAATTTATTTAATAAAATATATAATTTAATGGGTAAAATATAAAGGGTTTATCAGAGAAATGCAAAGAAAGGATTGATGAAGTTGGAGAATTTAGAAAAAAACTCCCCTAAAACGAGCATTAATTGTCCAAATTGTAATTCAAATGTTTCCAATAATGACGAAAATGGAAATATTAGTGACGAAATTCAAGAACATTATTTATATGAATGCCCAAATTGTGGAAAACCAGACCTTTTTTATAATAAAAAGTAATTTTAAAAACGACTCTTATGAGTCGTTTTTCCAACACTAATGCACTGTGTTAGTTGATAAGAGAATCTAGAAATTATTTAAGCCTAGTATTAATTTTTTTAATTTTTTTCATTTTCTTCAGTATTAAATAAATCTGCTAAAGGATTTGGGATTGAATTGAAATATGTTGAAAACATATTAAGAATCCCTACTACGAATAAGATCCAACCAAAGCCTCTCAGTAAAACAGGTCCAATATATGTATATGTAATTTGAATTTTATTTTATCATAAAGTAAAAAAATGGTAATCTATCAAAAGACTCATGAAAAACTGTAATTCCCAATGGTACTAATCTGCCATTGACTGAAAATAAAAAAATCGCTTTTAGTATTTTTGATCTTCACATGGTTGTGTTAGTTAAACACAACTACTAATCCCAAACATAAACAAAATGAAGCAGGAGAACAAGTTAACCTGCTCTTCCTGCCTCTGATGTCATTCTTATTTTGGCTGCATACGAATTGCACCGTCTAAACGGATTACTTCACCATTTAACATTGGATTTTCAACAATGCTTTTCGCTAAGTGTGCGTATTCAGATGGCTTACCAAGACGTGATGGGAATGGAACCATATTTCCTAATGATTCTCTAGCTTTTTCTGGTAATACATCAAACATTGGTGTTTCAAATATTCCAGGAGCAATACTCATCACTCTGATGCCGTATCTTGATAAATCTCTAGCAATAGGTAATGTCATTCCAGCTACAGCACTTTTTGATGCACCGTAAGCTGCTTGCCCCATTTGGCCATCAAATGCTGCTACTGAAGCGGTGTTAATAATAACACCTCTTTCACCAAATTCATTTGGTTCATTGTTAATCATTTGTTCAGCTGCTAAACGAATAACGTTAAATGTACCAACTAAGTTTACATTGATGATTTTTTGGAAAGATTCTAATGAATGAATTCCGTCTCTTTTAATTACTTTTTCAGCTAATACAATTCCTGCACAGTTTACTACTGTATTAAATGAACCATATTTAGTTAAAACATTACTAATTGAATTTTTTACGCTCTCTTCTGAAGATACATCTGTTTTTTCAAAACAAACATTTTCTTCACCTAATTCAGAAATTAAACTAGCAGCTCTTTCTTCATTTAAATCGAAAATAGCAGCTTTCCCACCATTTTCTACGATCATTCTAACTGTACCTGCACCTAAACCTGATGCTCCACCTGTAACGATTGCTATACTATCACGAATATTCATTTTTAAATCCCCCAGTTTGTTGTTGGTTATTAATTTAATCTCTCAATAATCGTTGCATTTGCCATACCATGACCTTCGCAGATCGCTTGTAGTCCAAAACGGCCACCAGTTTTCTCTAAAGCATTACACAAAGTAACCATAACCCTTGCACCACTAGCACCAAGTGGGTGACCTAATGCGATCGCTCCACCGAATATATTTAATTTTTCAAATGGTACATTTAATTCTTTTTGCCATGCTAAAGGAACTGCAGCAAATGCTTCATTTATTTCAAACAAATCGATTTGATCGATTGTTAAACCACATTTATGTAGAACTTTTTGAGTTGCTTGAATTGGACCAGTTAACATTAATTGAGGGTCAGATCCTACTACCGTTCTCCCAATAATTCGAAACTTTGGCTTAAATCCTAATTGATGAGCTTTTTCTTTGCTCATTAAAAGTAGTCCTGCAGCACCATCACTAATTTGACTTGCATTTCCAGCAGTAACCGAACCATTTTCAGTAAAAGCTGGTCTTAAAGTAGATAATTTCTCAATAGAAGAGTTTTCTCTTGGTCCTTCATCTTTCGTAACATTAACAAGTTCACCTTCTTGATTGGTAACAGAAACAGCAACAATTTCATCTTCAAAATAGCCTTGTTTCATTGCTTTTAATGCTTTTTGATGGCTATTATAAGCAAATTCATCTTGCTCACTTCGACTGATATTCCACTTTTCATTTATGCGTTCTGCTGAGATCCCTTGGTTAAAGTCACCAAACATATTCGTTAGTTTTTCATTCCATTTTGATCCTTTTAAATTCGAAAACATTGGTACACGTGTCATACTTTCAACACCAGCTGCAATGACAATGTCCATATCTCCACTTAAAATGGCTTGTGATGCAAAATGGACAGATTGTTGACTTGATCCGCATTGACGGTCAATTGTAACACCAGGCACTTCAATTGGTAGACCTGCTAATAAAGCAGCAACTCTACCAATATCACCAGCCTGTTCACCAATTTGAGTAACACAGCCCATAATCACATCATCTATTTCTTTCGGATCAAATTCATATCGACTTACTAATTCCTTTAGTACAATTGCAGCTAAGTCATCAGGTCTTGTTTCGCTAAAGCTGCCGCCTCTTTTACCAATAGGTGTTCTTAAAGCATCAACAATAACTACTTCTCTCATAAATTTGATCCTCCAATTTTATGTCTGTTTTAATTTAATCCCATTTGTTTTGCGATAATTGTCTTCATGATTTCATTTGTACCTGCGTAAATTGACATGATTTGAATATCTCTGAAACGTCTAGCAATCTCGTATTCTTCCATATATCCATATCCACCATGTAATTGAAGACACTCTGAAGCTACTTTTTTACCTAAATCTGTAATCCACCATTTTGCCATTGATACTTGCTTAACAACATTTACGCCTTCCATATGCTTATAAATTAAGTCCTCAATGAAAGTACGACCAATTTCAATTTCAGTAGCCAATTCTACAAGTTTAAATTGAGTATTTTGGAACCCAGCAATTGATTTTCCAAATGCTTTTCTACTTTTCACATACTCAGTTGTCACTTTCAACATTTCTTCAGCTGAAACTAATGCTTCTAAAGCAACTACTAATCTTTCTTGCTGTAATTTTTCCATTAAGTAATAGAAGCCTTTTCCTTCTTCTCCTAATAAATTCTTTACAGGTACTTTAGCATCTTGGAAAATTAATTCAGCTGTATCTTGGCTATGAAGTCCTACTTTATTCAATTTCTTTCCTCTAGAAAACCCAACTGTATCTTTTTCGACAACTAGCAAGCTTATTCCTTTATGAGCAGGTCGAATTGTCGTATCCGTTTTAACTGCAATAATAATTAAGTCTGAATGAATACCATTCGTAATAAACGTTTTCTCACCATTAACGATATAGTAATCACCTTGTTTTACCGCAGTTGTTTTAATATTTGCTAAATCTGATCCAGCACCTGGTTCAGTCATAGCAACTGCACTAATATATTCGCCTGAAATACATTTAGGTAACCATTCCATTTTTTGCTCTTCATTTGCATAAGCAGTCAAATAAGGTACAACAATATCATTGTGTAATGCTACACCAACTAAACTTGAACCAACTTTCTCAAGTTCCTCTATAATAATGACTGAATAGCCAAAATCTACACCTAACCCGCCATACTTTTCGTCAACATAAGGACACAAAAATCCTTCATTTCCTAATTTATCCCAGAATTCTCTAGGGATCATTTTGTTTTGTTCCCACTCATCATAGAATGGTACAGCTTCTTTTTGTAAGAACTTTCTAAGAGCCGTGCGGAAGATTTCATGTTCTCTAGTTAAGTAAGAATGTTTCATAATAAGCCCCCCAAAATATTTAATCACTTCAATAAAACGCTTACAATACTCAAAATACTAAATTTTTTAAATATTACATTTGTAATAATCATATGATGTTAATTGTAATTTATCAAGGAGCAAAAAAAAAAGAACTGAATAATTCAGTTCTTTTGATTGAAGACAAACTTGTAAAAAAAAATCCAAATCAACCAATTTTAACGATAATCTTACCAAAATTATTTCCTTCACCCATACGTTTTAATGCACTAATGACATCCGTAAATTCAAATGATTGATCGATAATTGGTTTAATTTTATGTTCTTCAAAAAATGCCAACATTTGTTCAAATTCTCTTGGACTTCCCATAGTAGTCCCTCTAATATCCATATTTTTAAAGAATACTTTTGGCAAGACTGTTTGAGGAACTGGTCCATTTGTCGCACCGAATGTTACGATTCTTCCACCTTGAGCAGTCAAATCAATTAATCGATTAAATGATTCTCCACCAACTCCATCGATTGTAAGATTTACAAATCCAAAATCTTTACGGAGTTTTTTATACCAATCATTTTCACGGTAATTAAAACCAGCAGCCGCACCTATTTCAACTGCCTTTTCAATTTTTTCATTGCTACTAGATGTAACTAGTACTTTTGACCCGAATGCAACAGCAATTTGTAATGCATACAATGCAACCCCACTACCAATACCTGGAATCAATACTGTATCATTTTTTTGTAATTGACCGCGTGTAATTAATGCTCTATATGCAGTAAGTGCAGCTAATGGAATTGCTGCAGCCTCTTCCCATGACAAGTACGCAGGTTTTTTATAAACATTTTCAACTGGTAGTTTAATAAATTCAGCAAATGTACCATTAGAAGGCATTCCCAGTACAGTGAATTCATCAGAATTGATGTCGTCACGATCTCCCCAGTTTATACTTGGGTTCATGATCACTTCATCACCTACAGAAAACCCCGTTACTTCATCTCCAATAGCTTCAATAACTCCGGCACCGTCAGATCCTAAAATTCCATCTAACTTCATCCCTGGATACATACCGTGCGTTATAAAAAAGTCACGTCTATTTAATGATGCTGCCTTTAACTTAATGACTACTTCATTCGGATGAACAGTACCAATCTCAACATTTTCAAATTTTAGTGACTCTGGCCCTTTAGTGTCTCTTAAAATATAAGCTTTCAATTACATCACTCCTATTCATGAAAGAATTTAAATATGTAAAAAGACGATTAATAAATCTTACTCAATTTTTATTTTACCAAAAAAGTTTAATACGGTTTAGTAAAATGATTTAGGTAGGTAATATTGAGGGGTAAAATAGGTGGTGGATTCTGGGATTTATGTGATATAGTTTATGAGTTTTAGGTTAGAATTTTGGATTTTAATGAGTTTTTGTTTTACTTTAACGTAGTTATGTGTTTTTATATTTTTTAAATCAAATTCGGTACGTGAAATTCCTTATAGATGTGCCCCTGGTTGGAGTGCGGAAACAGATTGGATCGATATTCATAAAAAACGGGATATTATTTGCAAAGTACTTTTATTTTAGGACTAATTAAAAATATTTTTTAAAAGATTCTCTAGATTTTAAGCTTATTTGATAGTTTACACACAAATTGGAGCATCTTATTTGCAGTTTCGGACGTTTTCATTGCAATTTTAATATTTTTATTTGCACATTTGTTGATTTTAATTGCAGTTCAAATAATTTAATTGAAATTTTAACATTTTTAATTGCAGTTTTGGGTATTTTGTTTGCACTTTTGATGTTTTTATTTGCAGTTGAAAAAAACGGCAATCCAACAATAGTCCTTAATTCCAGAAAATTATCATCCTAGTTTTTCGAACGTTCTTTCCTATTGAAATAGTGGCACCTTAAACTTCTATCCTACCAAAATTAATTTCCACAGGAATAATCTACTGCGTTCAAAATAGTCGTGATTTTTTATTTTAAAATTACAAATTTTCTGATATTTTTACATTTCACATTGTCAAAAGTTGTTTTATCATCAATAAACAAGTCTCTTTATAAGTAGCGGAAATATATTCTTATTTCCTATTAAACTATTTTTTATTATATTTATATATTTTTTATTTAAAAGTTTTACTAAACAAAAAAACTCTCACCACTTTGAGAGTCGAATAAATTTTCTTAATTAGCTAGAAAAAAGATTCCTATTGCACTAGGGCCAGTGTGAACGCCGACTGCTGAACCAACTGAGTTTTCTATTATCTGTTCACTACCAATTAGATCCTTTAATTGTTTAATAAATTGTTCGGTGGAATCATCTTTTACCCCATATACAACTCCAACATTTTTACTAAATTCATCTTTTCGGATCTTCATTAATTCTAGCATTCGATTTAATGCTTTTTTTCGACCTCGTACTTTTTCAAGTGGTTTAAATTTTCCTTCGCTTACTTCCATAATCGGATTTATATTTAGCATGCCACCTAAAAATCCGGCAAACTTACCAACACGTCCACCACGTATTAAATATTGGAGGTCTTCTATCGTAAAAATATGTTGGATCTTATTTATATTGTGATTTAATTGCTTCATTAGATTCTCAAATGATTCATTCTTATTTAAGCCTTCTATTAACTCCATAACTAATACGCAAATTCCTAGTGAAACTGATCTAGTATCGATAATATGAATAGAAGCATTTGGATTATTTTCTAAAATATCTAGTTTTACTAATTGTGCAAAATTATACGTACCAGATAAGTCACCAGAACAAGTTAGATAGACACAATTTTGATCTGTACCACATGAGACTAAAGTTTGATAAATTGCATCATAGGAAGGTAAAGATGAAGTAAAGTTCTCTCCATTTTTCATTCTTTGCATTAACTCATGTGATTGTAAATTTACTCCATCAAGATACTCTTTTTCTAATTGGTCATAGACTCTTAATGGAATGACTGAAATATCGTATTTCTTCAATAGATCAGCTGGAAGATCAGATGAGCTGTCTACAATAATTTTAAGGTTCAAATTAATCACCTCTCTCTAGATTAATAATGTATTTAATCTTATTAAACAATAATCTAAATATTCAAACAACAATATTTCATTTAAGTTAATTTTATCGACAAATTTGCATTAAAAAGGGAGTACTTATCTATTTTTCGTAATTTTCATGCTTGCAATTAAAAAGAAGTATCTCATAAGTAAGTTAACTTATAAGACACTTCCTATTTTAATTATGCGTGTAATTTTTCATATTGCTCAATGTCATTTTCATATTTCATCGTAATCGCAATATCATCTAGGCCATTTAGTAACTTTTCTTTCCAAACAGGATCGATTGAAAAATCAAAGTTTCCAAATACTGTTTTAACGACTTGTTTTTCTAAATCCACTTCAATTTCTTGGTTCCCACTTAATGTAGATAATTGTGAGCGAATCTCATCATTTAAGACAATCGGGAGCATGCCATTTTTTATACAGTTATTATAGAAAATATCTGCGAAGCTACCAGCAATGATAATTGTAAATCCATAATCATTTAACGCCCAAGGTGCGTGTTCTCTAGATGAACCGCAACCAAAATTATTACCACTTATTAAGATTGAAGCATTTTTTCGATCCTCATTATTTAATGCAAAAGATTGATTAGGTGAGCGATCATCATGATATCGCCATTCATCGAATAAAAATTCTCCAAAGCCAGTTCGTTCTATTCGCTTTAAATATTGTTTTGGAATAATTTGGTCTGTGTCGATATTATCTAACATAATTGATACAGTTGTGCCTTTATGCGTACGTAACGGTTTCATTTGCTTGCTCCTTTCGAATATCAATAAAATGACCATGTACTGCAGCAGCCGCTGCCATTACCGGACTAACTAAATGTGTTCTTGCTCCTTTACCTTGTCTTCCTTCAAAGTTTCGGTTTGAAGTAGATGCACAATGTTCTCCAGCTGGTACTTGGTCTGGATTCATTGCTAGACACATCGAACAACCAGCTTCCCTCCATTCAAATCCTGCTTCTATAAAGACTTTATGTAGTCCTTTTGCCATCGCTGCATTTCGGACCTTTTTTGATCCTGGAACAACTAATGCACGCACGTCAGATTTTACTTTCTTTCCTTTTAGATAATTTGCCGCTTCCTCTAAATCTGACAATCTAGAATTTGTACATGAACCAATGAATACATGTTGAACTGGAATCTCATTAGGTGTGATTTCTGGCTTTAATCCCATATATTCATAAGCTCGTTCGTAGTTCTCATCCTTGGCTTTTGGAAGGACTTCATCAATTCTTACGCCCATTCCAGGATTTGTTCCCCACGTTACGTAAGGTGCAAGGGTTGCTACATCCACTTCGATTGTTTTATCAAATGTCGCTCCCTCTTCTGTATATAATTTCTTCCATTCTACTAATTTTTCATCATATGAATTTACTGTATATTTTCGACCTTTTAGATAATCGAAAGTTTTTTGATCAGGAGCAACTAATCCTGCTTTTGCTCCTCCCTCAATCGCCATATTACATAAAGTCATACGCTCTTCCATTGACATATTTGTAATTGCTTCACCATAAAACTCAATGACATATCCAGTTCCTATTGATACACCATAAGTTGCTAGTAAATGAAGAATGATATCTTTCGCATATACACCTTTTGGAAGCTTACCATCAAGTTTCACACCCATTGATTTCGGCTTAACTTGCCATAATGTTTGTGTTGCTAAAACATGTTCAACTTCGCTTGTTCCAATTCCAAAAGCTAAAGCACCAAATGCACCGTGGGTAGATGTATGACTATCTCCACAGACAATTGTTTTTCCTGGCTGTGTTAACCCAAGTTCTGGTCCGATTACGTGGACAATGCCTTGGTCCTCATCCGTAATATCTGCTAAAGGAATATTGAACTCCTGACAATTATTTCTTAACGTATCCATTTGTTGTTTAGCAATTAAGTCAGTGATGACTAATTGATTTTCTGTTGGTACATTATGATCCATCGTCGCAAAGGTTAATTCTGGTCTTCTTACTTTTCGATTGGATAATCTCAATCCTTCGAAAGCTTGCGGAGAAGTTACCTCATGGACTAAGTGTAAATCGATATACAAAAGCTGGGGTTTACCTACTTCACCAGTTACAACATGATTTTGCCAAAGTTTATCAAACAATGTTTGTTTCATCGAATACTCCCTCCAACTGTTTGAAATTGTAATTCCTTTACTACTTGTTCTGTAAATTCAATCGTTGAACTTTTTCCACCTAGGTCACCAGTTAAATAGCCATTATTTATTGAATTAACAATCGCATTTTCAATCGAGTTTGCTTCATCAACTAAGTTAAAATCACGAAGCATCATTGCAACAGACCTTAAAATTGCAATAGGGTTTGCCTTATTTTGTCCAGCGATATCTGGAGCGGAACCGTGAATTGGTTCATATAATGAAGGACCCTTGCCAGATCTACTTGCAGAAGGTAGCATGCCTAATGAACCAGTAATCATGGAAGCTTCATCGCTTAAAATATCCCCAAATAAATTTTCAGTAACGATTACATCAAACCTTCTTGGGTTTCGAATTAACTCCATCGCAGCTGCATCAACAAGAATATGTTCAACTTCTACTTCTGGATAGTTTGAACTTAATTCATGTACAATTTTCCGCCAAAGTTTACTAGATTCTAATACATTTGCTTTATCAACTGATGTAAGTTTTCCTTTTCTAGTTTTTGCTAGCTCAAATCCATACTTTACAATTCGTTCAATTTCTTCTCTAGTATAGGAAAGTGTATCGGTTGCTTCATTTTCATTATGGAAACGAGGTTCAGAAAAATAAATTCCACCTGTTAATTCTCGAACGACAACAAAGCTTACATTTTTTACTTGTTCAGATTTTAAAGGAGAATGATTTACAAGTTCATCATAAACATCGACTGGTCGAATGTTTGCGTATAAATTAAGTGATTTTCTTAACCTTAATAAGCCACTTTCTGGTCGTTCAACACCTTGATCCCATTTTGGTCCACCTACTGCCGCCAGTAATACGGCATCCGAATTTAAACAATTATCTAATGTTTCTTTCGGTAATGAAGTGCCTGTTTCATCGATCGCGTGACCGCCGAATAAATTTGTGGAAAAAGTAAAGTCATGTTGATAAGATTGTGCAATCTGTTCTAAAACCTGTACTGCTGAACTCATAATTTCTGGTCCGATTCCGTCTCCTGGAAGACATGCGATGTTTAATTTCATTTTAGAACCTCCTTTTTGCTCCACTTACTAATAATGTTTAATAAATCTGCATCTGTAATTTCTTTTTTCGAATCTGTCAAAGCTTTAAATTGAATAAACGCTTCGTTTATAATTTCTGTTGAAAAGTTGAATCCAAGTTCTTTTAATCGATCAGTAAAAGCATGACGCCCTGAATGTTTCCCTAATACTAATGAATTTGTAGAAAGCCCAATTAATGATGGGGGTATAATTTCATATGTTGTTGGCTCTTTTAGGACGCCATCTTGGTGAATACCTGATTCATGAGCAAATGCATTTGTACCAACAATTGCTTTATTCTTCTGGACAACCATACCTGTAAGACGACTAACAAGTTCACTTGTCTTCGTAATTTCTTGTAATCGTAAATTACTATTTTTCCGGTAAACATCTTCTCTAATATGTAGTGCAACGGCTATTTCTTCTAGTGCTGCATTTCCTGCTCTTTCCCCAATTCCATTTACGGTGCATTCAACTTGGGTTGCGCCAGCCTGTATAGCAGCTAAAGAATTCGCTACTGCCATTCCTAGGTCATCATGACAGTGACAAGAAAAAATGGCTTTATGATAAGACGGTACATTTTCTTGTAAATATTTAAATAGATCGTAATATTCTGAAGGACTCGTGTAACCGACAGTATCTGGAATATTAATCACATCTGCCCCTGCTCTAATTGCAGTCTCTGCGAATTCGGCAAGAAATGCTCGATCAGTACGACAGGCATCTTCAGCTGAAATTTGGACTTTTGGAAAAAAGGATTTTGCAAGCTGCACACAATGTTTAGCAGTTTCCAAAACTTCTAATCTCGTCATGTTTAATTTATATTTCATATGAATGTCACTTGTTGCTAGAAATATATGAAGTCTCGGTTCAGCAGCATGTTTTAACGCATCCCATGCTGTTTTAATATCTGAATCTTTTGCTCGTGAAAGGCTTGAGACGGAGACAGAACGAATCTGTCTCGCAATCTCTTGAACTCCTAAAAAGTCACCTTCTGAGGAAGCGGCAAAACCAGCCTCAATGATATCAACACCTAAAGCTTCTAGTTGTCTTGCAATTTCGAGCTTTTCAAATCGATTTAAATTAACCCCAGGAGATTGTTCGCCATCACGTAATGTTGTATCAAGAAACTGAATTTTACTCATTTTTTATTTCACCTCGACCTTTTCTTTTCTTTGGATAAATGGCATCATAGCACGAAGTTTTTCTCCAACCTCTTCAAGCTGATGTTGTTTTTCACTTTCATTAATTTCATTGAATACTGGACGACCATTTTTATTTTCGTTAATCCAGCCTTTAGCAAACGTACCATCTTGAATTTCTGCTAAAATATCTTTCATCGCTAATTTTGACTCATTCGCAACTACTCTAGGACCAGATACGAAATCACCCCACTGTGCAGTATCAGAGATTGAGTATCTCATATAGCTCATTCCGCCTTCGTACATTAAATCAACGATTAGCTTCAACTCATGTAAACACTCAAAGTATGCTACTTCTGGCTGATAACCAGCTTCTACTAATGTTTCAAATCCTGATTTTACTAAAGAAGTTACACCACCACATAGTACAGCTTGTTCTCCGAATAGATCTGTTTCAGTTTCCTCTTTGAATGTAGTTTCAAGAACTCCTGCTCTAGTAGAACCAATTCCTTCAGCGTAAGAAAGTGCTACATTTTTTGCTTCACCTGTTACATCTTGGTAAACAGCGAATAATGCTGGTACCGCTGCTCCATCGACAAAAGTACGTCGAACAAGATGTCCTGGACCTTTTGGAGCTACTAAAAATACATCAACATTTGCGGGAGGAACAATTTGATCAAAGTGAACATTAAATCCGTGTGCAAACGCAAGTGCATTACCATTTTCTAGATACGGCTCAATTTCATTTTTATATACAGTTGGTTGATGCTCATCTGGTAATAGGATCATTACTACGTCTGCTGCCTTTGAAGCCTCTGCAACTGTAGTTACATGTAGTCCGTCATTTGCTGCAGCGTCCCATGATTTACCAGGGCGACAACCAACAACTACTTTATGACCATTATCATGTAAATTTAAAGCATGCGCGTGACCTTGTGATCCATAACCAATTACTGCAATCGTTTTCCCTACTAATACATTTTCCTTCACGTCTGTACCATAATATACTTTAGCCATTTTCAAATTCCTCCAATTTTTTTATGTTTTATATTTTTATTTAATAAGAGAGTAGCTTTTGAGCATGCTCCTTATGTTTAGCAGATCTAGTAAATGCGGTTACACCTGTTCGAGCTATTTCTTTTAGTTCGAAAGGTCTTAATAATTCAATCAAAGCCTCTACCTTATCAGAAGTACCAGTTACTTGAACGACAATCTGATCACGGCTTACATCAATAACCGAGGCTCTAAATGGTTCAATTAGACTATAAATTTCATTTCTTGTAGCTGCATTTGTACTAACCTTTATTAAGGCTAGTTCTCTAGCAATAACTGATTCTTCTGTTATATCTGCTACTTTTATCACATCAATTTGCTTGTGAAGCTGTTTAATCAATTGTTCGACCTGTTGTAAATCCTCTACATGTACGACAAACGTAATTCTTGAAATATGATCTAGTTCAGTATGTCCTACAGAAATACTTTCGATATTAAAACGTCTTCTGGAGATCACTCCTGTAATTCGGTTTAGTACGCCACTGTTATTTAATACAGTTGATGTAATGACCCGTTTCATTATTTCACCCCTTCCATTTCATGAATTCCTTTACCAGGTGGAACCATTGGTGTAACGATTTCAGCTTGATGAATTCGACAATCAATTAAAACTGGTCCATCAAATTCAATTGCTTCTCTTAACTGACTTTCAACTAAATTTGGATCTGAAATTGTCATCCCTTTTATACCGTAAGCTTCAGCAAGTTTTGTGAAACTAGGTTGGCAGTCTAATAGAGAACTAGAGAAGCGGTCATTATAAAAAGCTGATTGCCACTGTCTTACCATTCCTAAAGCTGCATTATTTAAAATTAAAATTTTAACTTGTAAATTATGTTCCTTGATCATGCTCAATTCTTGCAATGTCATTTGGAATCCGGCATCACCTACAATCGCTACAACTAATTCATCAGGCTTTGCAAATTGTGCTCCGATTGCAGCTGGTAAACCAAATCCCATCGTTCCGAGTCCACCTGAAGTGATCCATTTATGTGGTTCGTCAAAAGGATAATACTGAGCTGCCCACATTTGATGTTGACCTACATCCGTGGAAATCGTCGCTTTCCCATTTGTAATCGAATGAAGTAAAGTTAAAACAGTTTGTGGTTTAATGACTTCCCTACTCGGTTCATACTGTAAAGGAAAGGCCTCTTTACGACTTTTAAGTAGCTCTAACCATTCACCATGATTTTGTTTATCTATTTTTTGTTTTAATAGAACTTTCAGAACTTCCTTAGCACATCCAACGATTGGAATATTTGTCGGAATAACTTTGTTTATTTCGGCAGGATCTATATCGATATGTGCTACAATCGCATTTTTAGCAAAATGTGCTAAATTACCCGTTAACCTATCATCAAATCTTGCTCCGATGTTAATAAGCAAATCACTTTCATACATTGCCATATTTGCTGTATAAGTTCCGTGCATGCCCCCCATTCCTAGGAATAATTCCTCATTTGCTGGAAATCCACCTAGCCCTAAAAGCGTATTAACAACTGGGATATTGAACTTTTTTATAAATTCAGTAAACTCATCAGCTGCTTTTGCATGTAATATTCCTGCTCCAGCTAATACGACTGGCTTTTTAGCTTTTTCAATTGCTCCTATTAACTTTGTAATTTGAAGATAATTTGGTTCATAAGTCGGTTGATAACCAGGTAATTGAACTTCTACTTCGTCCTTTTTCACTCCTTTTTCAACCATCATGTTTTTTGGTAGATCGATGACAACTGGACCTGGACGGCCTGTTGAAGCAATATGGAATGCTTCTTTAACGATTTGTGGGACATCTTCTACATTACGCACTTGGTAGTTATGTTTTGTAACTGGCATTGTAATTCCGATCACATCTGCTTCTTGGAAGGCATCTGTTCCGATTACATTTGTTGCAACCTGACCAGTAAAAACAACTAATGGTAATGAATCCATCATCGCATCTGCTAAACCAGTCACTACATTTGTTGCCCCTGGACCACTTGTTGCGATTACAACCCCTGGTCGACCAGTCACTCGTGCATATCCTTCTGCAGCGTGGATGGCCCCTTGTTCATGTCTTGCTAGAATGTGAGGAATATCAGCATCATAAAGTGCATCATATAATGGTAATACTGCCCCTCCAGGGTAACCAAAAATCATTTCAACATTTTCATTTTTCAAAGCATCAATTAGTAAATTTGCACCTGACAATTCTTTTGACAGAGTTCTTATCGAATGATGACTCATTTCTACATTTCCCTCCATTTTTGGATAAAATTTACCCATTTATTCGCAATAAAAAAAGCCATAACTCCACACTTCAGCAGATGCTGAAGGGGCGAAAGACTTTTCGCGGTACCACCCTTCTTCTTAGGTTAATAACCTAACTTTGGGATTTTGGCTAACCAAAATCTAGCGATAACGTGGCCAACGTTCAAGCTTACCTTACAAATGAATTCAGCTTGACACTCAAGAGTGAGTTTCATTAATCAAGGTCATCGGTTCACACCACCCACCGACTCTCTGAAGAACCTTTTCATAACTACTTTTCTCTTTCATTGCTTTTTCATATTTTTAATATTCCGCCTGTATTAGCAGAAGTCACTAACTTTGCATATCTTGCTAAATAACCCGTTTTAACTTTTGGTTCATGTAATTTATATGATGTTTTACGAGATTCTAATGTTTCGTTTGAAATTGATAATGTAATACTTCTTGATAAAAGATCGATTATGATTTCATCGCCATCTTCAATATATGCTATTGGTCCACCTTCAGCCGCTTCTGGAGAAATATGTCCAATTGCAATTCCTCTAGTAGCTCCTGAAAAACGACCATCTGTAATTAACGCAACTTTTGTTCCTAAGCCTCTTCCAACAATTGATGCAGTTGGTGCAAGCATTTCAGGCATTCCAGGTCCACCTTTTGGACCCTCATATCGAATGACAACGACATGACCCTCTTTAACGAGACCTTTGTCAATCGCTTCAACAGCTTCATCGTGTGAGTCAAAACAAATTGCTTCACCAATAAATGTTTGGATTGAAGGGTCAACACCACCTACTTTAATAACTGCTCCGTCTGGGGCTAGATTCCCATGTAAAATCGATAATCCGCCTGTTTGTGAGTAAGGATTTTCTTTTTTACGAATCACTTCACTATCGGTGATTGTAGCTTCTTGCACATTCTCGAATAAAGTTTTTCCGGTAATTGTAATGCGGTCACTATTGATTGCTCCAGGAATGGTTGTAAGTTCTTTAATAATTGCTGGCACACCACCTGCTAAATGAACATCATGCATTGAATAGTGCGAAGCAGGACTAATTTTAGATAAATAAGGTACTCTTCTAGCTACGTCATTTATATCCTTTAAATCGTATTCAACTCCAGCTTCATTTGCGATGGCCATTAAGTGTAAAACAGTATTTGTCGATCCACCCATTGCCATATCTAGTGCAAACGCATCATCAATTGCCTCTTTTGTAATAATATCTCTTGGTTTAATATCATTTTCAATACAATCCATTAGATGAAAAGCTGCATCACGGATTAATTGATGTCTGTCTTTACTAGTTGCAAGTATTGTTCCGTTATATGGTAGTGCTACACCAAGCATCTCCATAATGCAATTCATGGAATTTGCTGTGAACATTCCTGAACATGATCCACATGTAGGACATGCTGACTTTTCAATATCGAGTAATTCTTCTACACTCATTTTTCCTGATTTAAAAGCACCTACACCTTCAAATACTGAAGCAAGAGATAGAGCCTTTCCATCTTTGGATAGCCCACCTGCCATTGGTCCACCTGATACAAATACTGCTGGTACATTTGTACGAACAGCTGCCATTAGCATTCCAGGTGTGATTTTATCGCAGTTTGGCATATAAAATACTCCATCAAACCAATGTGCATTAATGACTGTTTCAGCTGCATCGGCAATGATTTCCCTACTTGGTAAAGAATACCTCATTCCGATATGTCCCATTGCGATTCCATCATCGACACCAATCGTATTAAACTCAAATGGAACTCCACCAGCATCTCGAATCGCTTGTTTTACAACATCAGCCATTTCCCTTAAATGAATATGACCTGGAACAATATCAATATATGAATTACAAATCGCTATAAATGGTTTATTAAAATCTTCCTCTTTTACACCTGCCGCTAATAATAAGCTACGATGCGGCGCACGGTCTATTCCTTTTTTGATCATGTCACTTCGCACAATTTATCACCCTTGTTTTACGTAAATTTTTTCTCCATCTTCAACTACTAATTGACGAAATGCGTTTAATAATCTTTGTGTATTTGGTCCTGGTTTTCCATCACCAATCACTCGTCCATCTACCTTAGATACGCCAATTACTTCAGCTGCTGTTCCTGTTAAGAAAACCTCATCGGCAATATAAACATCATGTCTAGTGAACAATTTTTCCTCAACTTCATAACCTAATGTGTCACCTAATTCCATAATTGCATTTCGAGTAATTCCTTCTAATGCACCTGCTGAACTTGGTGGAGTAATTAACTTATTCCCTTTTACTAAAAAGACATTATCTCCTGAACCTTCAGCTACAAAGCCTTGATCGTTTAGCATTAGTGCTTCTTGAACACCAGCTAGTTTCGCTTCAATTTTTACTAATATGTTATTTAAGTAATTTAAAGATTTAATTTGTGGATTTAATACATCACTTCGATTTCTTCTCGTTGCTACTGTTACAATTTCCATACCATTTTCGTATAGTTCTTGTGGAAACAGTGCTAGTTGTTCAGCTATGACAACTACATTTGCTCTTGGACAAGATGTTGGATCTAATCCAAGATTCCCTTCACCTCTTGAAACGACGAGTCGAATATAACCACTATGTAAATTATTTCGATTTACTGTATCAACTACAATTTGTGTTAACTCTTCTAAAGAATAAGGAATTGTTAATAAAATTGATTTTGCTGATTCATATAATCGAATGAGATGTTCTTTTAAGCGAAATACATTGCCATCATATACGCGAATCCCTTCGAATACTCCATCTCCATATAGATATCCATGATCATATACAGAAACTTTAGCATCTTGTTTTTGAACGAATTCACCATTTAAAAAAATCTGTTGCTCTGTCACGGTTAATCCTCCTCAAGAGTTAAAATATTTGTACTTACTTTATTCCAATCTACTAAATAAATCAACAAGTTTTTAGAAAATTTAAAATTCACAATTTATTCAAATGTCGTACAAATATTGGTAAATCAACAATGAAAACCTTTACATTTTTTTAAAATATTTTTTCGACAAAATTCTACCCTTGAAAAATGTTTTTAAAAGGATTATCATATGATTACTTTATACAGAATTTTCTGTAAATTAAAATCGGAGGCGAGTAAAAATGGCTACTTTACAAATTAATGGGACTGTTAACGAAATCAATGAAGTGTTGAAAGTAATGAGTAATCATTTTGACATTCAGATTAAAGACGAAAAATCCGATCAGGAGTATTCAGTAGATTTCTCTTATGAAGAATGGGAAAATGATTCTTTTGTAAGTGAGATGTTAACTGGAGCCTATAATGATTAAACATTGAAATTCTTATCGTATGATAACTAAAAGAGGGTAGCCGATTATTTAGGCAACCCTCTTTTTATTGATTGGTCTTAGGTGGTGTGAATAAGTCTTAGGGTTGTGCAAGTAAGGATTGGCCAGTGCAAATAAAGAATGAAAATCTGCAAATAAAATTAGCAAATCTGAAATTATATTTAGTGAAACTGCAATTAAATCTAGCAGAAGTGCAATTAAGATACAAAATTCCCCCTACCAGTACAGGTATTTCACCCCAAAACTGTTCATCAATTCATACTCTTTAAAGAAAACCAGCAATTTCCCACTTATTTTTATCTATCTCGAATATAAAATCGCTACTAATCTTCTAAAAAATATGAATTGTGATAGAACAGCGCCTTACGTTCAAGTGTATTACAACAAAAAAGGACCGCTTTGATCAGTTCCCCTGACCAATAAGACAGTCCATTTCGTTTATTTTAGTAAACCCTCTTCTTTCAAAAACTCTCTAGCAACACTTTCGGCAGATTTTCCACCAACATTTACTTTATAATTCATTTCTCGCATTTCATCATCCGTTATTTTATTTTTTAATTTATTTAATATAATTTCGAATTCTGGATATTTTTTAAGTGTTTCTTTTCTCAGAAGTGGTGCGCATTGATAGGGCGGGAATAAATTTTTATCATCGACTAGCACTTTCATGTTATAACTTTGGAGCTCACTATCAGTTGAATACGCATCGATTATTGAGAGATCGCCCGATTGAATTGCGTCATATCGCAATTTTGGCTCCATTGTTTTTAGGTTTGGGAATTTTAATCCATATAGTTTTTGTAATCCTAAATATCCGTCTTCACGATCCGTAAATTCTAAAGTGAAACCTGCTTTTAACTGATTTTCTACTTTGGTTGCATCTGAAATTGTTTCGATTCCAAATTGTTTCGAAATGTGATCCGGAACAGCTAATGCATACGTGTCATTAAATTTCATAGGTTCCAAATAGCTCAAATTATACTTTTTTGCTAAACCTTCAGCAGCTTGTTCATATACTGCTTTTGCATCATTACTAACAGCCTTTTCTTTCAAAAAAGTAGAAATGACCGTTCCTGTATATTCTGGATAAATATCAATATCACCTTTTTTTAATGCATTAAACACAAATGTAGTTTTACCAAAATTGGGCTTAACTTCAACGTTTAGATGCGTTTCATCCTCAATCAATAATTTATACATATTCATTATTATTTCTGGTTCAGCACCTAGTTTTCCAGCGATTACTAAGTCCGTTTTATTCCAAGATTTAATTGTTAATGGAGAAAATAATAATGCTAATAAAATAAAACTAGCAGTTATTATTCTTAATGAAAAACTCTTAAAACTCCTCTTCTCTATTAATCTTAAAATAAAATCAAATATAATTGCTAAAAGTGCTGAAGGTATTGCCCCTATAATGATTAAATTCATATCGTTTCGGTCGATTCCTAATAATATTAAACTACCTAAACCTCCAGCTCCTATTAATGCAGCGATTGTTGCCGTTCCAACAATTATGACCATCGCAGTTCGGATTCCCGCCATTATAACTGGTAATGCTAATGGTAATTCAACCTTAAAAAGTCTTTGTCTACCGTTCATCCCTAACCCAGTTGCTGCTTCTAATAGGATTGGATCTATCTCCTTAATTCCGGTATATGTATTTCGTAAGATCGGTAATAATGCATAAACACTTAATGCAAATACCGCTGGAATCTTTCCTATACCCACTAATGGTATTAAAATCCCTAACAGTGCCAAAGAAGGAATAGTTTGAATAACTGCTGTAGTTCCAATTACAAATTCAGAGAGAACTTTCTTCCTCGTTAAGTAAATTCCAACCGGGACAGCTATTATTATTGCAATAATTAGTGCAAATACTGAAATTTGAATATGCTCTAACAATGCTGTTAATAATTGCTCTTTTCTATTTGCAAGGGTCGTTGTAAATGAAGTGAGAATCATCTTATATTCCCTCCTTTACAACAGCTTTACCTCGATAATTGTCTATAAATTGTTCAACAAAAGGATTGATTGGATTAGTTAAAATTTCATCCTTCGAACCAACTTGAACTAGTTCACCATCGTGCATGATCCCGATTCGGTCTCCTAAATAAAATGCCTCGTCTAAATCATGAGTAACGAAAAGGATCGTTTTATTAATCTTAGTTTTTAATTGCTTCAGGTCCTTTTGTAATTGTAATCTTGTAATCGGATCTAATGCACTGAACGGTTCGTCCATTAATAATAAATTTGGATCCCCTGCTAATGCCCTCGCTACACCTACCCGCTGTTGTTGACCCCCAGATAACTCTGAGACTGATCTTTTACTAAATTCCAAAGGATTTAATTTTACTAATTCTAATAATTCTCGAGTGCGCTCTTTTATTTGTGCTTTGTTCCATTTTTTTAATTCTGGTACAATCGAAATATTTTCTTCAACATTCAAATGGGGAAATAGTGCAATCTGTTGTAGTACATATCCAAACTCTCTCCTCAGCTTATGTTCGTCATAATCTTTAATGTTTTTATCATTATAAAAAATTTCACCGTCAGTTGGTTTAATTAATCTATTTATTAATTTAATTGTTGTTGTTTTTCCACAGCCACTTGGGCCAATTAAAACAAAGCATTCACCTGAATGAATTGAAAAAGATAAATCCTGAACTGCACTTTTTCCATTTGAAAACTTAAAAGATATATCTTGAAATTGGATCATTCTAGTCCTCCCTTAAAAAAGCCTATAAATATATATAGTTTGAGGACAAGACTTCTTATGCTTCAAGTAATAAAAATTAGGACAAAAGAAATTTTTTTTCATTCTATATGAAAATTGTAAGAATTTTAGAAGATTTTGTAGTAAATAGGATTGTTTTTTGATAGAATGAGAAAATCATTTTTAAAAAACAACTATGTTTGAGGTGAATTATTTGAATACTTTAACAAAAAAAGAAATACTGTTTATTGGATTTATGTTATTTTCTATGTTATTTGGTGCTGGTAATTTAATTTTCCCAGCATATATCGGACAAGCAGCCGGAGAGAATGTATGGCAAGCAATTATTGGATTTATTATTTCGGATGCAGGTATTGCGATTTTAGCATTTATAGCAATAGCAAAATCCGGTGATTTTGATACGCTTGTAAGGAGAGTACATCCTATTTTTGCACTTCTCTTCCCGATGGCAATCTACTTGTCGATCGGACCTGGACTTGCAATTCCACGAGCTAGTAGTCTCGCATATGAAATGGGTGTTAAACCATTTTTATCAGAAGGTTTGGCTGTCTCACCAATAGGGCTATTAGTTTATACGATTGTGTTTTTTAGTATCGTTTATTGGTTTGCTAAATCACCTTCAAAATTAGTTGACAGATTCGGTAAAATTTTAACTCCAGCTTTACTAATCTTAATTTTAATTGTTTTTATTAAAGCCATGTTTACAGACTTATCGAGTTTTAAGGATGCATCCTTAACATACAAATCTAATCCTATTTCACAAGGAATTTTAGATGGCTATCAAACAATGGATGGGATTTGCGCATTAATCTACGGGATTGTTTTCATCAATATTTTTCAAAGATTAAATGTAACAAATCAAAAATTACAAATTAAGTATTTAATTATTTTCGGTTTAATTTGTGCATTATTATTATCGATGACTTATTTTATAATTGGCTACCTAGGTGCCTCAGCGACGATTACCGAACAAATTGACAATGGAGCAGTCGTCTTAACAACAGTTATGAATCAATTATTTGGAAATGGTGGAACGATTGTTTTAGGGCTTATTTTTACACTTGCATGTTTAAGTGTTTGTATTGGTTTAATTACATCATGTTCTCAGTATTTTAATAGTATTTTCCCTAAATTATCTTATAAAAAATGGGCAATCGTATTATGTTTTGTAAGTGGATTCGTAGCAAATTTAGGACTTACACAAATATTAAAAGTATCCGTTCCAATATTGGGCCTTTTATATCCAATGGCAATTGCTCTGATTGTTCTAGCACTTTTACACGATCAATTACCATTTAAAGGTAGACCCGTTTATTTATTAACAATTTTGTTTGTTGGAATTTATAGCTTAATCGAGATTATCAATTCATCATTTTTAAATAACGGACTAAATGAATTATTATCGATTGTTCCAATGCAAAGTAAAGGATTTGGTTGGGTAATACCTGGCTTAATCGGTTTTGTAATTGGCTGTATGATGGAGAAGTTTTTCGTTAAAGAATATACCGAAGTAAAGAATGCAGCTTAATTAAATTTTCAAAAATAAAGAGCGACTCATTAGTCTAAGCACTCACTGAGATCGCTCTTTTTAATTTTTAAAAATGTTTACTAAGGTTTTCTTTCACTAACAAAGATGGCTTTAATTCACTGATACTTTTTTGTCCGGATAAAGCCATCGTTAAATCGAAATCAGCTAAAATATTTTTCATTACTTGGACAACCCCGTTTTTACCAGCAAGAGCTAGGCCATACATATACGGTCGACCAATTAATACTGCATCAGCACCGATTGCTAATGCTTTATATACATCTGATCCCCTTCTAATACCGCTATCCATTAAGATTGGTAATCTACCTTTTAATTCACTACAAATACTCTCTAATGCATCTAAAGTACTAATTGTTCCATCAACTTGTCTTCCACCATGATTCGAAACGATAATGCCATCCATACCATATTCAAGAGCAAGCATCGCATCGTCCTTATGTAAAATTCCCTTTAATAAAATTGGTAATTTAGTTTGTTTTCGCAAAAATGCTAAATCTCCCCATGTTAATGCAGGATTACCAAAGAGTCTTGTCCACAATAGAATTGCTGACTGTGGACCTTTTTCAGGTGATTTATTTAATCGTGAGCAAAATACAGGATCCTCTAAATAGTTACCAATACCTTGCCCTTGTAAAAATGGTAAATATGCATTTTCAATATCTTTTTCTCTCCAACCCATAATCGAGGTATCAAGCGTAATAACAATTGCTTCGTAACCATTGTCTTCTGCACGTTTAATCATACTTGCTGCTATTTCCATATCACTACTACAATATAATTGATACCATTTAGGAGAATTACCTAGAACAGTTGAAACCCTTTCTAATGAGTAAGTAGATGCAGTACTAGTAATGTATGGAATATTCAATTCCGCAGCTGCTCGAGCAGCTTCAAGTTCCCCTTCTGGATGCGCAATCGACTGGACACCGATTGGAGCAAATAAAATTGGCGAATTATAAGTTTTCCCAAATAAATTTATACTAATATCACGCTCAGCCACATTACGTAACATTCGCGGTACAATTTTCCACTTATCAAATGCTAATCGATTTTCGTTCATTGAGCGCTCACTACCTGCGCCCCCAGCTATATAATAAAAAGGGCCTTCCTCTAATTGATCTTGAGCTAACTTTTCTAAATCCTCAAATCTAACAGGAATCTCACTTTTTTTCCCACCACGATACACTTGCAATTGAATATTATTTCCGAAATTCTGCATTCGAAACACATCCTTCAAAAAGTTATAACCGTTTACATATTCTAATTTGATTTAACTAACTCCTTTAATTTTCTTAATAAATCATTCGACATTTTGAATATTTATTAGAATTCTTATCCCGATTAGTACTTTAAAAATTTTTGTTTGAATTATATTACTCTATTATTATTGTTCTTATAAAAAATGAATTTTCTTACTTTAGATTGATTAAATAGGTTCTTAAATACTCTAATAGAGTGTACAAATAAGTAAGATACCCTTTTTAATATTTATGGTTAATTTAAAGAATTATAAATCGTTTAACCAATTTGATTGACTAGTTATTTATATTAATTAAAGAGATTAGATAAATGTAAATACCTTTCGCCCTTATTACTATAAAGGTGGTGTTAGTTTGAATCACTCTGATTGGATTAAATTAAGTGTAAGACTTGCTTACGAAAACTTATTAAATAAGAATGGTGGGCCATTTGGAGCTGTTATTGTCCAAGATGGAAAAGTAATTGGTGCCGGCGTAAATGGAGTCACAACTTTAAATGATCCAACTGCACATGCAGAGGTCCAAGCAATTCGAAACGCATGTCAAAATTTAGGTACCTATTTATTAAAGGATGCTGTCTTATATACTAGCTGTGAACCATGCCCGATGTGTCTAAGTGCCGCCTATTGGTCTAGAATTTCAAAAATATATTATTTTTTCACAAAAGATGATGCTGCAAAAATTGGATTTGATGATGCACATATTTATGATGAACTTTCATTGCCATATGAAGATCGAACAATCCCTAGTGAACAAATTATGATTAAGGTCAAAGATATTGAAAACCCTTTCATTGTTTGGTCAAAAGATGAAAGTCATATACATTATTAATCGGTATAAGAAAAGGTTGCTCATTAATAATAATGGGCAACCTTTTCTTAATTTTGTTTTATAAATTTTAATCATTTAGCTCATGATCTTGCTCAGACTCTTCAATTACCACTAAATTTGTTGCATCATCTTTTTCGTTATTATTTTCTTTCCAAATTTTATACTTTTCAATATCTTTGTTAATTTGTTTAAATGTATACGCTAAAATCGTTGCATCATCTAAAAAGCCTAAACCGACGATAAAATCAGGTATTGCGTCAATTGGACTGACAAAATAAATTAATGCTCCAATTACTGTCAAAATTGATTTTGTGGAAATATCTCTATAACTGCCATTAATATATGATTTAAATAAATCAATAAATAAATTTACTTTTTCCCAAGCTTCACCTAACGCACCTTTTTTATCCGGAGCCAGCTTAGCTGCTTTTTTCAATAAATTCGTTGATTTTTCTTTATTTCCTAAATAGGAAGAAGCTTTCTTTAAATACTTTTTAAAAAACTTATTTTCATTTAACTCAGACATTTTTTCTCCTCCCTTTTTTATAGTTTAACAAATATAAAAACAAGATGAAAGTATGAAAAACCACTAATCAATTGATTAGTGGTTTCACGCCTTTCACTGTGAAAGGCCTTAGTATGTGGAATTACTTATTATATAACTCTTCTACTTGCTTTTGTAAATCCTTGTTCTCTAAGAACTCATCATAAGTACATTCTTTATCAACTAAACCGTTTGGTGTTACTTCAATGATACGGTTTGCAATTGTTTGAATGAACTGATGGTCATGAGATGTAAATAATGCAGTACCTTTGAAGGCAATTAAACCATTATTTAATGCTGTAATTGACTCTAAGTCTAAGTGGTTAGTAGGATCATCTAATACTAATACGTTTGCTCCACTTAACATCATTTTTGAAAGCATACAACGAACTTTTTCTCCCCCAGATAGAACAGAAGCTTTTTTCATTACTTCCTCTCCTGAGAATAGCATACGTCCTAAGAAACCACGAAGGAAGCTTTCAGACTCATCTTGTGGAGAGAACTGACGTAACCATTCGATCAAGTTCATATCACTTTTTTCGAAGAACTCAGAGTTATCTTTAGGGAAAAATGCTTGAGAAGTTGTTACACCCCATTTAAATGAACCAGTATCTGGCTCCATTTCACCCATTAAGATTTTAAATAAAGTTGAAATTGCAACGTCATTTTTACCAACAAACGCAATTTTATCTCCTTTATTTACAGTAAAACGTACATTATCTAATACTTTTTCACCATCGATTGTTTTTGAAATTCCGTCAACAGTTAATAAATCATTCCCAACTTCTCTCTCTGGCGTAAATCCAACGAATGGATAACGACGAGAAGATGGTCTAATATCATCAAGTGTAATTTTATCTAATAGTTTTTTACGTGAAGTAGCTTGTTTTGCTTTTGATGCATTAGAGCTAAATCGAGCAATAAATCCTTGTAGTTCTTTAATTTTCTCTTCTTTTTTCTTATTAGCATCCGACATTAATCTTTGAGCTAATTGACTTGATTCATACCAGAAATCATAGTTACCAACATAAAGTTGAATTTTACCAAAGTCTAAATCAGCCATATGCGTACATACTTGATTTAAGAAGTGACGGTCATGTGATACAACGATAACTGTGTTTTCAAAGTTAATTAAGAAGTTTTCTAACCATTGAACAGCTTTAAGATCTAAGTTATTCGTTGGCTCATCTAGTAAAAGAATATCTGGTTGACCAAATAGTGCTTGAGCAAGTAAAACTTTTACTTTCTCACCAGCTTGTAATTCAGCCATTTTTTTATCATGTAAGTCTTCAGTAATGCCAAGACCTTTTAATAAAATCGCAGCTTCTGATTCTGCTTCCCAACCATTTAACTCTGCAAACTCACCTTCAAGTTCTGCAGCTTTCATGCCATCTTCTTCAGTGAAATCTTCTTTCATGTAGATTGCATCTTTTTCTTTCATTACTTCATAAAGACGTGTATGACCCATAATAACTGTTTGAAGAACTTCAAACTCTTCATATTCAAACTGGTTTTGTTTTAATACTGCAAGGCGCTCACCTGGCGTTACAATAACATCACCTGTAGAAGGCTCGATATCACCAGATAAAATTTTAATAAAAGTAGATTTACCCGCACCATTAGCACCAATTAAACCGTAACAGTTACCTGGTGTAAATTTTATATTAACATCATCAAATAATTTTCTGTCCGCAAAACGCAAACTAACATTGCTTACTGTAATCATATTAATTTTATTCCTCCAACTCTTTTGCTCTACTCTTTACAATACCATACTTTAAAGGGAAATTAAATTTTTTCTAAAATAAATTCATAAACATTCACCATATTTTGTAAAAAAACAGCTTTATTTAGTTTTTCATTTCCTTTTTAAAGGCAATATATGAGTATATAGTTGTGAACCCAACTAAAAATATGATTAATGGAATGACAATTATTCCTTTATTACTCACTGGTATAAAATAAAGCAATATAAAACATAAACCAATGATCATAAATAATCTACCGCTAACACGATGTGTTTTTTTCCAAACATTTTCACTACTTAATGTCCATGGTGTACGGACGCCAATAAAATAATTCGAACGAACATGGGGCATATAATTTCCAAGAAACATAAACAAAAGACCAATAAAGAGAAAGCTCATTGAACCAATATGAACGTTATAACCTAAACCATAAAATAAAACACTCATATTAATTAAAAAGAAAATAAATAAAATCCCTGTTGCCATAAAGTACAAGCTTCTTTGGAATAACTTATAATTCTCTTTCCTTGGATCAATCTTCGGAGTAACAATTGGTAATAAATAAACGAAAAGCATGAGCGCATGAAGCTCGATAAATGTTTGCATTTTTGAATCGTAATTATTAACATTTCCTGAAAAATCCCAGTGAACTGGTAGTTGACTTGGTAAATCATGAAAGTTAATAATCCATAATACGAGTGAACAAATAAATAGTAAAATTGCTATGATATGCTTCTTCAAAAAATGTCACCTCTCAATTATTTTTCTTTAAAACTATATGCCCAACTTATAATTTCTTGGAAAACCGTCATATTTAGAGAATAAATAATAAATTGCCCCTTCTTTTCATCTTGAATTAACTGGGCTGATTTTAATATTTTAAGATGCTGCGAAATACTAGGTTTTGACATATCGAATTGTTCTGAAATTTCTCCAGCAGTTAAATCCTTCTCTTTTAATAAATCTAAAATTTTCCTTCGAGTTGGATCCGATAATGCTTTAAATAATTCGTTCACATTTCACACCTCTAAGATTTAGTATTTAGTTAATTAACTAAATACTAAATCTCATTTGTCTAATTGTCAATTATGCTAAAATTAGAAACAGAATATTTTAAGTTTTTATTCCGTTTCTATATAATTTAAATTAAACAACAAATTTTGGAAATAAAAAGATTAGAGGTATGATCATGGCAAACAAACTATATTTTGAACACCCCTCATTAAAAAAATGGTTTACTAAAATTACTGAAATTAAAGAAGTTGACTCTTTATTTCATATCAAACTTGAGGATTCATCATTTTATCCTGAGGGTGGCGGGCAACCATCTGACTTCGGTACAATTAATGGAATCGAAATTGTTGATTTAATAGAAGATGATGAAGAAGTGATCCATGTCTTAAATGAAAAACCAGATACAAATGAAGCAACATGTGAAATAAATTGGGATCGAAGAATTGATCATATGCAGCATCATAGTGGCCAACACTTACTTTCAGCAACAATTATTGAACTATTTGATATTCCTACTGTAAGTTTTCATTTAGGAAAAGAGACAGTTACGATTGACTTAGATACACCTTCTCTTTCTGCTGAACAATTAAATCAAATTGAAAGAGCAGTTTATGAAAAGATTCTTGCTAATATCGAAATTAAAACTTACTTCGTAAATAAAGAAGAATTAAATACACTTCAACTACGCAAATTACCAAAAGTTGAAGATAACATACGAATTGTTGAGATTTTACATACAGATTTATCTGCTTGTTGTGGTACACATGTAAAACAAATAGGTGAAATTGGATTAATTAAATTAATTAAAACTGAAAAAGTAAGACAAACTACTCGACTTCATTTTAAATGTGGCTATAGAGCACTAGAAGAAGTTCAAAAAACTAGTAAAACATTATCAAATATTAATCAATTATTTAATACACATACTGATCAAGTTAAGGATAAAGTCGAAACGACGATTAATGAATTCAAAGAAGCGCAAAAAGAAATCGAGAAAATGAAAGAAACAATCTTTAACTCAATCTCTAACGAGTTACTATTAAACGCAACGAATGATATCATTATTAAAACATTTGAAGAAGAATCAGTAAAAGACTTACAATTACTCGCAAAGACAATCCAATCGAAAAAACCTTCATTACTTGTTTTTTCAAGTGTAAAAGAGCAAAAATTATTGCTAATTAATCAACTTAAAAATGATGTGCATTGCGGGGAACTAATTAAAAATTTACTAAAACAGGTTGAAGGAAAAGGTGGAGGCGGTGCAGGGCAAGCACAAGCGACATTCGAAACATCAATCCAATTAAATGAAGCTGAAAATACTCTTAAACGTATTCTTCTTAGTCAGGTAAATGTGTAATTCATTAGAAAAAACAATTTTCTCATAAAAAAAGATTGTCAAGTTAGACAATCATTCTAAAAAGAACAACGACGGACTGCTCAAGTCCACAGTTGTTCTTTTCTTTTTATGTATTCATTTCAGTCTATTCAACCGAATACTTATAGAATTTTTTATCGACCTTCATTACTGGAAAATTCTCAGGTAACTCGGTAACTTCTACACTTGTAAAACCATTTTTCTCATAAAATCTATGAGCTGCTAAAAATTGAGGAGTTGTTCCAAGATAAATTGCTTTTATTGACATTTCTTTCGCCCATTTAATGGCATTATTTAATAAAAGACTTGCAGTTTTATATTTTGCACCTCTGTATTCTTTGTCTACAAACATCTTTCTTAATGCAACTTCTTGATTCCCTATGTCTAAAAGACTGATTGTACCAACTACTTTATCGCCATCAAGAGCAACCCAAAAATTCCCGTTTCCATTCTGATAAAATTCTTCTATTGTAAACAAATCAGGCTGGTCATCCTTGGTGATCTTAATATTGTATTCTTTTTGCTGAATATCAAGAATCAAATCTACTACTTGAGCTTGATAATCATTAGAGTATTCTTTCACTATTGGACTGCTGTTCATGAATATACACCGCCTTTAAAATAATTTAACCACTTCTCTTTACTATCACTGTTACCTCTTTATTCAATATAGAGATCGAGATGTCCTTTTAGTTGCATATGTGTAGGGACAATAATAGATAAAAATTTACATTTCAGGCGGAATTTTATATGTAACTTTCCCATCTCCGTCTAAAAACTCCATACGAGGAATATCATTTTCGTCTACTACCATTCTAATTCGAGGTTTTCCTTTGCTATCTGATAGTTGAACTGTTATTTCACCTATAGAATTCTTCCCCATAAAGGCACGTGGGGTATTTCCTTTCCAAATATTTTCTAACTCTCTATCAACTTCCGGTTCAGTTAATTCAGAGTTTTGTATTTTATGTGTTCTTTCTACAAGATCTGGTAAAGGTGTATTTGGTCTATCATAAATCGAAATTCCATAATTTCTTTGCTCATTCTCATCAATATAATGCATTTGTACAACTTGATCTTGTTTATACTAATCAAAGGTTAAAGAGGCGTATGATTCATAGTTTCCTAGTTCATCTTTTTTACTTCCAAAAATAAGTCCTCCACACTCATCACCTTCTCCGTTATAAAACATTAATCCAGCAATAGGAACTTTCTGCCTGTGACCTGGAAGAAAATCTTTTCCATCCATAATTGCAGGTGGAATGTTTTCATTATTAAAAATTCTCATTCTTACAGTTCCATCTTTATCGACAATATTTATATTTTCAACATTAATACTTTTGAATTCAGCCATAAAAAATTCCTCCTATATATCCATATATAGGAGTTTCTATGAAAACCCATTATTTTCCTTTATTATAGACTCATAACAAAATCCTTTTGTAACTAAACTGCCATTATGTTGAAAAAGAAAAAAGCTACAGAAGCAGCTTAAAGGTTGTTCAACTAATGCATGCGTTAGTTGTATAAGGAAATTTAAGTTTATTTATTAATCTCCTACTGCAACAATTTGTTTTCCTTTTCGTTTCATCATCCATTTCACGATTTTCTAATAGATCTATTTGCTTCTGAATCTCTTTCGTTTCAGAAGCTTTTCTATTTTTCAGCTTTTTTTTATGATCTTTATTGAAATCATTAAATGCTTGATCCATTCCAAAACTTCTTAAAACTAAAGGATGTTTCATTATTTCTGGTTGATTTTTCCCTAAATAGTCTTGAAACTGGACATTGAATAATTCAATCGCTTGTTTCAATTCGGACCTATTCACAATGAAACAAGATTTTCCAGGAATATGAGTGGAGTATACAATTTTATATCCGTCATACCATAGATCATTCTGTTTATGATGGTAAAAAACGTGAATTTCATCTTCAAATCTTTTAAAGACTAATTCAGTTTGATATGCATCATGAGTCAAACATACTTCTTCAGTAGGAATAATGTCTTTTAAATCATGGTTCATTTGAAATAACATTCCGAATAAAGGATAATTCGCATGTTTATGTTCATAAGTAAATATATTACCCTCCCATTCACCTGATTGAATATATTTTGCTAATTCACTACTTTTTGTTACAGGTGAAAAATTTATGAAGAAAGATTTTTGATTATTAATAATATTAATTGAGGTCTCAAAGTGTTCAAATAACTCTTCAATTTTATCCTCAAAAAGTACAAACTTTTTAAATTCTATATCTAGTTTAAATGTCATCGATTTTCCTCCAAGACAAATGCTTACTTACTAATATAGCATAAAAACCTTGTTATTCTTGTTCAACTAAACTGCCATTTTGTTCAATAAAAAACGAGCCATTTTTGTGACTCGTGATCTTCAACTATCGGTAGCGTTAGTTGCATAAGAATTCAAAATATATGTATCAAAAAAGTTGTTTAATTTGCAATTATTTTGCGGTAATGAAATTAAATATCAAAAATAAAGGAAATATCTTCTTGACAGTCGAATATTTGCCTAGAACCATATTTAACTATTCCGATGAGGAGGATTCTTGTGCGTCCACGACCATTATCTATTGAAAATCCAGAGCATTATAGGTATGTAAGTCTTGTGCCAGATGGAGATATTATAGAAATACTTAGTAAGCAAAGAACTAATACCATTACCCTCTTAAGCAGCTTATCAGAGGAGTCAGCAAGGAAGGCGTACGCACCAGGGAAATGGACTTTAAAAGAAGTGATTGGGCATATGACCGACTCGGAACGTGTGATGTCGTATCGAATGCTTGCCATTGCACGAAATGAAAGTGCACCACTCCCAGCAATGGATCAGGATCAATACGTTTCTGCGGCAAACTTCAACAAATTATCCTGGGAGCAGCTACTAGCTGGTTTAGACACGGTACGCTACAACACGTTAAGTCTTATTTCAACTATTGATGATGCAGCGTGGGATCGAAATGGAACTGTAATGAACAGTCCAGTTTCGATAGGTACCATTGCATATGGCATTGCCGGGCACGAGTTACACCATATGAAAGTGATTAGTGATAAATACTTATAAGTCTTTTTATAATAATGAAAAAATCTAATTTCTCATTTAGGGTGCGTTAGATAAAGAAGCAGCAAAAAAAAGGATCTTCCTGGAGGGTCCTTTTTTTATTGCCGATAACGGTATTGGTAAACTAGATTTACATACAATACTCAAGCGAAATTGAAGTGGTTCTTGTTCAACTAAAGCATGCGTTAGTTGAATAAGAAAAAAATCTCTCAAAATTAACTTCTATACTTATCCTGAAGCTCTTTAAATTGTTCTTCATATTTTTTTAACCTCTTCAAATCAACTTTTGAATTTAAAAACGGTTTTCGTTTACCGATAACCATTACATCTTTATTATCTATTGAATTAGACATAAAAATGTATGGTTGGAAAAAATCACATTTGGTTTTCGTTAACGTGACGGATAATCTTGCATATTCTTCAGTAGGAAACTGATTAGAGACACTTAGTTCTTGAAGACTTGTTAAATGTGAAATCGGTTCTAATGATTCATCTTTTGCAGTTATAAATAGAGGTTTTTCAATTTAGCTAAATACTTTATCGGTTCCAATGTATTTAGCTTTAAGGTATTCCAAATACCTCCTTCAAGTTTTAATGTTTCCAGCTCCTTACAGATCTTTAAATCACTTATATCATGAAGTCTTTTAAAATCAATAATTCCCAAGAATTTTAAGTTAGTATTTTTATTTAGATTCCATAATCTACTTGCCTTTGTGTTCCACTCTAACTCAAGTGTCTCGACGTTTGAAAGTCTTTCAAGTGATGATAAATCCTCTACCCTCATTTCTTTGATATAAAGAAATTTAGGATTTACTAATTCAATAATCCTATTAAACTCAGTTTGATTAACCGAATATAACCATAACTTTTGTAAATTTGATAATGATCTTAGTTTATGTATATTTTTAGTTTTACCTTGTATTTTTAATTCAGTTGTTGAAATATCTACTCTATCTAAATTACCAGTTATGCTTAATTCATGATTTTCTTGAATCACTTTGTCTCTACTCCTTTTACACAAATTCAAAAAATCACTATATTTTTTCATTTTCCGATGATAAGTATACCATTTTCTTATTCCACTAAACTGCCATTCTTGTTGTTCAACTAATGCATGCGTTAGATGTATACGTCATATAGAATTAAGTTTATTTTTTTCTTTCCAGTATAGAATAAGTGCTTGGTGCATTTCTTTTGGTTTTTCAATCTCAATCCAATTTATGCTACCACTATATCTCCAAAAAATATTTTTTAAAGGAAGTTTATGTCTTAATCTAACTTGCTCTTCTTTATAAATGAAAACTCGTATAAATGTTGATTTTGTAAACCATTCATTATCATTTTTATGCATTTCAATATTCTCAATTTCATTCCAAAAAATTTTGTTACCTTTAAAATCAACTACTACACCTTCATCATCCCAATATACTCCTTTACCTCTTTTTCTCGAAACGAATATAGTGTATGCTGACCAAAATAGTAAAAAAGTAAATGCTATCAATCCAATCCAATAGAACAAATTTGAAACAGTAAAACGACTTAAACTAACTGTGAACAAAATTGTTAAAAATAGTGAAATTAAAGCAAATACTATGAAAAAAAACATCAATTGGATTTTAGCCTTATAAACTTTCATTCTTATTGTTTTCAACTCCTGTTAGTAATACTTTTTTTGCCTTAATAGATTTAATAAGTTAATTATATAGTTCATATCAACTTTTGTAATTGGGGTAATTGTGTTAGTTTCATAAAAGTTCAAACTATACTTATTGCACTAAACTGCCATTTACTTCAATAAAAAAACCCACATATTTGCAGCTTGATCTTCAACTTATAAAACGTGTAAATTAGTAATTGAAAATGATAAAACATTATCTGATTGATTCGTTATTCCTTCACAAGACAATGTTAAGTCTCTTTCCTCATTATTTATCCAAAGTTCAAATTCCATTACATATCCTTTTCCAACATCGTACTCAATATAGTTAATCTTCTCGTTAGCTAAATCAGGTGGAATTGTGAGTGTACCCTTTGATTTAGTTCTTCTTTAATGTCCTCGATTGTAAGTTCCTCAATTAGTTTGGATCTAATTTTTACAAAATCTTTATCTACTAAATCCAAAATAGTTTCTTTAAGTAATAACATTAATTTTTCTTTTAAATTCATAATTCCACCACCTATTATGAATTTAATTATACAGTATCTTATTGCACTAATCTGCCATTTAGCCACCCATGGATCGCATGCGCTGCACCACAGCGAATGAAAATGTATGGGAAGTGTCTATACTGATACTGATTTGATCCAGTCAACTGAAATCACTAGGCTTTTTAGTTAACTCTTTTTAGTTAACTCTACTCTTTTTTAACGATTCAGCAGAGTTTTCTTTAGTAATGTCATTTATCTATTTATGAAGAAACTAATTTTCAGGGTAGTTGAACTAAAAAAAGGATGCCGTAGCACCCCCCTATTCTTTCATTAACATAAGCTACCCGTTACTTTAGGTACAATAATTCACAAACTATTGATGAAGATTATAAATAGATATATCTTCTAATCAACTACGTTTACTAATTATTATTTTTCTGTACATTCCATTCATCATTACATTTTTATCTTCATTTATCGTTAAATTTTTATTATTTCTACAGTACAGCTCTTCAAAATTCAATCCAATATCTGTTCCTAAAACTTTAATAAGTGGTCTAAGAAGTTTTTTTGGTAAAGATAATTTATGTTCTTTAGATACGAATTTGTCAAAAACAATTATCTTTCCTTCTTTTTTTAGAATCCTTGTCATTTCTGTTAAACACTTATCTGCATCAGGTACAACGGAAAGAATAAGACTGGCAACCACATAATCAAATGTTTCATTTTTAAACTTCATATTTTGAGCATCCATTTCTATGAACTTAATAGAGGAATTCTTGAATTTTTCCCTTGCCCGATTTAGCATATCAGGTGAAAAATCAATTGCTGTTATAATCAAATCCGATGGATTAATTAACTCCAAATCAGCACCTGTTCCTACGCCAACAAATAAAACTTTTTGACCACTATTAAAAGGTATCTGCTGAAATATTTGTCTTCGAGCTTTTAAGAAAACACCTGAATTAAAAATTCTATCATATATTGGAGACCAGATTCTATATATTACTCTATTCCAAGAATTATTCATTACTTTCCTCTCCTGAAGGTTTCTAATTGCGTTTATTTACTATTTCTATACTAATTATTTGAATTCCTCTAATTGAACTAACCTGCCATTTAGTGACATAAAAAAAATCGACTAAACAGCCGATCTTGTTGTTCAACTAATGCAAGCGTTAGTTATATAAGGAAAAATAAATTACTCTAATTCTTCTTGGATGAATTCTAATTCATCTTGGATGATTTCTAATAAGAAATCTCCAAAATCATCTGCAATTAGTTCTATTGATTGGTCACTAAATTCTTTTCCCAAATTAATAGAAACAACAGCAGGTTCATTTTCTCGATTAAGTTTATTAAAATCTAAACAAAATAGTTCACCCATACCCGTGGCATAAATAATAAGATAATTTTCTGGCAAACCAGTATTTTTTCTTTGTTTGATTGTGTACCATATAGCATCTGGAACAGAAGAGTTTATAAAGTCATCGTCAATTACTCCATATACTTCTTCTGAGCCGAAATCTCCAGCTCCATAATTAATGAGAAAATGGCGATATATCTTTGAAAATTTTAACCCTAAAGTAGTTTCTGCTTTTTCAATTAAACTTTCTGAACGCTTTCCTACAAAATCGGATTCTTCTTGATTTTGCTCGATTATTTCAATTGCTTTTTCATAATTTGACCAACTCATTGTTCTCCCCCATAATGTTCATTTGATGTTAATATACCATATAATTTCTCTTTTCTTATTCAACTATATAGCCATTTTGTTGAATAAAAAAATCGACTAAACAGCCGATCTTGTTGTTCAACTAATGCAAGCGTTAGTTCAATATCAATTATTTTACTAATTATATATTTTTAAATGGTTCATACTAACGTTAAATAACAATTAGTTATGAAAAAATTCTTCATGTAAAAATTATTTAATCACACAGGTTCACAGTTTTTTTGAAAGGTTGTAATTATTGGATGTTTTAAAATACGTTATTCCTTTTGGATTTATCTTAATCCTTATATTAATAGGATACATTGTTTTTAAAAAACTGGACTAAGTCATTATGTAACTAATGCATTCGTTAGATGTATAACGAATTTGTTTTATTATCTATTAGCTTAGCTATGATAGACTGTTAATCACCAAAAGAGAGATTGTATTAAGTAATAATAGTAAATCCAGGACTTAACTTTTTATTTTGTCGTACAATCTTTATTCTTTGAATTAGTAAAATACATAAAAGCAATCCAGCAAAAATATTAAATGTCAAACGCACTTCAATTCCCCCATTTATAATTCTTAATTAATTATACACTTCATACGACTTAGATAATTTGGGGGAATTTCACATTTTTTTATATAAAATCTGAAAATCCTTATGTAACTAAACTGCAATTTAGTTAAACAAGCACCACTTCAACAACCAAATTAATCAAAACCCATATTCTACTTTTTCAATTTTATTTCGATATTACATAGTCTTTTTTTACTATTGATGAGATAATAGATTTTGTCGAATAAGATTAAGGGTAAATGGGGAGAAATTTTTATGTGGAAAAACCGAAACGTTTGGATCGTGTTGTTCGGTGAGTTTGGAGCTGGTATAGGTCTTTGGTTCGGAATTATCGGAAATTTGGAATTTATGCAAAAACATGTCCCTTCTGATTTCTTTAAATCGTTAATTCTTTTTTTCGGTTTATTAGCAGGAGTTTTTGTTGGTCCGTTGGCTGGAAGGTTAATTGATCAATATTCAAAGAAAAGGATTTTATTAATTAGTGGTTTAGGTCGGACTTTAAGTGTAATTCTTATGTTTTTTGCAATACAATACGAAAGTATTATTTTCATGGTCTTCTTTTTAGTTATGCTGCAAATTTCTGCTGCATTTTACTTCCCAGCGCTTCAAGCTGTTATACCAATGATTGTGAAAAACGAACAGTTATTAACTTTAAATGGCATTCATATGAATATTTCAACAATATCAAGAATTGCCGGAACTTCAATTGGTGGTATTTTAGTTGTATCAACTAGTCTCACAAATGTATATGGAATGAGTATGCTGGCATATGCATTTTTGTTTTTAATGACGTTCTTTTTACGAATTGAAGAACCTATGATCAAACCAGTTAATATAGAAAAAACAAATAAATCTAAATCTGATAAAGGATTCGGTGAAATATTTGCACTCATAAGAAAAAGTCCAACAATCTTAAATTTATTTATCTTAAACCTGATTCCGGTACTTTTTCTTGGCGGATTTAATTTAATGGTAATCGAAATAAGTGATCTTCAACATGATCCTTCAGTTAAAGGCCTTATTTATACAAGTGAAGGTATCTCATTCATGATTGGAGCATTTGTCATTAAACGATTAACAAAAAGGTATACGAATAAGCAATTATTATACTTTTCAACTTTTTTAGTAGCTTTTGCTCAGCTATCACTTTTCTTTGCAGATCACCATTGGTTGACACTTATCTCATTTGCAATTTTCGGATTTTCAGTTGGTTGCTTCTTTCCTGTTTGTTCAACTGTTTTCCAAACTTCAATTGACAAATCATATCATGGTCGACTTTTCTCATTTAGAAGTATGTATGACAGGGTAACATTCCAGATTGTCCTTTTAAGTACAGGACTATTTTTAGATACTATTGGTTTACAATATATGGTTTTAATTTTCGGAACGGTTTCTCTCTTAATTCTTGCTAGATTATTATATAATGACAAAAAATCTAAAAAAGAGTTAGTAAATGAAAAAGCTCAAAACTTATCATTGTAATTAAAAGAGGCTGTCTCAAAAGTCAGGTTAACTGACTTTTGAGACAGCCTCTTTTTCATTATTTTAATTGGAGTAATCAGGGGTATTACAACAGAGCTTTTCATATGTTGGTCATCTAATCGATCTCGTTTTTAAATAATGGATAGATTTTTAATGTATTTACTATTAATTAGAACATATTTACTAGTAAATAATATAAAAGTATCAACAAATCTTACAGTTTTAAAGTCATAATACCCTAACCCGTACAGGTAATTATAAATTTTATTTGCGATTATCATAGATTTAATTGCAGTTTTTTTATTTTTATTTGCGGTTCTCGATGTATAATTGCAGTTTTGCTACTTTTATTTGCGATTTTCAGATTTTATTTGCAGTCCGCTGTTTTTTTGTAGTTTTTCATCATTTATTTGCACAGATAGATTACTTATTTGTAGTCCACTTTTTCTTCCATAAAAAAAGGGGTCCCATACTAATTACAATGTAGGAACACTCTATTTTATTAAAATTCAATATCCATAAGCAGCTAAAAATTCATTCAAACTTGAATACAGAGTAACGACTTCCCATTTTCGTTCAAATTCATAGGCAGTACATACTTCCCCTGATTCCTCGTTGATGAAAATAACATCATCTGTTTCGTCATCGAAGCCAATTATTAACCAATTTTCTGGCCATTGTATTTTTTTACTTAAGTCCTTTTTAGCCTCATTTAAATCTTCTTCTTTTATAAAATAGATCGTCATATTTTCATTTGAGACTTCATCTATATCTATTCCTTTAATTCTTGAAAACCATTCGTTTTGCATGCTATTCCCCCACTTCCAATAAGAAAGCCTGTATCAACCAAGTGATCACAGGCTAACTTTTTTACTTTTGTGCTTTTTTTGATTCAGATAAATTTGATTTATCTTCGTAGTTTGGTTGTTTTTGACCGGCGTTATTTTTTCTTCCACCATTTCCACGTCCCATTTCTTTCGCCTCCTTAAATTGTCATAAAAATATTTTATACAATTAAGGTAAGACTATCCCATTAAATTACAGGAAGAAAAAATAGATAACAAATTGGATAAAAAGAATGATCCAATAACCAAAAACAAATTTTGGATGCTTTGTTTTATGTTTAAAATAATACATTCCTAAAATTGAACCAATCGAACCTCCGATAATTGCAAATAAAAATAAGATGCGTTCAGGAATTCTCCATGCTTTTCTTTTTGCCCGAGACTTATCAATTCCCATAATTGCAAATGAAACAATGTTTACGATTACTAAATAAAACATAAAATACCCTACCATTTTGATCCCTCATAAGACTCGTTTATTTTGAAATTTTTGCTATTTTACTACCAGTTGTTTGTATTAAATCTTTTGCATTCAACTGAAGTTGTATACCTATTTTTCCACCGCTAACAATAATCTCTTCTATATTATTAACAGATTCTTCAATAAAAGTAGGGTATTGCTTTTTCATACCAATTGGTGAACAGCCACCTCGAACATATCCTGTACTTGCTAAAAGGTCTTTCACTGGCAATAATTCTACTTTCTTTTCTCCAGTAGCTTTTGCTGCTAATTTTAAATCTAATTCTTTTTCGACTGGTATGACAAATACATAAATGGCCTTGGATTGACTGATTGATACAAGTGTTTTATAAACTAATTCAGGATCTTCATTAATTTTATTTGCTACAGAAACCCCATCAATCTTTCCGTCATTCGAGTCATAATTTAAGGTTGTATAGTTAACTTTTTTTGAATCTAACATTCTCATTGCATTCGTTTTACTTACAGCCATTTTTACTCCTTTCAATGCTACAAACATAATGTATTTTTAGGCAGAAATTGATTGTTTTTTATTTCGACTTTTAAGTTTTTGTTCAATGGATTTCATAAACGGTGTAGTTGAGACCGCAAAAACGATACAAGCTAACCAAATAAATGAAAATGAGATGAAGTCTTTCTTTGAAAAACTTTCATCGTATAATAAAATCCCAATTAATAAACTAATAGTTGGTGATATAAATTGCAAAAATCCAACATAAGTATACGGAATTAATTGTGCTGCTTTACCGAAAAACAATAAAGGAATAATTGTTACTAAACCAGCACCTACTATTAATAATTGCTCAATTGGTGCACTTTGTACAAGTCCTGCTTGGCCTTTAAAAGCTAGGAAACCAAAGTATAGTAAGGCCACTGGAAAAATTAATAAAGTCTCTATTGTAAGGCTTAAAAAAGAGTCGATATTTAAAATCTTTTTCAATAATCCATAAAAAGCAAATGTTAAAGATAAAAGTATTGCGACGATCGGTAACGTACCAGACATGATTGTTAAATATCCTACCCCTATTGTTGCTAAACAAACTGAAACGATTTGCCAAATTGACAGTGACTCTTTCAATACGATTACACCAAGTATAATACTAACTAATGGATTAATATAATAGCCTAAGCTTGCATCAAGAATATGATTTGAATTGACCGCCCAAATATAGATTAGCCAATTGGTACTAATTAATAGTGAAATAGCAATCATTGAAACTAATACTTTTTTATTACTTACAATTTGCTTCCAAGTAATTTTGAATTGCTTTAATTTTTTTGTAAGAAGAATGAAAAGTATTAACGTTACAAAAGACCATATAATACGATGTGTTAATATTTCAAAAGGTGAAATATCTTGAATTAGTTTCCAATAAATTGGTAAGACACCCCAAACCACATATGCAAGTACACCGTACAAAATCCCTTTAAGTGTGTTGTTCATTCTCTCCCAGCTTTCTTTTTCAATATTAGTGTGCTATTTCAACCTTTTTTTCTTCAGATTGTTCAGACGGTAAAAATAAGACGAAAATAAACGTAATAATACTAAATATCGCCATAAATAAAGTAATGATTTCAAAACCAGCAGTTACAGCTTTTACTGTCGATAGATGATTGATTTGATTATGAGCATTAAGTACCAATTTTTGACCATTCAATACTTCAGATGCCTTAATCGTAAAAATGGTTCCTAACACAGCAACCGTAATTGTTTGCGAAAAAGTATTTAAAAAGGAATTTGCGGCAATTGCAATACCCCTTTGGTTCATATCTACAGCTGATGAAATTAGGATCATATAAATTGGAAAAGATAATCCAAAGCCAAGTCCTAAAAATGCATTAAATGGATAAATTAATATTTTTGAATCATGGAAAAAGTTCATCCCTAAGGCACCTATAATACATAAGAAAGCACCTAATAGGATAATATTTCTTGCCTTCATTTTCTTAATGAAACGACCAGATAAAAATGAACCTATTGTCCAAGCAAATGAAAGTGGAATTAACATTAAACCTGACTGTGTCGCACTTAATCCAAACACACTTTGATTATAAACTGGTAAATACACCTCGATCGAGATTAGAAGTGCATGTGCAATAAACATTGCTGCATATGTTACAACTAAATGACGGATTTTGAATAAAGAAAGTGGTAATAATGGTTCCTTTGCTCTTGTTTCAACAAAAAGAAATAACCCAAATAAAATAATTGCAAATGCAAAAAGGAATAGTAAATTCGGAGAAGTCCAGTTATGTTGCTCTCCCCCTACAACTAAAGCATATAAAGCTGATAAAGTACTTAATATAAAAAGAATGGACCCTAAATAATCAATTGAAATATTATTTTTGCGGTCAATTTTTTGGTGATAATATTTCCAAAATAGAATAATAGAAATGATTCCGAATGGAAAATTAATAAAAAAGATATAACGCCAAGAAATGAAGTCTACAAAAAATCCTCCGACTAATGGACCAATTACACTTGAAACTGCCCATACTGCACTAATATACCCTTGCACCTTAGCCCTTTCTTGGAATGGATACAAATCACTTATTACTGTCATCGTTAAAGGTAATGCAGCACCAGCACCTAGTCCTTGAATTGTACGAAATAATATTAATTGACCCATATTTTGTGAAAAACCACATAAAACTGAACTTAAAATAAATAAAATGATACCAAACATTAATAAGTTTTTACGACCATATAAATCCGATAGTTTCCCATAAATCGGTGTTGTTACAGTCATTGCTAACATATAAGCTGCAAAAATCCAACTCATCAACTTAACACCAGATAATTCTGTAGTGATGGTAGGTGTGGCAGTTGTAATAATCGTCCCTTCAATCGCAGACAATGTAACAGCTACCAACAACCCGATCGTCACTAGCCTTCGATTTGTTTCCATAGTATACCTCCATCCGAGAGCAGATATAAGGATTGTATTTTTTTAGAATAGATAAATATTCCTATGCACCCTTAAAAATAATAGAAGCTCTAATGGAGCTTCTATTGTTTCATTGCCTACTTTTTCCAATTTGATTCAATAAATTCGTCTCTTCCAGACATTGCTCTATCTTCTTTATAGTGTTTTGGATTTTTTTTATGATAGTCTTGGTGATACTCTTCAGCCTCATAAAAAGTAGTTGCCTGTAATATTTCAGTTACGATCGGTTTCTTAAAAATATTACTTTCAATTAATTTTTCTTTTGATTCCATTGCTTCCTTAAGCTGTGAATCATTATGAACAAAGATTGCAGCTCGGTATTGTGAACCTCTATCTTGGAATTGACCGTCTGGATCTGTTGGGTCAATTTGTGGCCAAAATAATTCTAATAGTTTTTTGTATGAGAATAATTCATCGTCAAATGTAATTTGAACTACTTCATAATGACCAGTAGTCCCCTTTTTAACCTCTTCATACGTAGGGTTTTCTAATTCTCCACCCATATAACCTGAAACAATACCATGTATACCAGGTAAATCCTCAAACGGTGTTACCATACACCAAAAACAACCACCTGCAAATGTAGCTTTTTGAATCATTTTAAATCCTCCTTACATCACCTAGTTTACATAACATTATTATGACAAACCTGTATATTTCTTTAATCTTATCTTATCTCTTTTAAAAGAATTTTTAAATATTTTAGCTCATAATTTTCCAATTTTTTATAAAATGAATTCCGCTAGCCTGATTGGACCTTTAAAAACTGAAAAGACGATAAAAAACAGACATCAATTGTCTATTTGAATGACAATTATGTCTGTTTTCTTATACTGTTTTAAGCAGCCATTGACTTATTATTGTTTTTGATTCTTGTTCCAACGAACAACCAAATCACAAATAGTAATAAAATTAGTTGTGGAATGATACTTTCAAGGGATGGATAAATCCCTAATTTAGGTATTATTGGAAAAATAGTACTCATATGGTCTGGCATATAGCCAATTCCTTGTAATGCATGAATACTTTGACCAATGAATTTAAACGTCAAGTAATAAATACATAAACTTGCGATTGTAAAAAACGGCTTTAAAGGAATAAATTTGCTTCCTTTTAAGATGAAAATTCCAATTACAATAAGTAATATAATTCCACCTGCAAAACCAGTAATCAATTCTTTCGCTGTAATTGAAGAACTCATACCGATATAGAATACGACAGTTTCGGCACCTTCTCTAAATACTGCGAAAAATGAAAGTAAACTTAATGAAAGAATTCCTCCGCCTGCGATAGCTGCTTTTGCTTTTTCTTTCATCTTACTACCATATTCTTGTTGACGAGATTGTTTATGCAACCATAACCCAACTGTTAACATGAAAACAACTGCAATTAGACCAGAGATCCCTTCAATTAATTGATTACTAATTCCGGCTGAGATTTTTGATAATAAAAACTGGAATAATAAACCGGCTACTAAACTAGCTAGAATACCAAAAGCACCACCAACGAAGATCCACTTACGTGCTGATTCTTGTTTACCTTTTGACACTAATGCTAGTAAAGCAGAAATAATAATTAAAGCCTCTAAACCTTCACGAAATACAATAGTTCCTGCATCAAACATCGTATAAGATGTTTTCTTCGTAGCTAAGTTTAAATTGTTTTGAATTTGTTTTAATGTTTTCATCGTTGTTGCAGATTTTGGCTTTTCAGTTAATTGAGTTAATGCAATGGATGTATCATTTTCAATCTTCTTATATAATTCCATTGAATTTGCTTGAACCATTACTTCAACATATGGCCAATCTTGTATAAATTCATTAAATGTTGATTGTGCTTTCTCTGTATCATTTGATTCTACATAATTGATTGTTTGATCGAGTAGTTTAATTGCTTTCTCAATACTTACTTCTTTTGTTGAGTCACTACTTGGATTATTCAATACATCAATTAATTTAGTAAAAGAATTATTTATTTTAGTAATTGACGGATTTTCAGTAAACAAAGTTGACCTTGAAGTAATCATATTTGCTTCGATTGAACCATAAAAACCACTGTTTGCTTTTCTTATATCATTTTCAACCTTCGACCATTCAATTTCAAAAAGCTTATACTCTGATTGTGCTTTTTCCCAATTCGATTCATTTGATAAAGTTTTAACATTATTTAAATGTGATACTAGTTTAGTAAGATTAATTTGAGAAAGATCTTTTTTATCATTCGTATTTTCGATCCACTTTTCTGCTTCAAAAGCTATCCCGCGAATATCATCTTTAACTGTTGCAAGTTCATTTTGATCAATATCTTTAATCGCTTGGTCAACTAGTTTATTTAATTTTGAAGTTTTTTTCTCATTTTTAATTAAATCTTTAATCGCTAATAAATCTGTTTTTACTTTATCTTTTTCACCATTTTTAACTTCTGTTAATGAGTTACCAATATGTGAAAGTACTTGTTCTTGAAGATCAGTTTCAGCAAATGCTTTATGAAACGGACTAAAAATTAAACTAAAAAATAGTAAACTAGCTATTAAAAGTATATTTTTTTTCATGCAATTCACCTACTAAAGTAATCCTTCACCAATATAGCTTCCGTTCTTAACCCCTGGGAAGCATGCAAATACTGCACTACCATTATGCTCAATGTATTCATTCAATAAATCCAATTTCGCTAATTTATCTTGTAAAGGAATAAATTGTTTTTCTAAGTCTCTTTGGAAACTAACAAATAGTAAGCCTGCATCTAATTTTCCTGTTTGGATATCAAGTCCGTCAGTATATGAATAAGATCTTCTTAAAATTTTAATTTTTCCATTTCCTTTTGCTAAGGCAACATGTGAATTTGCAGGAATCAGTAATTTCCCATTATCATCTGTTTTCTTTAAATCGATTTTAGCAAATTCACTACTTTCACCGATTGGAGCACCAGATGCTCTTTGACGTCCAAATGTTTGTTCTTGATCTTGTAATGAACTACGATCCCATTCCTCTACACGTATACGAATACGTCTTGCAACTAGATAAGAACCACCTGTTAGCCAAGCTGGGCCATCGCCATTTTGTACCCAAATATGTGTATTCATTTCTTTTTCATCTTTAGTATCTGGATTTCCAGTACCGTCTTTAAAACCCATTAGGTTCCTAGGTGTACTACCAGATGGATCCGCTCCAGTTGAACGTTGGAAGCCGTGTTGCATCCATTTTAAACTAACCGTTCCGCGTCCGATTCGAATCAAGTTTCTTACACCATGAAAAGCCACTTGTTGATCGTTTGCACAAACTTGAACTACGATGTCTCCACCGTTCCATTCCTCTCTTAAATCATCACCAGGGAAATGAGGTAAATCTTTTAACCCCGATGGTTTACTTGATTGAATTGATAATCGATCAAAAAATGTAGGGCCAACTCCAAATGTAAACGTAAGCTTCATTGGTTGTAAACCTGTTGCTTCACCCGTATCAATTGGTGGTGACGAAGGAAATTCAGAATCACCTAGTTCCTTTCCTTCACTCATTAAAGCTGCTGCTTCAGTCCATTTTTTAAACATTGTTTTGACATCTGCTTTTGAAGTAGTTTCTAGTTTAAATGACGCCAAATATATAAAATCTTGAGCAGGAGTTGTAATACCTTGTTGTTGCTTACCATAAAACGGAAAAATCTCTCTTGCATCCGCTTTAGCTGGTGAAAAGAAATTAGTTACCTTTTCAGTAGCTGCTTCAATTCCAGTTGCACCAATAAGTATACCAGCTCCACCAACTCCCATAAGTTTTAATGCATCTCTTCTAGAAACTTTATTCGTTTCTAATTTTTTCATATTATTTAACTCCTAATGTTGACCCAACTTGAGAGATCGGTTCTGCTAATGCATCTACTTGTTGAGCCAATTTTTTCACTTCATCTTCTTTTAATTGTTTGTAATCAACGTATTGATCACCTTTTTTATAAGTATTTAATGTTGTCATTAAATCATTGAATCTAGTTTCAATTGTTGAAGCTAAATCAGCATCTTTTGCTTTTAGTTTTTCTGATAATAATTGAACGATTTTATCTGAACCTTCAACGTTAGCTGCAAAATCAGCTAAATCCGTATGTGAATATCGTTCTTCCTCACCTGTAACCTTTGAAGATGAAACTTCATTTAATAATTCTACAGGACCAGTTACAAATAATACAGGATCAATTTCAGCTGTTTCTACTTTTGCTCTTAAGTAGTTAGCATCCTTCATAAGTTGATCTGTATATTTTTCAAGACCTTTTGTTGTATTTTGAACCCAAATAACTTGCTCAATTTTATGGAAACCAGTCCATTCATTAGCAGGTACATCACCTTCACGTGCATCGATTTTTGGATCTAAATCGCCAAATGATTCTGCTACTGGTTCAATTCTTTCATAATATGAACGACTAATTGGATATAAACGTTTTGCTTCTGCCATGTTTCCTGCATTAATTGCATCAACGAACTTCTGTGTATTTGATACGAACTCTTCAGTTTGAGATACAACGAAATCTCTATAATTATTAATCTCTGAATCTAAATTTATTTTTGCTTCTACTTTTGATTCTTTTTTTACGTTACTAGCTTCTTCACTTTTTTGTGCACAACCTGCCATCATTAAACTTGTAGCAAGAGAAATTGCGATCATAGTAGTTTGCTTCTTCATGAAAATACCCCCGAAAAATCTAAATTAAATATATGTAATTGATATTGATAACTTTTCTCATTACTTATCATAATACAATTGATAAATATTTTCAATTAGATTCTCAAAAAAAATGACTGAAGCTTGTTCAGTCATTTTAAGCTATATAGAAATTCACCTATTATTCAGGCCAAGTTTTCTAATTAATTTCACTTAATGTTCGTACTTTTTAATATTACCTCAGATATAATTAAGGTACTACAGCTGAAACTATTAAATCATTTAACTGCAAGACTTATAACCAACAACTATTATTCAATCTTAAATAATTTCGATAAATAAGCATTCACAAAAATATTATTCTTATCTAATTGACTTCGAATAGTAAGAAAGTTAGATAATGATGGATACGAGTGATTTAGTTTTTCTATATTCATTGAATGCATTTTTCCCCAATGCGGTCTGCCATTATAGCTTTGAAGAATTTCTTCTATTCTATTAAAATAGTCTTGATGATCCATTCCTTTATACATATGGATTGCGATATACGCTGAATCACGCATCGAAGCAGGACTTATTAAAAAATTATCTCTTTTTACGAATCGACATTCGATTGGGAAATGGACGTTAAATCGTTTATTTTTTATTTCTTCCTGTATTTCTAACGTCGCATCATTCATATATTCAGCTGGAATACTGTATTCCATTTCGTTAAATTTTACATTTCGAGTTGTTACAAATAATTCATGGCTCGGTCCAACCATCCTTGTATTTGGAACACTGCTACCACTTATTTTACTAATTTGAGAACTACTTTTTGGAAAGTTTCTACTAAATTCACTTAATAACCAAAAGGCTTTATTTTCAATGGTTGCTACCTTCCATTTCTCAAATTTAAATGAATGTTTCTTCGTTCTAGTTTCATTCATTATCTTTACTTGAACTTGATCAGAATAAGGGAATAAGTAAAACTCAAAATGTTCATTTTCTTTTTTCAAATTTAGTAGATTACTATAAACTTCATCAATCATTATTTTATTACTCTCATAACGATATGTTTTTGCAGGCTTTATTCTAATTTTAAATTTAACTACTATGCCAAGTAGACCTAACGATACGCCAATTGCCCTATAAATATCTGTATTTTTTGTCTTTGAACAATCTAATAGATCACCTGATGGTAATACTACAGTCATCTCTTCGATTTGTGTAGATAAAATTCCGTGATCAATTCCTGTGCCGTGTGTTCCCGTTAAAAATGCTCCTGCAATCGATTGTACATTAATATCCCCTAAGTTTTCTTGTGAATAACCTGATTCGTATAATTCATTTCCAAATTGCTCAAGCTTAGTTCCAGCCCAGACCTCGGCAATTTGTTCCTCTTTGTTGATTGAAATAACGCCATTTAAATTATCTAGTGACATTAAATAATCGTTCGTTGAAATTAGTGGAGTAAATGAGTGACTTGAACCTACTACTCTTATTTTCTTATTTTCCGAGTTAGCTTTTTTAACGAGGTTTACAACTTCGTCAATCGATGAAGGATACAATACTTGAATTGGTTTAAACTTTACACTTCCAGACCAGTTTTTCCATAACATACTTTTCATAGGAAGCACCCCCTATCTCCTCTGTATGTTGTGAACCGGTCGATGATCTTATTTTTACTTACTACATATAAATGAGAAAAACGCTCAGCAATTTCACCAGACTTACTTGGTCTAAATAAAATGGCTTCTCCTATTTTTAAATCTTCATGTCCTGAATAAAAAACTGGGGTTTGAACTTCACCAGCACCTTCTAGTGGCAATAAAGTACAATGATCTGGGGAATATGGAGTTGGTAATTTTTCTTTTCCAATAGCACCTGATGCGATAAATCCTCCACTTGTGCATGTAAAAATCTTATCCGCTGGTTTTCGAATGATTGGTAAAGCAAAGCCAATTGCTGGCTGATATTGAAAACTTCTGTATTCATCAAATAATGTTGGAGCGTAAAATCCTGAGCCCACTGTTACTTCAGTAACTACTTTCTCCTTTGTCGTCGAGTGAAGACTTCCAGTACCTCCACCATTTACAAACTCAAGATGATAGCCATCTTTTTCAATGTATTTAACAATTTCTCTTCTTTTTTTCGCTATTTCACCTAATGATTTCTTCTTTAAAAACTGGATTATTTTATTTTTCAATACCTTATTTTTTGCAGCATCTCCAACCCCTGCAATTTGTGCCTCATATCCCATAATTCCTTCCAAGCGTACATTCAAGGATTGCAATATATGTGTTAGTAGTGGTACTAAATCTCTAGGTTCTTTTATTGGTGACCTTCTAACTCCAAAATGAAAACCAAAATATGATATACTCATGTCAATGTCGATGCAAAGTGGAATAACAATCTCATTTTTTGCTGCAACCTTTTCAATCATAGTAATTTGTTCAGTCTGATCCACCATACAAATGATTTTTTTACCCTTTTTTATTTGACATGCAATTTTATTTAATCCAATTACATCAACTGTTGGATAACCAATTAATAAATTATCAAATCCATTTTCAGCAAGAAAATCTGCTTCATGGGGGTTATAACACATTAGTCCCTCAAAACAATCATTGCTCTCTAAAATATATTTTAAAACTTGTACACTACGAATTGATTTTGTAGCAATTCGTATTTTCTTACCGTTTGATTTAGCTGCAATATCATCCACATTTTGAACAAAAGCATCCCAATCTAAAAAAGCACAAGGCATAGACAATTTAGAAAATACCGATCGATCGACCATTTATTCACCTATCCCGTAGCATTTTATTTTTAATTTATGCTCAAAATTAATTAATAAGAATAAAAAAAATTACATAGAATACTTTCTATGTAACTTTTAATAGTCTATAAATCCTTTTAATACTTGACACGTTAAAGGACAATTTAATCTCGCTGAGTTATTTGATTGGTTTAAACTAACTTGTGACAAAGGAATTCCATACCATAAAAGTTCATTATCAATCATAATGAATGGTTGAACTTGATCTTTTTTAATAAAGCTTCTATTTTTTTGATTATCAAAATGAGATTCACTTATAAATAGAATTGGTATCTCAACTTCATTGATCAGTTTTCGAATTTCCAAAGACATTTCAGATAAATTAGGCATGGAGACAATTATTTTTTTCTTTGCATTTTTTAGATCATTTACTAATTCATTTTTCATGTCCATTGAATGATCCGAAAACAGTCTTAACCTCTTTGATATACTCTTTGAAAAAACCTTTTCAAACTCTTCTTTACTCACCTTGTATTCATTTTTCATTTGGAAATGAATTAACTTATTAATCGTCTTTTTTGAATTTGTTTTACTTTTTATAAATGGAATATCTGCAATATGAATAAATTTGCCACGAGCTCTAGTCAAAGCAACATTAATTAATCTTTCACTGTTTTGATCTGTAAGCAGTAATCCAGGAGAATATTGTGGTTTCGTATCAACTGAATCAAAAATGATTACGTCACACTCCGCTCCTTGAAATCGGTGAACTGTTGCGATTTGTATTGGTAATTCTCGATATTTTGTTTTCCCGATAATCTCTTTATGGAGTGCGGTAAGTAACTTTGCCTGTGCTCTATATGGCGTAACAATTCCAATTGACTTGACCCCATCTACTATACTTGAAAGAATACATTGAATTGCAATAATCGCAGATCCTAAATTATATCTAGAATTCGTATTTGAATCTTTTAAAGCATAGGTTTTAAGAAATTGAGAATTTATTAAACTATTTGCTTGCATTGGAAATGGTTTATGTTTTGCGATTTCCTGTCTTTTTTTAACAGATGGATGATCAAACACCAATGAATGATAGATTTCATTATTTGTAAACCCAGATATGGCCGGATGCATTCTCCTTTGTTGATTCAATAAAACTAAATTATTTAATGGTTCACCATTCTCTATCTTTTGGACAATACCAGTATGATGAAATAAATCTTCCTGTAACCACTTTTTCACATTTTCATTATGAAAGCATGATGCAATTGGCGGTAATTGTTTAAAATCTCCACAAACAACAATTCGTTTCCCTAATGTTGAAGCAAAGGCGATTTGTGGTGTATACGCCATACTAATTTCATCAACAATAACTAAATCGAACTGGCGTAAATAGATTAAAGGATCAATTGAACATTTGGATAGTGTAGTGCCAATCACTTTTGCTTGATCAATCAATTCTTTTTCCTTTTCACGAATTTCCCCTCGAATTTTATTTAACTTATTTTGAATTTTACTTAAATCATCTAATTCTTTTTTTGAGGCTGCCCCTCTTCTAGCTTTCCTTAGCATCGAGTGCTTTCGTTCATCTAAATTTTCCAACTCATATTGATTTATACTTCCATTTACTTCAACAAGCTTTGATGAAAGAACATCTTCGTGTTGTAATAACACTTCATCTTTTGTATAACCATAGCGGACAATCTCGCCACTTTTCCATTTATCTTTCATTTCTAATTCATGAATTACATTTTTCATTAACACATCTACTGCAGCATTAGAATGAGCTATTACTAAAACTGACTTATTTTTTTCGTAATGTTTTAAAATAATATTAGTTAAATTATAAGATTTTCCTGTACCCGGTGGACCCCATATATATGTTGTTGCATTATAGAACGAACGATAAATTAGCTCCTGCTTTGTTGAACTTTCTTTCTTCATTTTACTTAAATGTTTAGCAGTAGAATCAGCATTCATTAGCTTCATAATTCTTTTTTGTTTACTCCGATAATCTTTTAATTCCTCAAGTCTTTCAATTAATTGATCTAGTAACTCCCATGGTTCATTAAAAAGTTCTGCATATGGAATCGTCGAAGTAATTCTTTCATTTATTTTTATTTCAACTTGAGAACCTTTAAATGACAACAATTCACCTTGATATTCTTGATTTTCTATTTTTATTCGAACCGGCGTTCCTTCTGGGACAAAAATTTCTGCATAAATCGTAAACAAGATAACCGTACTTTGTCCAATTTGGTATAGTGGTGTCCCCTTAGAAAGGGTATAACTTCTCCCACCATGAAATTTCAAATAATTTCGTTCCGCTTCAATTGCAGTTTGCCATTCAGTGATTAACTTATTTACATCATTTAGTGTATTTACAATCATTTATTTCACCTTATTAATTTTGAAATTGATATTTATAGATTTTTCTTTAGTCACCTATTTTGCTTTAATGAGTTCCAATCTATATAGCAAACAAACGCTCCATAATTATAACGATAGAAAGTTTAACATTTATAGTAATTTACTTATCATACACTAGTTCATACAGTTTATTAAATTATTACATCCTATCTTATCAGTTAATATATTGTTGATTTTTTTATTGAACTAAAGTGTAATTATTCACAATCTGTACTATTAAATGTACTTTTCCTCCACACTAAAAAACTCCCACCAGATGAAATAGGAGAATGTTTTCAATATGAAATCATTCCCCTCGAATGGTATGAAAATTTATATAGTGATATTACTCCTCAATGACTAGCTAAACGTTTTTCAAACTCCGCCTTAAACAGTAGAATAGCATCGATATTTACAGCAAAATCGTGGTCACTAATATTAAAATTAGTTATAAATTCGTCAGACCTCTCACGAACCATAATTGTCGCGCGGATATTGTCTCCAATAGCGTCCTGAGTTACACCACTTCCATAAATATACCAGTTAGTTTCAGTAGCCTTATTTGCTGCATTTTTAGATAAGTCATTTTTTATTATTTCACATAAATTTTCCATAAAATCTTCATTAAGATTAATGTTTTTTCCAAATTCACCATCAACAGTTAAATCAGCATCTCCATACCATATATTCCTGCTTGTTCTTTTTCCGTCATTTGAAGTATAAGTTTCATCAAACAAAATTTTCATTTTCATTACCACCTTGTTAAAATACAATTTCTTCACACTATTATATACCAATTAGAAATTGTAAAATAGCTTGCTATAAGTCTCACTAAACTTGTAAGAGTTAGGCAAGTTAATTTCATAGTTGGGTTCCTCCTATAGTTGTGAGTTTGAGTGGTGTCTATACTCATATTAGACTACCTTTCCTTATTATCGAATGGGCTTTTTTGTGTGTCTACTATAAGGGGATAATTTCATTCAGCAGTTTTTTTATTTGTGCATAAAATTAAAATATTTTAATTATTTTACCAAATATTGCCATTAAAAATGTATAATGAAATTAGGAGGTGATAGTTCTGAAGTTCAACAGGATTTTCTTTTGCCTAATTACGATTTTTTTGATTACAGCAATAGGATGCTCTAAAGAAGTAGAAACTGAAAAACAAAAGATTTTGGTTCAAAAACATAATAATCATAAATTCGAGAATTATAGAGAAGTTACAATAGATAAAGACGTATTAAAAGCACAAGAAATTTTTAGAAATTCTGATTGGAAAGTTTTAGATACGAAAATGTACCGCCAACCTGAATATGAATTGGTTTTTCAGTTTAAAAATCCTGATATTCAAGTAAAACAAATACTTTACAGAGTATGGGTTAATTCTAGTGACAACATGTTGGAAATAACTAAAAGTGGCCGATATGTACAATTATCAAAAGTAGATTCAGCGACTTTATATGAAATTATTACTGGAGAAAAATTAGCAAATAATTAAATAACTCTAGTAGTCTTAGTAATTTTTGATGTTTAAGGGGTAATAGGATGATAATTATTGATCAAAGTTCTATAATATTGCTTTTGTTATTCTTCTTGCCTTATTTTGTTCTTTTACTATACATAATTGAAAATGAAATAGAAAAAAAATCAAAAGTACCCAATTTAATTATTGATGTAACAAAAGTAAGAACTAACAGTGAATTGCATACGCTATTAAAAGAAAAACTGAAATTCCCATTTTATTATAGTGAAAATTGGGACTCTTTTTGGGAGACCATTACTGGAATCGTAGAGTTACCAAATAAAATAGAGTTTGTTGGGTGGTCAGAAATGGCGAGAAGATTACCTGAAGATTCGAAAATAATGAAAGAGTATCTTCTTGAACATAATGAGGAATTCCCCGATTGGAAATGTGAGTTCTTATTCAATTAACGTATGCTTTAGTTCTACAACGCGATCGACTATATAAGTCGATTTTTTTTATTTAATGTGAAACAAAAGATAAAAACATTAGATTTGATGTTATTTCTGCAAGCTTAGAATCACGTCATTTTTATATATAATAGCAAGTAAGTTACTTCAACCAAAAACAATTATGCTTTAAACCAGGAGGCGAAAAATTGGTTAAAAAGTTAAGTTCTTTATTACTTTTAATTGCAATCATTCTGCAAGTTTACGGATTTATTACTAACCGATTTTTGATCTTGATACCATATTCCCTTTTCTTATTAGGAATAGTGCTTTTCCTATTGGGTTTACGGGAAAAAGGAAAACTTAGAAGAAATCTTTTCATCATGACAGGGAGTACTTTTTTTATCGGATTTATAAGTTTATTATCGAACTAACGCATTGCTTTAGTTGAACAAAATGATCGACTTTATAAGTCGATTTTTTTGCTTTAAAGCGGGATAGATTGATATAAAAGTACTTATCTATGAAAAAATAGAATAAATTTTATGGAGTTATCGAGATAGAAGGTATATTGAAAATCTCTATTCGGAGGTAGTAGATTTGAAAAAATTTATAAAAATTGGTGTTATTTTACTTTTAATAATAATTATTTTTGTGGAGGTTTTATTAGCGTAAAATTAACTTATAACAAACCAACAAGAGAGATTAGGGTGGGATATGAAACGCCTCATCAAGAAGGTGTAATTGAAATACGTAATGTCATTACTGATGTTAACAATCAAGATAAGATAGATAATTTACAACAAGTACTTGCCTTTGCTAAGCAAATTAATAATGAAAAATTTGACTTAGGTAAACCTAATTTACACTTATTTATCAATAGTCCAAAAGAAGGTGTCTTATTAATACACGCAAAAATATGGTTTACTAGGGACGGTGCAATCGTTAATATGGGAGATTATCGAAAAGTTAGTCTGACGAATGCAAAAATGTTAAAGAAAATAGTTGGATACAAAGATCTATGAATAATTCTTATTCAACTAACGCTATGCATTAGTTGAACAACATAAACGGCTTTTTAGTCGGTTTTTATTAAATTAAATGACAGTAGTGAATAAGGAATAAGGATAATCCATTAAATAATTACGAATACCTTATAAAGAACGCCTCGTAAAAAGATACGAGGCTCTCCCCTATAAATATTTTTAGCTCATTAGTTTATTTTCAATAACGTCCGCCATGAACAGAGTTTTCTGGACTGACTTGTTTATATCCTGACATTTTATTTAAATAATTCTCCTAAATAATACGGCATTTGTTTTCGCCACCAAACCCAGTCATGTGAAGCATCTTCGCCCCACTCATCAAACCATGCTTTAATTTGCTTTTCTTCGAATGCCTCTTTTAATGTAAAGTATGAAGGCAGTCCGTCTTGTTCCCAATCACCTAGCCCGGTACAAATTATGATATCTGCTGAACGGTATCGATCTATAAACCAGCCGTCATTTTGATTCCATATGTAATCGCTTGGTGAATTTTCGTATACAAGAGGATCATTTCCGTAGTCTCCAAAAAAGAAACGGACATCGTAAACACCGCTAAGAGCAACGGTTGTTTGGAAGACATCCGGATGTCTTAGGAAAAAGTTCAATGCATGATACGCACCCATACTACAACCTGTTGTCATCATTGGATCAAACCAACCTGTTTTATGTTTAATAAATGGAATAGCTTCTGAAATTACATAACGATCATATGCTTCATGAGCTAATGCACGGTCATGTACCGATTTTGAGTCGTGTAGCCAACTTTCGCTATCTATGGTAGACAGTGTAAAAAATTGGACTTTTCCAGATTCAATAAAGTCATGACACACATCAATCATTCCAAAATTATTGTATTCAAAATGTGTCCCCCCAGATGAAGGAAAAACTAGGATTGGCATGCCACTGTGTCCATATCTGTTCAACTGCATTTCGCGTCCTAATTCCCCGCTCCAATGGCTTAAATGTTCTATATTCATAGAAAAATCTCCTATCCCTATACGTTTACAACGCTGCAATTTTTTCGTTCATGTACAAAACGAATGATATCTTCGACTTCTTCCTGTGAATCGGCATTAATCGCATAAAATTGATTTCCTTGGAGTTCCGCAAACGCTTCTGGAATACGCTTATCAAACTTCACACGGTCGCCAAATTGTTCATAAATAGCATTCGTATCGTGGTTATACTCATACGCATCACGCTGTGTTATACCGACACAATACTCGTTTTTTGCATCGGGTTCCTTAATTTCTCCACCTGTTACAATAGAAGCATACTGATCAAATAAATCAATGGAGTATGCGAAATTGTACATATCGATCGTGTAGCCGCCAGCTAAGCGGTTATTATATTCAAGTGCAACATAATCCCCATCTTCTAATTTAAAAAACTCAATATGGAAAAAGCGTTCCTTCATCCCAAAAGCTTTTACAATCGATTTACCATAGTATTCAAGCTTTGGATCAATTTCTTTTTGAATAATATAAGCTAAATCCAACTGACCTTTAACAAGTTCCAGAGTAGGCACATTATATGTAAAGCTTGTTTGGAAAACAATATTCCCTTTTTGATCAACTAAACCATCAAATGTACAAAGCACGCCTCCTTCGACATATGGTTCAATGAAGTACACTTGTGCTTCATCCCATACTTCTTCAAAATGGCGTACAGCCTCTTCTGAACATAATTTAAAGGTTGCAGCTGAACCAACACCATTATCTGGTTTAGCAATAACTGGCAGTCCTAATTCATCAATGGCTTTAGTTAACTCTTTTTTAGTTTTAACGACTTTTCCATCTACAACAGGCACACCTGCTTTTTTAAACAGCTTTTTCATTTCAGATTTATATTTAACTTTTTTCAAGTCACTCGGTTTATTTCCATATACATTAAATTGTTCACGCAACTGCGCATCAAGTTCTAACCAGTATTCGTTATTAGATTCAATACGCTCAATCGGACCATGTTTATAAAATAAAAATGCAACAGCACGTTTCACTTCATCTAGATCTTCTAAATTATTCACACGATAATATTCTGTTAAAGAGTTTTGTAATTTGGGCCCTAATTGGTCATATGGCTCTTCGCCAATACCTAGTACATTAACACCTGCAGCTTTCAAACGATGAGCAAATGCCTGAAAATTCTCTGGATAATATGGAGAGATCAAAATATAATTCATAAAATTGCTCCTTTATAAAAAGTAATAGTTATCTAATTTAAGTCAAATATCATTATTCAGTTCATTTAAGACCATTTCTCACTTAAAAAACGTAAACATTCTGGTAAGTGTTTTGCCCAAGCCTTTTCATCATGTACCTCATCTGCATAAATATTTAAACTAATGCTATCAATTGAAACAGAGCCTTTTATCAGTTGTTTATAATACTTAAGCGAGCAATCGATATATGCCTGCTTCATATTTCCATACATGAATTGACGATCGGTATCATCGCCTTCCTGAGTACCAACTTGAATATACACTCGTTGTTCAGGATCCAACTCTTGACTAGCAATATACTGATCAAATGCTTTACTTGTAATCCAATTGGCTAAAGAAAAAATACCTAATCCACCTATTTGATCTTTATATTCAACACCCATAAATGCCGAAATATTCCCTCCAAGTGAACTACCAATCACCGCTGTATGATATTTATCAGGTTTAGTTCGATATTGCTTATCGATGAACGGCTTCACGACTGTCATGACAAAACTAGCAAACTCCACGCCTTTCCCGCCTAACTCAAAATCTTCAGGAAGTGGGCTTTCAGTAATTTTCCAAGGCGTATATTCATTAATTCGATTTTGTCCACCGTTATCGATTCCAACAACAATCATCCTTGGTAAATCTTGGTTTTGTTTGATTGCCGGAATCACTTTCCATGAATACCCGCTATAAGATTCACTACTATAGAAAATATTTTGACCATCATGCATATAGACAACTGGATAATTTTTATCCTGGTCTTCTTCATAATTTTTGGGCAATAAAACACGCACGCGACGTTTTTCATTTTTATAAGACATATGTAATTGATGTGTTTCTAATTTTAAATAAAAATAGGATTGATTCATTTTAACTTCCTCGCTCCTTTAAACTTACCTTTAGAAAAATTCAACTGTTTAAGTTCTTCTAATGAATAAGTGTTTGATAAATATAAATTCACACTTGGAAGAGAACTATTCAATAACTTAATTTACTCCTATGTACTAATTTCTTTATTTAAATCTAAATCTATTAAACTTTGATGCTAACCAACTGCCTAAACAATTCTTTTCCAAGCAGTTTCCACATCGTCTGAAAAATCATTTGTAACTAATTCAACGAAAATAGACTAGATTCCTTCTTGAACAATCATGTCAAATAATGAAATTAGGATATTCGATAAATGAATATCCTCTATTTCACACTATGGAAATATTAAAATATGAAAAAACAATTTAAGCAAACAAATATAAATTTCAATTTTACGATTTATATAAAAAGTTCTAAAATAAGAAGAGATAATAAATTAAATTTGGGGGAAAGAAAAAATGATTAGGGAAGCTACTCAAAAGGATTTAATGGACATTTTAGAGATTTATAACGATGCCATTCTAAATACAACTGCAGTTTATACATATAAACCACAAACGCTTGAAAGCAGACAAATTTGGTTTGAACAAAAGATGGCTGAAGGGCTTCCAATACTAGTCTTCGAACTTGATCAAAAGGTCGTTGGATTTGCTACATTCGGTCCTTTTAGAGCTTGGCCTGCCTATAAATATTCGATTGAGCATTCAGTTTATGTAAATAGTGAATACAGAAAAAAGGGTATTGCCACTTCATTAATGAAAGAATTAATCTCTATTGCCAAAGAAAGAGAGTATATGACTTTAATTGCCGGAATTGATGCAGATAATGAAAAAAGTATTTCCATGCACAAAAACTTCGGATTTGTTTATTCAGGCACAATTAAAAAGGCAGGTTATAAATTTAATAGATGGCTTGACTTGTCCTTTTATCAATTAGATCTTGATGGACCAAAGGCTCCTACAGAAGAATAAATTAGTAATCTATTAAGGGTATGTTTTGAACAAATTTTTTTAAAACATACCCTTTCTTATTCTAACGAAAAACGTTTTATTTTACTTCTAAAGCAAAAGCATAAAAGGCATCGCCATGTGATAAGTGCTTATCTTTTTTATCCAACCAATATACTCCATATGAGTAGTAATATACTCCTTTATTAATAGGTGCTGAAAATTGATTCTTCACTACTACAATATCAATTTCATTATTATCATTTATTTGACTCAAGTGGACTTCATTTGGTTTAGGATTATAGTTCATTATAATTTTAACATTTTCGCCAGGTTTTACTTCAATCGGCTTTTTACCCTTTAGCAACTCGACCGGTCCTGCCGTATCAACGCATTCCCCTTGACCTTTCGATTGCCAACAATAAGTACCTAACTTAGTATCATATGTTTGTTCCTCCACTTGAACCATTGTTTTTGGAGGCTTATTACCTTTCAATTCATTATTTGCTGAACATCCAGTGAAAATGAGTAAGAAAAAAAGTATCGCGAATCTTAACCATTTTGCCATTTTGAACACTCCCTATTTTCAAATTGGACTTTAAATTTTTCTTTATTTATGAATGCAATTTCAATTATTTTTCAGTTTTTAAAAACTTTAAGATTGTTCCGTCCTCTTGTTTTACAATCATGACATTTGGGTCTTCATTCGTTAAATAAATTTTATCGCCAACCTTTAACATATTTGACGAAAAATTGACTTTCGGAATCGTATTATTTATAATGACTTCTTTGACTTCACCAATTTGGTCTTTCAGTATAAATTCATCATTATGTAAAATTCTTTCAAACCGATATTGAGCCCCATTTACAATTAATAGTCCAAAACTAGATTCCGCAGAAGTACTTTTATATTCTTTTGTTATACCCATGTCTTCCTTTAGTGCGTTTTTAATAGGAGAATTAATAAAAATGGTAATAGCCAGAAACAAAAGAATCCCAACTGAAACAAACGGTTTTCGAATTCGATTATAACCTCGATTGGAATTCGCTTTATTCCATATTTGATCATATGTGACGGAAGGATTATGTTGATCTAATTTCTGCTGGAGTGTGTGTTTAATGTCAGAAATAGGATTGTTTTCCACCTTTAAGTTCTCCCCCTTTCAGTTTTTGTTCTACTTTAAACAGTTCGTTTTTCGATAAACGATTTCTTAATTTTGTCAACGCGTAATTAAGCCTTGATTTACATGTACCGATCGGAATATTTAAAGAGTCCGCCACTTCATCTAATTTAAGTTCTAAATAATAATGAAGAACAATCACTTCCTTACTCTTCTGCGGTAATAAATTTATCTCTTTCCATAAATGATCTTCCATTTCATTTTGTAAAATCGATAGTTCAACTTCATTTTCAGTTAGAACATCATACTTAATGCCGAAAAGTTTCTTAATTTTTTGTTTACGTATCATATTGCGGGTGATATTTACTGTCATTCGATAAATCCAAGGCTCAATTGGTTTTGTTTGATCAAACAGATGGAATTTTTTTATGATACGAATGAACGTCTCTTGCGTAATTTCATCTGCCATTACTTTTGATTTGGTTAAAAAGAAAGCAGTACGATACACCAATGACGAGTGATTTTTAAACAATTCTTCTAAACAATCTTTGTCAATTCTTTCAGGCACTAGTTCTCCTCCTTTCACCACTTACTCTATATACAGTTAAAAACAGATTATAGTTCGGAGTTTTTTAAAATTATTTTCTCTAAAATTACTTTAAAAAGAATGAGTAAGGAATTGTGTTAAGCAAATCTATAAATTTCATCAATCCGAGTTTTAAAAATATTCTTTCGATTAGTTATATAGTATGATAAGAATTAAATTAATTAAAGGTGGGTTTTTAGAATGAAGGCAGTTCAAATTGATGAATCAAAGCATTTATTTATTGACGATTATCAGATGCCTGTTTTAGGTGAAAATGAACTACTTGTTAAAGTTCATGCTACGGCTATTAATCGAGCTGACTTACTTCAAAAACATGGTAAGTACCCCGTACCCAATGGCGCATCACCGATTTTAGGTTTAGAGATGTCCGGGATTGTTGAACAGGTTGGGGCTAATGTTACAAATTGGAAAGTTGGAGATCGTGTTTGTAGCTTATTGCCAGGCGGAGGTTATGCGCAGTATGTTTCCATTCCTTCAGATTTGGCAATTTCTATTCCAGATCATTTTTCGTTCGAAGAGGCTGCGGCTATACCCGAAGTGTTTTTGACAGCTTACTTAAATTTATTTGAATTAGGTAGATTAAAAGAAAATGAAACTGTATTAATTCATGCCGGAGCTAGTGGTGTTGGGACCGCTGCAATTCAGCTTGCAAGAGAATTTGGTGCTAGTTCAATCGTTACTGCTGGGAGTGAAACGAAACTTGCAGCTTGTACTGATTTGGGTGCAAATTATGTGATTAACTATAAAAATGAAGATTTTAAAACTGTCGTCGAAAAAGTTACTGATCATGTAGGTGTAGACGTCATTTTAGATTTTATTGGTGCATCCTATTTTCATCAAAACTTACAATCATTGAATACTAATGGTAGGCTTATTTTGATTGGAACAATGGGTGGAGTTAAAGTGAACGATGTGAACTTATTACCACTTTTGACAAAGAGAATTTCCATTATAGGAAGTACTTTACGTTCACAAACACTTGAGCAAAAAATCTATTTAACAAATCAATTCAAAAAAGATGTCTTACCACTTTTTACGAATAAGAAAATAAAACCGATTATCGATTCAGTATATAATTGGCATGAAGTGAATGAAGCGCATACTCGAATGGAGAACAATTTGAATACCGGAAAAATAGTCTTAAAAATAGATTAATTATATGTAAGTTAAAGGGGATAATCATGGTACTACTCGGTTCAATTGTTAATGCAGCAGCTATTATTTTTGGCTCTTTACTAGGTTTGTTTATTAAAAGAATTCCAGATCGAATGAAAAACCTAGTAACTCAGTCAATTTCTCTCGTAATTATAGTTATAGGATTTACTTTAGCTATGAAAACAAATCAAGTTCTGATCGTCGTTTTCAGTTTATCGCTAGGTGCGGTTGTAGGAGAATGGTTAGATATCGAAAGTAAATTAGATAAATTAGGACTATTTATCGAAAGTAAATTTCAATCTAAAAGCGAAGGCTCTATTTCTAAAGGATTTGTTACATCGACTTTATTATTCTGTGTTGGCGCGATGGCTATACTCGGAGCACTAGATAGCGGACTCCGTCATAATCATGAAATATTATATACAAAATCAATGATGGACGGATTTTTATCAATCATTTTAACTTCGACTCTCGGCATTGGTGTGTTATTCTCCGCTGTCCCAGTTTTAATCTATCAAGGATTTATTGCCATTTTTGCCTCATTTGTACCGAATCTAGTAACACAGCATTTATTAGATTCAATAATTGCTGAGATCTCAGGTACAGGAGGAATTTTATTAATTGCTCTTGGTTTGAATTCACTAGGTTTATTAAAAATAAAAATTGGAAATATGTTACCTTCTATTTTATTTGCACTTATTATTGTTTGTTTCATTCAGTTTTTCAAATAAGATTACTAAAATGAGCCCCGAAAAGGGCTCATTTTTTTAAATTAATGGAGTTTCCTTCTAAAATAACCTTTGTCTTTATGATATAAGATTAACGCTACTATTAATACTCCTGCAGCAATCCAAACAGCCTGATTCCCAATATACTTTGTGGATAGACTCCCAAACAATGCGCCAAATGAAAAGGAAAGGATAATAACGAGAAACTCTTTAAATTTTGTTTTTGCTTCTTTGTCATGATTTACAAAAGCTGTATATGCTGCCTGTGAAGCAATTCTAATATTACCAGTTGTCATCGTAGAATTGTATGTCCATTTATCTAAATGAGTGAAGGTTGAAATTTGTAATGATGAGACAAAGGAGATGCAAACTGTTACAACTATATTAGGTACACTACTAGGTAATAATCCTACAATCAATAAAACACTACATTCTAACAAGAGAATTGAACGTCTATAGCTGTATAATAGTTCTCTTAAACGTGGATGTTTAACCGATTCAGCAACTAATACCCCCAAAATAAAGGCTATAATAGGTAGAATATAATCCACAGAGTTTTTCCAATTTCCAAATGATAGATTTATTGCCAAAAGTACAAGATTTCCCGTTTGTGCATTGGCAAATACACCGTCCCTGCTTATAAAAGTATACCCATCTAAAAAACCACCTACTAAAGCTAACAATAATCCTAGATAGACTGAATTCGATGATAATGATGGAATGATTTTTTGTTTAGATTTCAATCTAGTTCTCCTACTTCTATTACTAAACTTAGCACAATCATAACACACTTATTATGTAAATAAATGTGAACAATAATCCAACAATTACATAAAAAATTATCGATTTTTCACTTGGGTTAATTGCTATTTTTTAATGGCTCTGTTAAATTAAAATGTTAATTTTGGAAATAAAAAGAGGCTGTAAATTAGACAGCCTTTAGGACTTTTATTGAACAAATGAAAGCTTTTAAAATAAAAAAAGACGATCAAAACATTCATTTGATCATCTCTTTCTTCTTATTTAATAATCTTAACCATATGGTCTTCATCGTAAAACTCACCGTTAACAAATAATGCTCTTTTTTCTGTTCCAAAGCTTTCAAAGCCTACTGCTTCATAAAGTCTTTTTGCAGATTGATTAGATGAGATGACTGCCAATTCAATTTGTAAAATTTCTTCAATTTCCATAGCATCTTGGATCGCTTGACTTAAAACTTTTTTCCCTACACCTTTACCTCGGTAATCTGGTGTAACATACATTCCCCAAATTGTTCCTTTATGTTTCATTTTTTCAGATCTTTTTTGGTAGAAGCCAGCAACACCAACAAGTACGCCATTGTCGAAAGCACCAATAATAAAATTATCGAAAGTCTTAGGGAAATTATTTGTGTGCTGTTCGATTGATTTTCTCTCATACTCAGTTAAACTTTCCCCGAATGCTTCTGGTGATAATGTTAATCCTTCACTTCTTAATCGAATAAACTCAGGTAAATCTTCAATTGTTAATTTTCGAATTTCCATACTTAATCCCCCTTCGAAGCTTTTACAATTCACTTCGTATCATTCAAATATAACATATAATTCTGAAGTTTTAGAATAAAAAAAGGACTGATCAAATTAATACATGATCAGTCCTTGCATTGTAAGACAAATTCCAATACCAATGATTATCAGACTGATTGCAAGCGCTTGTCAACAGTCTGAAAGTTTAATAGAGACTAGTTTCAATTCAGTCATCTCTTGTATTGCATATTTTATGCCTTCTCTTCCATAACCACTTTCTTTTACGCCACCATAAGGCATTAAATCAACTCTAAATGTAGGAACATCGTTTACTAGCACGCCACCTACATGTAATTTTTTAGTAGCATATAATGCTCTTTGTAAGTTGTTTGTATAAACACCAGCTTGTAATCCAAACCGACTATTGTTTACTTCATTTATTGCTTCATCAAACTGTTCATATGAATTGATGACGACAACTGGACCAAAAATTTCCTTACAGGATACATCACTACTGTTCTTTACATTTGTTAAAATAGTTGGTTTATAAAGACGTTCATCTATTATGTCCCCACCAGTTACTAGATCAGCTCCATCTTTAATAGATTGCTTTACCCATTCATCTATTCTAGCAACATCTTTTTTAGAAATTAATGCACTAATATCTGTTTGAAGGTCTAATGGCGAACCTATATTTAACATTTTAGTAGCATTTTTCATCTTCAATAGGAATTCATTATAAAGTGTATGATGTACAAAAATTCTTTGTAATGAAATACAAACTTGGCCGTTATAAATAAAGGCTCCCCATACACAACGATTGATTAATTCATCAGTTAACTGGACATCTTCATCGATGATCAATGCTGAGTTTGACCCTAGTTCTAACGTTACTTTTTTTAATCCTGCTTTGTTTTTTAGTGAGATGCCGACTTCAGGACTGCCGGTAAATGTAATTGCGTTCACGTCAGGATGTTTTACTAAAGCATCACCGATTTCCGAGCCCTTTCCGGTAATCAGGTTAAACGCACCCTTAGGTAAATCCGTTTTATCAATCATTTCAGCTAATGCAATGGCAGAAAGTGGAGTCTGACTAGCTGGTTTTAAAACAATTGTATTTCCTGCAGCAATTGCTGGACCAACTTTATGTGCGACTAAATTAAACGGGAAATTAAACGGTGTAATTGCACCAATTACACCAACTGGCTCTCTGACTGTATAAGTGACTCGACCTTCACCACCTGCTACTGCATCAAGAGGGATTGTTTCTCCATATATTCTTTTTGCTTCTTCAGCGGCTATTTTATAAGTTGCAATCGTTCGATCAATTTCACCTAAAGCAGCCCTTAGAGGTTTGGATGCCTCTAATGCTAAAATTTCAGCAAGTTTTGAACGATTTTCTTTAAATTGTTCAACTAATTGCTCTAAAATGACACTTCTTTCATACGAGCTGAGTTTTTCCATTTGAGTTTTCGCGTTATTAGCCGCTCTGATCGCCTCTTCTAAATTCTCTATCGTTGCGATTGGAATTTCGGCTAACACCTCACCAGAATGAGGGGCAACAAGATTTTCATGTTTAACCCCTTCAACCCAACTTCCTTCTATATAAAATTGCTTTTTCATTCTATTTCACCTCAGTTACAAGCTGACTAGCAACTTGATATATTGATTGTTTGATAATATTCAGTCCTTCATCTAATTCCTCGTCAGAAATAATTAAAGGCGTTAAGAAACGTAGAATATTACTATGAACACCTGCGCTAAGAATAATAACTCCATTTTCACAACATTTTTTTGTTAACGCTGCTACAAACTCTTTTGCTGGTTGACCAGAAGTAGGATCTATAAATTCGATACCTACCATTGCTCCTAGTCCCCTAATATCATAAATTATTGGAAAATCATTTTTCAATTGACCAAAAAATGATTTGATTTTTTCTCCAATCGATCTAGCTCGAATCCATAATTTTTCACTTTCAATTTTTTCAATCACTTCGAGCGCTGCTACACAACCTAATGGACTTCCGCCATAAGTTCCACCTAATTCACCGGGTGATGCCGCATCCATTATTTCAGTACGCCCTGTCACCGCACTAATTGGTACACCAGCTGCGATTGATTTTGACATTGTGATTAAATCAGGTTCAATTTCAAAAATGGTTGATGCAAATAATTCACCTGTTCGCCCAAATCCTGTTTGAATTTCATCCGCTATGAACAAAATTCCATGTGACTTACAAATAGAATATACTTCCTTTACAAATTTCTTTGGAGGAACAATAAATCCTCCTTCTCCTTGGACGGGCTCCATAATAACCGCAGCCACTTCTTCCGGTGATACATCTGTTAAAAGAAAATCCTTAAATTGAGAGATACAAAAATTAATATATTCTTCTTCAGATAACTCTTTTGGTCTATTCGATAAATAAGGGAATTTTGCTTTATATGTAGCTGGAGCAAATGGTCCCATTTTATATTTATATGGTTTTACTTTACTTGTTAAAGACATTCCTAATAAAGTCCGCCCATGAAATCCTCGTGTAAACGAAATAATGCCTGAACGGCCAGTGTACTTCCTTGCAATTTTAACAGCATTTTCAACTGCTTCAGCACCGCTATTTAATAGAATTGTTTTTTTAGAAAAATCCCCAGGCGTTATTTCAGATAATTTTTTAGCTAAATCAATATAAGACTTATACATTCCTACATGAAAGCACGAGTGGATTAATCGCTCTGATTGATTTTTAATCGCTTGTACAACATTCTTTGGAGTATGTCCTACATTTAACGTACCAATTGCTCCAGCAAAATCTAAAAATTTATTTCCATCAACATCCTCAACGATTGTACCGTTTGCTTTTTCTACAAAAACAGGTGTATTATTTCCAACTCCATTTGGAACAAACTCATTACGTAATTCTATGAGCTCTTTTCCCTTTGGCCCTGGAACTCCTGCTGAGACATTAACAAATTTTCGATTATTGCTCATGCAAACTCTCCCTCTCATAAAAATAATTTCATTTCAATCTATAAAATTATTAAATTATTAGCTTCATTATTAATATACTCGCTTTCAAACATTTAAGAATGAAATAAAACTAAGCCAAGGGCTTATTTGAGGGAAAGGGAAAAGCCACTCAGGTGAGCGGCAAATAGTTTAGAACATTAATAATTCGCGAATGTCTTCTTCTGTTAAATTAAATGAAGGTTTTCCATTCGTTTCAATAATTTCTCCTATTAATTGTTTTTTCTTCTCTTGTAGTTCATTCATTTTATCTTCAATCGTTCCTTTAGCGACTAGCTTGATCACTTGAACATCATTTATTTGACCGAAACGATATGCTCGATCCGTTGCCTGGTTTTCAACCGCAGGATTCCACCAATTATCATAAAGAATTACTGTATCAGCTCCAGTTAAATTGAGTCCCACTCCTCCTGCCTTTAATGAAATTAGAAAGAAGTTATGTTCACCAGTGTTAAATCGATTGCATATCGATAGACGTTCTTCTGAAGGAGTTTGTCCATCTAGATAAAAAAATTGTTCTCCCATGACTGATAGTTCTCTACCGATTAAATCTAACATTTTCGTAAATTGAGAGAATATCAATACTCTTCTACCGGCTATTTTTGATGCCTCAATTAGTTGAAATAGTTGTTCAAACTTAGCTGAACTACCTTCATAACCATCTATAAACAAAGCTGGATGGCAACAAATTTGTCTTAAACGGGTTAAACCAGCTAAAATTTTGATATGATTTTTGCCTAATGTAAATTTATCCACTGCTAAGTGCTTTAGTGTGTCGTGTCGTAGTTTTGCTAAATATGCTGCATATAATTTTTTTTGCTCTGGTAACAATTCGACGGATTCCTTCCATTCGATTTTCTCTGGAAGCTCCTTAAGAACATCCTCTTTTAATCTTCTTAATAAGAAAGGTCGAACTCTTTTAGAGATTGTTTTTCTAGTCAAATTGCTAAATTCCTTTAACCCTCCAAATAATTCTGGAAAAACTACATGATAAATTGCCCAAAGTTCTTCGAGTGAATTTTCAATTGGCGTACCTGTTAAAGCAAACCGTTGATCAGCATTTAGCTTTTTTACGACTTTAGCTGTTTGAGTAAAAGGATTCTTAAAATTTTGTGCCTCATCAAAAAATACTGTATGAAACTTTTGCTTTTCGTACCACTTTATATCGTTTCTTAACATCGGATAAGAGGTAATTAAAACGTCGATATTGACTAGTTCCTTTTGTATTTTCAATCTTTCATTTTTATTTCCATCAATGACAAGCGCTTGAATTTCAGGTGTAAATTTGAATACTTCGCTTAACCAGTTATACGTTAATGCAGTAGGACAAACAATTAGAATTGGTGCATTAAATGAACGGATTTCGTTTAAAACGGATTGTATATAAGCAAGGCTTTGAATTGTTTTACCTAATCCCATATCATCCGCTAAAATTCCTCCAAATCCGAACTTTGCTAAGTTCTTCATCCACTTGTATCCAAAAATTTGGTAATCTCTTAACAGATTTTTCATTGTTACAGGTACTTCTTCTACTATTTCATTTGGATTTATTAAACTCTCATAAAACTGATTCAATCGATCTTCTATTTTAAACAAACTAGTTTCTTCCGCAGAATCTAATAAATATAGACCATTTTTTATCGGTAAGTTTAAAACACTTTCATAATCAAACTCTTGCTCAGGTACTGCATTTAAAAATCGCCTTATCTCTTGTAATTCTCTCGTTTCAAGCGAATACAAAGTTCCATCATGTAACCGATAATATTTCCGTTTCTCTTTTAGTGCTAATAAAACTTCTTTGATTTGTTTCTCGGGAATGTCTAATTCAAATTTAAATTCCAACCAATTCGTTCGTTCTCTTTTTAAATTAACTCGTATTTGTGGTTTCTTATTTTCTTTAAAAATTCGATTTCGAACAGCGGTCGTTGCATAAATTTCAGTTAGTTTTTCAAGCTTAGGTACTATATTTCTTAAAAAATCGTATTCAAGTTCTTCATTTTGTAAGAAATAGCCACCTTCAGTTTTTGAAAATGAACTATCTTCCATTAATTGTAATATTTCTAATTCTTTTTCTTCATCTCTAATTAACGTTTTACTCAGTTGAATTTCTCTTTGATCTAGCGGATTTATCACGATGCGATCATAATGAAATTCAATCCCTGCAAGTAATTTATTTTTAATACGATCTAAATATAGCTTTGCTCTTAACGGGGCTTCTGAATATTGGTTTGATAATGCAGTAGGAATTTGTACTTTACCAAGCTTTATAAGACCTGGAATGACTTTCTCAACATAAAGATGGATTTGGTCTGTTGGAATATTTATTTTTTCATGTACTGTATTTTTAAATATTTGTTTTAACTCAACAAGTCGATTAAATTCCTCAACTTTAAGATTATATATTCTTCCACGATATAAGACTGTTGAATAAGCTTCCATTATTGTTAATTGCTCAATTCCTTTTGCAGTTAAAAAGTATTGATCACTTAAATGCTCAATTTCAAATTCCAAAGGTAATTTATCTTCGGTAAATGAAATTCCATAAAATGGTATTCCATTTTCAATTATTTTTACGTTTTCTGTAACAGTTAATAAATTAATGAATTGTCTCCAAATTGTCGGAGAAATGAACATGTATTCATTTTTCTTAGTCAAATGATCATTAAACATTTTTTCATCATCTAACAGCTTTATTAAAAGTTCCCAAATTCGATTAACTTCATTTTGTACACAATGTAAATTAGGGTCAAAAATAATATCATCCGAAATTTTACTTACTTTACCCTCATTAACATCCTTTAAAAAATTTCGTAGATTTTCTACTTTCATTTTTCCAAATGTCATAGCAATTCCAAGGATTTTATAGCCTTCACTCATTTCAACGACTTCGCAAATAAACTCAAAATCAATTATTTGCCGATCGTCAAAATGCTTTAATTGTCCGCTTTTACGAAACGTTTTATCATGAAAAAGTTCTAAAATACCATTCGATCTATCGGAGTTTTCCATAAAAACATCAATTTCTGAAGGATTTCTCTCGTTTTTCTGACGTTCAAAAATCGAAATTAAAACTGCAGCTATGTGTTGACAATCTGTTTTAATTGAAGCTAGTTTAGGACATGTGCACTTACTATAAAAATCACCATTTTCTTCTCTTATAACATGAACGGTAAAATCTTCATTTCCTATAACTGTTGCTGTACAAGTATCTTCATTAACTTTTTCGATTTGTACTTTATTTGCGCGATAAAAAGAGTCACCCCTTTTGAAGGAGACTGTACCGCAGCGTTCTTTTATGATTTTATGATTCAATTTTATCTTCAATTAACTGCTCCTTCCAAAATAAATAAAACGAATATAACTATCTTACCATTAATTATTTATTTATCTAAAATATTGCTTCAAATCTTCTTATAAAAATAGAAAAAAAGAAGCCATTTTTGACTTCTTTTTATAAATAAATCTATTTTTGTTCAACAATTCCATGTCTAAAAGCATAAATTACGGCCTGAGTTCGATCGACCACTTCTAATTTCGTTAAAATATTACTTACATGCGTTTTTACCGTTTTTAATGAAACAAATAAAGTATCGGCGATTTCTTGATTTGACTTACCTTCAGTCATTAAATGAAGTACTTCTTGTTCTCTAGCCGTTAAATCATCATGTAATTCCCGTTGGGTAGATTTTCTCATTCTATTCATCATTTTCCCAGTAACAACTGGTTCTAAAACTGATCCACCTTTATGTGTCGTTCGTATTGCATTTGCGATATCACTAGCTCTAGATGTTTTTAACATATAACTAATTGCACCAGCATCAATGGCAGGATAAACATTTTCATCATCAATAAAACTTGTAACAATGATGATTTTTGCTTCTGGCCATTTTGAAATTATTTGTTTCGTCGCTTCAATTCCATCCATAACTTCCATAATTAAGTCCATTAATACAATATCAGGACGTTTTTCTAATACAAGTTCTACGCCTTCTTTTCCATTACTTGCTTGACCAACCACTTCAATATCAGATTGAGTACTTAAATATGTAGAAACACCCATTCTTACCATCTCATGATCATCAACTAACACGACTTTGATCAAATTTCCCACCTCTATTCAATTACAGGAACTTTTACTTCAATCTGGGTTCCTCTTTTTGGTATACTTACTATTTTTGCCGTTCCACCAATTTCAGAAGAACGTTCACTAATTGATTGCAATCCATACGAACCAGTTTTTCGGTTCTCGATATCAAACCCAATTCCATCATCAATCATTCGAACTAATACAAAATCTTCAATTTTTCTAATTCGTATTTCAAAAGTTTTTGCATTTGCATGCCTTAAAGTATTCGATAATGCTTCTTGAATAATCCTAAATAAATGATCCTCTACACCTTTTGAGAGTGAAATATCATCGATTTTCCATTTTAATTGAAGAGCTTGACGATTTGTTAATTCAGTTAGAAGCTTTTCTACGCCTTCTTTTAAGCTTTTACCTTCTAACTGAACTGGTCTTAAATGTAATAAAAGTGCACGCATTTCTGATTGAGCATTAATCGCCATTTTTTCAATATATTGTAATTGTTCTTTAAATGTAGTTTCACCAAGTTCATTGATCGCAGAAATCATCATCGAAATCGCAAATAATTGTTGGCTAACTGAGTCATGTAATTCCCTCGCTAGTCTATGTCGCTCTTTTGTTACGACATCTTCAATTGTCTGAGATTCAATTAATTTCTTTTCATCTACTAATTTTTGAACAGTCTTCCTTGAATCTTCAATTTGTTTAGATATTTTTTGAAGTTTTAATTCGATTTCGTTATCAATTGACCGAATTGAATGCTCTGATTCTTTATGATAAATTCCATTTTCTGCCTTTGCTATACCTTCTAATAATGCTTTTTCATTATGACGAATCGTGCTCAAAACAGCTGTACTATAAACAATTGATATGATAATGATTGCTACAAATAATATTAATAATAAAGAAAAATTTCCAATTTTATACAAAAGCAATTTATCAAGAAAAGTATGATCAATGAAATAATAAACAACGCCACAGATTAAAATACTTGATGTAAATGCAGCAAGACAGATTGATAAAAAGATACCTTTGTCAATTTTCATTTATTTGTCACCTCAATATTTCCGATTGCTAAAGAAGTGACAATTTTTAACTTTCTTGAAGCTTCTTTATAATCATTAGAAGTGAACTTACAATTCTTGTTAAATCCGTTCAATTTATTTTTAAGGATATTAATTTTCCCAAATAAAGTAGAATGCTGGATCGAGACTTCTAAATCATACGGCACATACAATGTAATATTACCGATGATTCCATTTAATACCAGCACTGTCTCTCCTTCAGGAATAAATGACTCTGAAAGATCGATTATGACATCACCAATTCCAAAATAATAATCAACATCATCTAATTCAAATGAATCATTCTTTAGATGGATATTTGTGAAAAATCGATTTGAAATGAGAGAATTTGTTTCAAAGACTCCTGTATTCGTTGTTTCAACTATGTTTGGAACAATGACCTTTGCATTAAATTTAGAATTAACGAATATTAAATATCCTACATAAATCACAATAAAGGATAATACCCCTAAGATTGATTTCAATTGAAATACATTACTGATAAATAAAATGATTCCTCCAAAAAACGCGATATTCGCAGATGTAGAAGGGTAAACTTTACGTTTTTTTGCCCCATACTGAAATAAATAAATACCTACCCCAGCTGCGATTATTGCAAAAGGATTTAAAAATAGATCAAATAATAATCCTATGCCTGCAATTATGAATAATAATCCAGTTAATTCATTGCTAGACAATCGTCTAAATCGCTTCATATAGCTCTCCTCTATTCACTAAACTAGCTTGTTAATAGCAATCGAAAGCTTTTGTTATTAACTATTCTACTATGTAGTTTATCTATTTTTTGCTCGTTTTGATACAAACTTAAGTATTGTCTTATCTCGGTCTTAAGACTGAGATTTTTTTGAGGAATTATGTAAGTACCCTTTGACTCATTATGAGTAAGGTAAACGCGGATTTTTGCCTCTTTACATACTCATGAACCTTTTATGAGGCACTAAATCGCGGATTTTTGCCTTTGTACTTCCTCATGAACCCCTTATGAGGCACTATATCCCGGTTTCTTGCCTTTGTACTTCCTCATGAACCTCTTATGAGGCACTAAATCGTGGATTTTTGCCTTTGTACTTACCCATGAACCCCTTATAAGTCACTAACTCGTACATTCATGCATTTTTACTTACTCATCAACAACCCCATAAAAGTCACTAAATCTCAAAAGAAAAAGAAGAGTATAAATACTCTTCTCCCTTACTTATAAGACTTAGTATTCATCATTTTACTAATTTTTTTCCACTTATCTCTTTCTTGTCTAGCTAGTGATGCGTCTTGTTTACGTTCTGCATACGCTAGTTCTCTCATTAATTTACGATAGCTTGTGAGTCTTTGCTGATCTAGTTCGCCGTTTTCGATTGCTCGATTAACTGCACATCCTGGTTCGTTTGCATGTGTACAGTCAGAGAATTTACATGATTTAGCTAATTCTTCGACATCTGAAAATGTCGAGCTTATATGTTCTTCTCCACCCCAAAGCTGTAATTCTCTCATACCTGGTGTATCGATGACCATTCCACCAGATGGTAGGAAAAATAATTCGCGATGTGTAGTAGTATGTTTTCCGCGATCGTCACCTTCACGTACGTCCTGTGTTATTTGAATTACTTCACCGATTAACGCGTTTAATAATGTAGATTTACCGACACCTGAAGAACCAAGTAAGGAAACAGTCTTCCCGGATGATATGAGCTGTTTCAGTTCTTCAATACCTTCTCCATTTGTACTATTTACAGAATAAATCGGTACACCAAATGCAATCTCTTCAACTGCTGCAATTTTGGTTGGTAGGTCAGTGCATAAATCCTTTTTTGTTAAAACAATAATTGGATTTGCTCCACTATCATAGGCAACAAGTAAATAACGTTCTAATCTTCTTATATTAAAATCGTTATTTAATGCCATTACTAAAAACACATAATCTATATTAGCAGCTACTATTTGTTCTTCAGTTTTTTCTCCTGCAGATTGCCTTGAGAATTGACTTATTCTCGGCAATACTTTTTGAATAATTGCTTTGTTTTCACCCTTTAACGGTTCAATTACAACCCAATCTCCAACGGATGGATAATCACTTTTTACTTTTGCTTGGAATTGAAATTTCCCAGAAACTTCACCAGTTAGTTCATTTTCTCCATCATGCAATTTATAAATTTGTCTTTGTTCAGATATAACTCTTGCAACTACAGTATTTTGATCCTTTTCTCCGAACGCTTCGTTCCAACCTAATTGTTTTAAATTCATTTTGTCCTCCAATTATATAAGGACAATAATGAAGATTTACTCCATTTTTTGTCCTCTACTATTTACCTTCTTCTGAACTAAATTAATTAACTTTCCCATATTCATCACTCCGTTTCATATATAGTACTTTTAGTATATCCATATTTTAGAAAATCGTCCATATGAATTAATTGAATATTAAAAAAAGGAGAAAACTTTCTTTTTCTTTTCGACATATTTTGACAATTCTCATTCTTTTGTTTAATTAAACTTTTATAATATTAAAGTAAAAAATAATAAAAACCCTTGAAATATTTCAAAAACTTATTATTATTTAGATATAGGTCTTTTTGTTTAGGCTGTACTAATACAGGTCAATCGACAATGTCTAAAAATACTAATTTAATAAGAAAAATCAGTATTGCTAGATTTGTCTGACAATATAAAAAACTTTACAGAAATACGCTATTGTGTGTTATACTAAAATAGTAAATTGGTCCCAAGTTATTTTTGTGGATCTAGATAAAAATTTAGTAGCATTGTTCTGATGAAAATAGTTAGAAATTTTTTTTAACTCAAATTGTCGAAATTTGTTGAATTCGGAAATTATTTTTTACAGTAAATTGACAGAATAGTATATGAATTGGCGACAATAAATATTCATACAGAAAATTACACAGAATAGCACTTATGAGGGAGGAATTTGAATGAGCGTAGCAGCAAAACAAAACGTTTCATCAAACGAGCAAAATCAAAAAACGAAACACCCACCTGGCCTTTACTTACTTTTTGCAACTGAGGCTTGGGAGCGCTTTAGTTATTATGGAATGCGTGCACTTTTAGTTCTTTATTTAACAACTTCAGTAGTTCAAGGTGGACTTGGATTTAAAGATGCATGGGCACTACAACTTTATGGATTATTTACTGGACTAGTATATTTCACTCCAATCATTGGTGGGTGGATTACAGATAATTTCCTTGCAAAGCGTGCTGCTATTACAATTGGTGGTATTATTATGGCAGCTGGTAATATCGCATTATTCGGTATTCATTCTTCAACTGGTTTATATCTTGGTTTAATTTTAATGATTATCGGTAATGGTTTCTTCAAGCCAAACATTTCAACAATTGTTGGTGAACTTTATGAAGGAGATGACCCACGTCGTGATGGTGCATTCACAATCTTCTACATGGGTATCAACTTAGGTGCATTCTTTGCTCCACTTGTTACTGGTTATTTAGCACAAACTTTATTTATGTCAAAAAATGCTGCTGGCGATGATTTATTCGGTTACCGTTATGGTTTCTTAGCAGCTGCAATCGGTATGATTATTGGTCAAATTATTTTCAACTTATTAGCATCAAAATATCTTGGTGACTTAGGTACAAAACCTAATGCAAAAGTTGTGAAAGAGGGTAACAGCGCTTCAGTTAAGGATATCCCTCTTACTAAAAAAGAAAAACAACGTACTACTGTTATCTTTATCTTAGCTGCATTCGTAGTATTTTTCTGGGCTGGATTTGAACAAGCTGGTTCATCATTAACACTTTATACTGAGCGTTTCTTAGATCTTAAAGTTGGAAGCTTCAATGTACCATCTGCATGGTTCCAATCTGTTAACCCATTATTCATTATGCTTTTCGCTCCAGTTCTTTCTATGATCTGGATTAAAATGGCAAGAAATGGTAAAAACATTAGCGTTCCTGCGAAAATGGCAATGGGTCTTATCCTATTAGGTGTTGGTTTCGCATTCACAATTATGGCAGTTATGAAAACAGGTTCTGATCCAAATCATATTACTGTAAAAGCAAACATGTTATTCATGGTTATGACATATTTCTTCCATACAATTGCTGAATTAGTACTTTCACCAGTTGGGTTATCAGCAGTATCTCGTTATGCACCTGCTAAACTTGCTTCATTATTAATGGGTGTATGGTTATCATCAAGTTTCATTGCAAACTTAGTTGGTGGTCAATTAGCTGCATTTACAACAACTCTTGGAATGTTACAAGTATTCTTAGCAGTAGGTGGAGCAGCAATCGTTGCAGGTTTAATCTTACTTGCTTTATCACCAAAACTTGCAAAAATGTTAGACTAATTACAAAAAAAAGAACTCGATCTGCTCGAGTTCTTTTTTTTCTGCATTTTTATTTGCCAGTACTTCCAAAACCACTTACTCGTTCTTCCCCTGCGAAATCATCATCAGCTAATAAGAACTTTTGGAAAACAGCTTGTCCAATTCTCTCACCTTTTTGAATGATAACAGGCTCCTTTGATACATTTATTAATTGCATCATGATATGGCCATCGTTTGAAGGATTGCTGTAGTAGTCTGAATCAATAACCCCTACCCCATTTCCTTTCATTAAGCCTTTTTTTAGTGGTGTAGACGAGCGTACAAATAATGCTAAAAATTCGTCTTTTTGCATATACGCTTTTAACCCTGTACCAACAAGTTTGATCTCGTTTGGATTTATAATTGTTTCTTCAATACATTCGATATCATATCCAGCTGCATGAGTCGTTGCTCTTTTTGGTAGATTCACTCCACAATTTTCGAATCCTTTTGCTACTTCAAATCCTCTTATTTTTTCCAAAACTTTCACCCTTTACCATTTAATCCATTTCTAGTGTAACATAGATATTTTCATAGTACATAAAAAAAGAGGCTGTCATAAAAAAACAGACAGTCTCTTACAAATTATTGGCTAATTTTATAATAATCTTGAGTATTATATTGTCTAAATCCACAATCGATATATAATTTCTTCGCGTTACTATTTTCTAAAGCAACTTCTAAATGAATTTCGTTTCCAATCTCGTTTTCTTTTTGAATGGTTTGGAGTAATGCATTTTTTCCATATCCCCTACCTTGGTATTCTGGAAGTATTGCAAAACCATAAATCCAACTCTCATTTTTTTCTCGAAGCAAGCTCATTTTACCAATTTTTTTATCATTTACTTCTATTATAAATAAATCACGATCTGGTTCATTTAAAATGCGTTGGTTGTACTTCTCTGCATCACTATTTTCAAATCCAAAACATACAACATCTAAATTTGAAATAAATACGAAATCTACTTGCTCTGCTTTCGTGAATTTAACGATTGGTGTAAATGCTTTTACCTCTTGGTTTTTCCAAGCCATTTGATATTCAGAAAAAGAATAGGTACAATTTTTTTGATTTCGAATAAATGCTTTCGCTGATGCTGAAGCTTGAGGAGCATTTAATAAAATGGTAGTGGCTGGAGCTATTGAAATCAGTGCTTCATTTAACAAACTAGAAAAAATTCCTTTTCGTCGAAATTCCGGATGAACCATACCGCAGATTTCAACTTTTTCTCCAAAATAATAAGTCGCTAAAAATCCAACTAATTGATTTTCTTCATAGTGAAAGAAATCTTCTTTTACATCTTTTCTTCGATTTCTTAACATTTCCCAGTTTAACTTTAACGTTATTTCATCAAATTTTTCGCATGTATCTTGTAAAATGCTAATTTCGTTTAATTGTTTTTCTGTAATCAAATTTTCCACCTACTTCTTACAATAATTCTCTTAGTCCCATTAGTGTTATTCAACAAAAAAACATTTCTTCCTTTATTTAGAAGAATGCTTTAATCGAATTAATTACTATTTATTTCCACAAGTAGTATATCAAGTGCTTCACTTTGATTCGATGATTTCATATTGGTAATGAAAAAGTCCTTTTTAGTTTGAAGTTCTTCAATCGATTCTTGGAGTGATTTAGTCGTTAAATCCTCTTCTTCCATCATTAATGCAAAGCCTTTATCTTTAAAAGAATTTGCATTTAATATTTGGTCTCCCCTACTTTGATTTTTCGTAAGTGGGATGATTAACATCGGTTTATGTAATGCTAAAAATTCAAATATTGCATTTGAGCCACCTCTAGTGATAATCATTTGAGATGCGGCCAGTACGTCTGCTAGTTCGTCATGAATATATTCAAATTGCTTATATCCTTGAATATTTTTTAAATTTTCATCAATATTTCCTTTACCACATAGATGGACAATCTGATACTTTTCCGTTAGATCCTGTAATGATTCTCTAACAGTTTCATTGATTTTCTTTGCACCTAAACTTCCACCCATAATTGTTAATATTGGTATATAACTTTTAAAATTAAGGAATTCTATGCCCTTTTGTCTTGAGCCATTTAATAATTCCTTTCTTATAGGTGAACCAATTACCGTTGTTTTATTTTTTGGAAAATAATTTTTTGCTTCTTCAAAAGAAGTGAAAATTTTTGTAGCAAATCGCTGGGAAATTTTATTCGCAAGTCCTGGTGTCATATCACTTTCATGTATAAAAATTGGAATTTTCAATGTGCTAGCGGCAATGATTACTGGTACAGAAACAAAGCCACCCTTTGAAAAAACTAAACTCGGCTTAATTTTTTTTAATGCTCTTCTTGCGTCAAGACAGCCTTTTATTACTCGAAACATATCAATAATATTTTCAAAATCTATATATCGTCTTAATTTTCCGCTTGAAATCCCGTAATAAGGTAATTCAATTTTATTTATTAGTTCCTTTTCAATTCCTTTTTTAGATCCAATATAATGGATATCCCAATCATTTTTATTTAATTCATTAATAATGGCGATATTTGGTGTTACATGCCCCGCAGAGCCACCACCTGTAAATACTATTGTTTTCTTAGACATATTAACTCCTATCTATTTTCTTATTCAAATCACAAATTTTCACAAAGCTTATACTGGGACCAAAATAGCCTACTAGAATAACCCACTATATTAACTCTCTATATATTCTCAATTTTATATCTTTATGTACCATCATAGCTCAAAAATACATAATTAGTTGTATTTTCTTGATAAATTCACCAAATCAGAGTGTATTTCCTCTAAAAAGCAAAAATGCATTACTTCACTTTTTAGAAGTAATGCATTTGCCCACTTGCAAATAAGTTTTTCACTAACACCATGTTGTTGAATTTCACTACTGATTTGGCTAAATGTATCGAATGGATAGCGACTTGGCTCCATAATCAATTAAATTGATCAAATGATCCTATCTTTTATCATTAGGATCAACTTCAAACCATTCTGACATCGATAAGTTGGTAGTAGAGTCCTCCCAATCATCAATTGATAAATCAGAAAAATCCGTTTCTAATAATTGTTCAGATGTCTTCTTTTCATTAGAGACGTTACCATGGTTGTTATGTTGGTGTTGTTCTTCATTATGATTTGTGAAATCAGATGTTAATTCCGAATAATTTTTTTCATTAAAACTCGTTAATCCAGTTGCTATGCCGCTCAATAGACTTTCGTCCATTGTACTTGCAGAATACTGGTTTATATTTTCTGTATTTTGATTATTATACTTTTTCCTATTAGCTACTCTAGAGTTATGTTGCTTTTCCTCGAAATGTTCATGTTCTTGTTGCTCTTGTTGTTGTTGATGGTGTTCATACTCATGATGTTCTTTCTGTTCATGATGTTCATGATGCTCTTTATGACCTTCATGCTTTGGTTCAAATATACTTGCTGAAAATTCCTCCACATTATGTATTAAATTTTCAGCCCAATTAGGATGATCAGGATGGTGTTCATGACCTTTGTGATGCTTTTGATGTCTGTTTTGCTCATGATGTTCATGATGCTCGTTTTGCTCGTCATGTCCATTATTATGATCTATATTGTGATGTGAGCTTGATTCAGTTTCACTGCTAATCATTGATAGTGTAGTTTTTAATTCTTTTTCTATATTAACAATTTGATGGTCAAAATTATGTAATTGCTTTTTAATTTCTTCCATATGAGATTCTATTTCATCTATTCTTTTGTTAACCTTATGCAAATTTTTTTGGTGTTCATTTTTTTTCAAATCAAATTGCTCTAATAATTTATCAAATGAAAGATCCATTTTTCTCACCTATTTCGTTTTTTAATATTATGTGTAAATCTACTGTATCCAAATCCTATTTAATGTAAAATTAACATTTATTGAAGTTGAAATTTGTAAAATACAAAAGGGACTCCTTTTAGAAGTCCCAATTAGAATCAGTATCATTCATATAATTTAAATAAAATTTTACCAGTTATAACAGTTACATCGTTCTGGTTCTTTGCGTTTACTTTAAAATGTAGGTTGTTTTCATCAATTTTATCAAGTGTTGAATTTAATGTGATGACATCATTTAGAAATACCATATTTTTAAATCTTATGGAGTAATTTTCAATAAATCCGACTTCTAAATAATCTGAAAAAAGCTTCGCTAAATTCCCCATTGTCCACATGCCATGTGCAATAATCCCAGGTAAACCAGCTTTCTTTGCTTCTTCATCAATTGTATGAATAGGATTGTAATCACCTGATGCTCCCGCGTATTTTATTAAATCAATTCGAGTTACTGGTTCAAGTATGACTGGTTTTAACGAGTCGCCAATATGTAAATCTAATAAAACCGTCATACCGTTAACACCTTCCTAACCTCTTCAGTTATAATAACAACTGATTTAGTAGTAAAAATAATATTGCCTGCTTGATCCTCTCCGTTATCTGACAGTACTAGAAAGCCCATAAATCCATGCCCACCGCGTTTTTCATAATAGTCCTTTATCTCTGTATAACAATTAATGGTTTCTCCAACTAAAAGTGGCCTTTTATATTCAAATGTTTGCTCACCATGAATTAGCCCAACATTAGGTAAGTTAAAATTCTCTATTTTTCCATACTCAAATACTCTAGGAAATGTTGTTGGAGCAATATTTTGTCCATATCTAGTTTGTTTTCCGAATTCTTCATCAACATAAATTGGATGTAAATCCCCAATTGCTTCAGCAAATTTTTTCACAGCACTACGTTCTACAGTATTTTTGACTGATTTAGAGCGTTTACCAATAAACGATTTAAACATTAAATTCACCTCATTTTTTTAAGCTTTAGGTCCACCTGCAACATATAAAACTTGCCCATTTACATAGGAAGACTTTTCATCGGCAAAGAATGCAACTGCATTTGCAATATCCTCTGGTTTACCTGTTCTTCCCGCTGGTATTTGGCTTAAGCTTGCTTCAACAAGTTGTTCAAACGTAATACCGATTCGATTTGCTGTTTCTTTCGTCATTTCAGTTTCAATAAACCCTGGCGCTACAGCATTAGAAGTGATTCCATATTTACCAAGTTCAATTGCAAGGGTTTTCGTTAGACCTTGTAAACCAGCCTTTGCAGTTGCATAGTTAGATTGGCCACGGTTCCCAAGTGCAGATGTTGAAGAAATATTAATGATTCTTCCATATTTTTGATTAACCATATAGGCTTGTGCAGCACGTACAACATTAAAGGAACCTTTCAAGTGAACATCCATAACAGTATCCCAATCTGAGTCTGTCATTTTAAATAATAAATTATCGCGAATAACACCTGCGTTATTGACTACAATATCTATTGAACCAAATGTATCATGTACCTCTTTCATAGCAGTTTCAACTTCATTGGCGTTAGTAACGTTTGCAACTTTAGTGTATATTTCATACTGCTTAAATTCTGAAGCAATTTGTGAAAGTGCTTCTTCATTCACATCAATAATGGCTACTTTTGCTCCTTCATTTGCAAATAATTCGACAATTCCCTTTCCAATTCCTCGACTACCACCTGTTACAAAGGCTACTCTACCTTCAAATCTTCCTGCCATATTCCTCTCTCCCATCTTTTAAACGTATTGTCCTAATTTAACATGTCCTTTTAGTAAATTACGTGAAATGATTAAGCGTTGAATTTCATCAGTACCGTCGTATATTCTCCATAATCTTGCTTCACGGTACCATCTTTCAATCGGAAGTTCTTTCGTATATCCGATTCCACCATGAATTTGAAGTACGCGGTCAACAACTCGATTTCCCATATTCGAACCATATAGTTTCGCCATTGATGCTAAATGTCTATTGTCTTCTCCTTGATCGAGTGTATATGCTGCATTTAACACGAGCCATTTGGCTGCTTCTATTTCAACAGCAGAATCCGCTATTTGCCACTGTATAGCTTGTCGTTCGGCAATTGGTTTTCCAAATGTTTCCCTTTCTTTTGAATAATCAATGGCCATTTGTAATAACCGTTCAGCTGCTCCAACTGCTGTGGCACCTACAATCCATCTTGCAAATCCGATCCATTCAAGACCTAAATTATAGCCACCATTTAATTCACCAAGAATATTTTCTTCAGGCACACGGACATTATCAAATACTAAACTAGCTGGTCCCCATTCGCCCATTGTATGGATAAATTCAGATTTCCAACCCATTTCTCGGTCGACTATAAAACAAGTTACACCATCTCTTCCACCAGTTTTTTGATGTCTTTCTTTATCCGTAATTGCAATGACCATTACAAAATCTGCTTCATTTCCGCCTGTAATAAATGTTTTCTCACCGTTTAATACCCAATCATTCCCATCTTTTACAGCGGTCATTTTAATGTTTTGAGTATCAGAGCCCGCATTAGGCTCCGTCATTGCAAAGCATGATTTTTTGTCACCATTTATTGTCGGAATAAGGTATTTCTTTTTCTGTTCTTCGTTACAATAAAATAAAATATTATCAGCATAACCACCAAATTTAAAAGGAACGAATGTTTTTGAAATTTCCATATAAATAATTGCTAACATCATTTGGCCTAAATCAGCACCGCCATATTCAGTAGGTGTATTAATTCCCCAGAAACCAGCTTTTTTGGCTTTTAATTGAAGTTCCTTTTCAATTTCGGGATCTAAGCTTGGTCTTCCTTCACGCTCATTTCTAAGTACTTCATTTTCTAAAGGGATTAATTCTTTTTCAACAAATTTTCGAATTGTTTTTTGAATCATTTTTTGTTCGTCAGTCAGGCGTAAATGCATTTAAATTTCCCCCGTTTCATCTGATCAAAGTTTTTCATATCAAAAATTCATTATTTTCTCGGCTCTAAAATCACTTTTCCAACAGTTTTTCTTGATTGCAAGATCGTATGGACATTTGATGCTTCACTTAATGGAAATACTTCTCCAATCGTGATCTTTAATTTCCCTTCAGCTAAATAAGTAAATAATTCTTCTAAGCTTTGTTTAATTAATGCCTTTTTTCTCAAAAGAGGTGGTAGGAAAAAACCAATTACTGATTGATTTTTTGCCATTAATGAAGATGGGTAAAATTTACTTTGCTGGCCACTTGCTACACCATAAATAACTAATCTTCCGAAATAAGCTAAACAATCTAACGTTTTATAAAAAACATCGCCACCTGCCATCTCTAAGGCAACATCTACACCATTTCCATTTGTAGCTTCAAGTACTTTTTGTTCCCAGCCTTCTTCTGTATAATTGATTAATACATCTGCGCCCATTTCTTTTGCTAGCTGTAATTTTTCGTCTGTACTTGCTGTTGCGATTACTTTGCCGGCTCCAAAAAGCTTCGCTAATTGTACTGCTAACGTACCTAGACCACCAGCTGCCGCATGAACTAAAACGGTTTCTCCTGGTTCTAACATACCCATCGTTTTTAAGATATGGTAAGCACTTAATCCTTGGACAGGTAATGCAGCGGCTATTTTAAAATCCATCTCGTTCGGTAAAGGTATAATTGACCGCTCATCTGTCAAAGCAAAGTCTGAGTATCCACCACATTCCAACATGGAAACAACTCGATCACCAATTTTTACTGAAGTAACCTCATCACCAATTTCCACTACGACTCCAGCAACTTCTGCACCAGGTACATACGGCAAAGTAGTTTTGACTACATATTGATTTTCCCTTCGCGCAGTATCAGCATAATTGACACCTGCTGCATGCACTTCAATTAATACTTCTTTCCCCTTTGGTACTGGTCTTTCAAGTTCGACCTTTTCTAATACCTCAGGACCACCAAATTGTTTAAATTGAATTGATTGCATTGTAAACTTCCTTTCAGTTTTTTATTTACTAGTAAAAATCGCTTTTCTTTTTTCTTTAAATGCAGCAACACCTTCTTGATGGTCTTCAGTTGCTACCATTAATGGCTGAGTAATTCTTTCAAGTTCTAGCATTTCATCTAAAGTTGATGTAAAAGATTGATTAATTAATTTTTTCATCATCCCATTTGCTTTCCCTGGACCTGCGGCTATAATATTTGCAAATTTTACTGTTTCTTCAACTAAGTTTTCAGGTGGTACGAGTGTGTTAATCATACCTAGTTGATACATTCTTTCAGCAGGAACTGGCTCTGCAGTAAAGAAAAACTGTTTTGCTAAATATGGACCGATTAACCTTGGTAGGAAATAAGAACCGCCTCCATCTGAGATTAATCCCACTTGCGAGAAGCTTAATGCAAATTTACTATCGTCTGTTGCGATGATTAAATCACATGCTAAAGCCAAGTTAAAACCAGCACCAGCTGCAAAACCATGTACTGAAGCAATTACAGGCTTTTCGATTTCACGAATCGTTTTAATAACAGTATTTAGGATTCCTATATGCTCATATACTGCATTTGGCGTGACGTTTCCCATCGTTTTAACATCTCCACCTGCTGAAAATGAACGACCTGCACCATTTAGTACAATTGCTTTTATTTCTGGATTCAGTTTTGCTTCATTAAGCGCTTCAGTAATACCATTTAACATTTCATAACTAAAAGAATTTAGACTTTCTGGTCTATTTAGCGTTAAAGTTAAAATCCGCTCTTTAACTTCTACTAATAAATGTTGATTACTCATTTATTTCACTCCTTTTATATGAATCTATTTAACTGCTAGATCATTAGCAATCCTAATCAGATTTTCTGCGAATTGATCAAACTTTGCAAAACGCTGATCACTTGTTTGACCTGCTTTAAATCGATAGAAAATTTGTTGAACAATTACTGCTAATTTAAAATAAGCGAAAGCCATGTAGTAATGAATGTTTGATAAATCTCTGCCACTTTTTTTTGCATATGCCTCAATAAATTGATTTCTTGTAATAAATCCCTCTTGAATCGTAACAGGTGGTTTACCTAATCCAAATTTTAATAAATCTGGATCATCATTTTGAATCCAATAGCATAAAGCGACACCTAAATCAGCTAATGGATCACCAATTGTTGCCATTTCCCAATCAAACAGTCCGATCATTTCTTTTAAATCGTGACTAAACATGGAATTATTTAATTTAAAATCATAATGAATAATTGATGAGTGATGATTTTTTGGTACATTATTGATTAACCAACTCATTAGTCGATCAACCTCGGCAATTTCACTAGTCTTTGCCCTGTTATAACGTCCAATCCAGCCATTAACCTGTCTTTCCATAAAATTCTCAGGTTTCGTTATTTCTAGGAGTTTTGTTTTTGTATAATCAATGGAGTGTAACTCAACCAACTTATTTACCATTACAGTAGATAATCTTTTACGATCTTCAATTGTTACGTTTAAATGTGGAGGAAATGATGAGTCAAATACTTCACCATTTTTTCTTTCCATAATGAAAAATGGACTACCTACAATTTCTTCATTTTCAGAATATAAAATGGGCTTAGGTGCAGCCGAAAAGTGTGGATGTATTTCTGATAAAATACGAAATTCTCTTTTCATATCGTGTGCTTTTGGAGCAACTGGGCCAAGTGGCGGCCGTCTTAACACAACTTCCCATTCCCCAATTTTTAGTAAATAGGTTAAATTTGAATGCCCTGCTGAGAACTGACGAATCGCTAATTCTCCATCTGGAAGATCATCAATATTTTTTGCTAAAAATTTATGTAAAACTTGAGGATTTAACTCTTCACCTTTGCGAACTTGAATCGTTTCTATTTCTACCTTTTCAGCCATGTTACCCCTCCTTAACTTTAGAAAATTCAGTTTATTTTACAACTAAATGCTTTTCTAGCTGTTCTCTAAATAACTCAGGAAGTACTTCACTACGCTGTTCTTTAAAATTAAAAAATACGATGATCGCATTACCTGTGGCAATCATCTGATTTGTCTCTTCACAACAAATTTCATGTTCTAGATGAAAGCTTTTGTTTCCTATTTTTGAAATATAGGTCGATACTGATAATTTTTGATTAAAGTGACCTTGATTCACAAAATCACATTTTGTAGACGCTAGAATAAATTTCCAATCATCTAGATTCATTGAATAGCCAAGCGATTGGAAGAATTTAATTCGCGCTTCTTCTAAATAAATAAAGTAACTAGTATTGTTAATATGACCTAATGCATCGGTTTCACAAAATCTGGGTGTAACGGTGAATTTTTCCATAAAACAACCTACCTTTATCAATTATTTCGTATTTAACAATACTAACTGGTCGGTATGTAAAGGAGAAGGAGACAATAGATTACTCCCCTACTTTAATCCCTTTTAAGATCAGTTCTTGGAATGACTTCGCTATTTCAAATGCATTTTTTTGTCCTTCTGCGTTATACCATTCATAACTCCAGTTCATAACACCCAAAATACCGAATGAAACAATTGGTACGTCTAAATCTGATCTTAAATCGCCATTTTTAATTCCTTCATTAAGAAGTTTCTCAATATTAAATCTGTATAAATCTCTTTTTGCTTTAATTTCTGTTAAACTTTCAGGATTTAAATGTCTCATTTCACGATAAAATACTTTTGCACTTGGACCTTGCTTTTTAATATCCATTAAGCTTAAATAAATGACTTCAAATAGCTTATCTGAAAAGCTTTTCTTTGTGTCATTAATAACTTCTTCCTGCTCATTTAATACTTCATCAATAAATTGAAGGTGAATTTCCATAAGAAGCTGTTCTTTGCTTGTATAATAGTAATAAAAAGTTCCTTTTGTCACTCCGATCGATTCGACGATATCTTGAATGGATGTACTCGTAAATCCTTTTTTATCAAATAGCTGTATAGAGTGTTCCTTTATTTTTTGTTTCATTAGATGTCCTCGCAATCTTAAAAATTCAATAGAATTATATCATAGTACAAGGAAGGTTTTATCATAATCTAATTTTTATATGTTGATAAATAAGTATGTGTGGTTGATTTCCACTGCAGGATGCTCACTTTTAAGCTTGGGTAGTTGCAGTATTAAAGAATATCAACAATACCCTATCTTCCATTATCCTTGATAGATAGAGCTATCTTCTTCTCTAATAGCTCTTCTTAATATTTTGCCAACATTGGTTTTAGGAAGTTCGTTTCGGAATTCGATTATTCGTGGAACTTTATATGTCGCTAAATGATTTTTGCAGTATTCCTTCATTTCTTCAATGGGAAGATGTTTATCTTTTTTAAGGACAATCACTGCTTTAACTGTTTCACCTCTATAGGAGTCGGGTACACCTATTACAACAGCCTCTTTAACGTAGGGATGCTCATAAATTACTTCTTCGATTTCACGAGGATACACGTTAAAGCCACTTGCTATAATCATATCCTTTTTTCGATCTAAAATTGAGACGTATCCATCTTCATCAACGCTCGCGATATCACCAGTATATAACCAACCATCTCTAATTGTATTTGCCGTTTCTTCTGGCAAATTCCAATAGCCTTTCATCACTTGAGGTCCTTTAATAATTAATTCACCAATTTCACCTACTGGAACTTCGTCTAATCCGCTAGCTATGTCAACGATTTTTGAATCAGTAGATGGATAAGGGATGCCCACGGTGCCAGGCTTTCTTGCTGCAAATGCAGGATTACTATGAGTAGTTGGGGATGCTTCAGATAATCCATAGCCTTCTAAAATAGTAGCACCTGTCTTTTTTTCAAATTGCTTCATGAGTTCTACTGGCATCGGTGCACTACCACTATTGCAAAGCTTAATTGCATCAATCCCATATTTTTCAGACTCAGGATGATTTATTAACGCAATATACATTGTAGGCACACCTGGAAATAGTGTAGGTTGTTCATTTTTTATCGTATTTAAAACTTCTTCAATTTCAAAACGTGGTAGGATGATCATTTCGTTTGCCATAAAAACACTTAAATTAATACAGACTGTCATTCCATAAACATGAAAAAACGGTATGATAGATAAGACCCGCTCACAACCTGGATCAAATGCGCCTTTAAAAAATTCACTTTGCTGCATTATATTTGCGTATAGATTTCGGTGGGTTAGCATTACTCCTTTAGAACGTCCAGTAGTACCACCTGTGTATTGAAGAATTGCAACATCTTCATGAGAATCAATCGAAACAGGTTTCAATTCTTGATTTCCACTTTGCAAAAAACTTCCAAATGATATTGCTTCTTCATCATTCTCTTCTGTACCAGTTAAATTTACTACTATAATTTTCCGTAAGTTCGTTTCTTCAATTAACGGTTTCACTTTTGGGTACAAACTATTTAATACAACAATCGTTTCAGTTCCTGAGTCATTTAAAACTTCCTTTAGTTCCCTTTCAACAGACATTGGATTTATTTGGGTTACAATACCACCTACAGTTAGAATTCCATAATATGAAATAACATATTGTGGACAATTTGGAAGCATGATTGCTATTCGGTCACCTTTTTGAATGCCATCTTTTTGTAAAGCAGAAGCAAATCTCTTTACTGCCGACTGTACTTCTTCATACGTATTTTTTTTACCATAAAATGATAGACAAGAATGATTAGGGTAGTTTTCGGCAACTTCGTTAAACATTTCTGGAATTGACTTTGTCGGAATTGATAGTTCTTTTGCAATATATTCAGGATAGTGAGCTAACCATACTTTATTTGTTGACATACATAACTCTCCATTTCTGATCATGAATATTGTTTTAAACAACTTTTCAAACCTAATAGATTAGAATATTAATCCTCCACCATCAACTGATAACGTTGCTCCAGTTACGAATGAGGCTTCATCAGATGCTAAAAATAGTGCAGCTGATGCGATTTCATCTGGAGTCCCTATTCTACCAAGAGCATTTGCACGGGATAAAATCGGCCACTTTCTTTCATCATTTTTCCATTCCTTTATAATATTTGTATCAATTATTCCTGGAGCAATGGCATTTACTCGAATATTATATTTTCCGTATTCTAATGCTGCATTTTGCGTTAATAAAACCACTCCTCCTTTAGAAGCATTGTAAGCACTTACATATTTCCTTCCTTTTAAGCCTAGTAAACTAGCTGTATTGATAATCACACCATTGCCTGATTTTTTCAACTCAGGAATTGCATATTTAATGCCTAAAAATACACTTTTTAGATTAATATCGATTACTTGGTCCCATTCCTCTTCTGCTAAGTCTACACTTCTTACTTCGGAGTTTCCTATTCCAGCATTGTTAAACAAAATATCAATTCTACCAAAATGTTCAACGGCTCTCTTCATCAAATTTTGAATGCTTTTGCTTTCGGCTACATTCGTTTTAACGAAAATAGCTTCTTGATTTTGTTCTTTTATTTCACCTAGCGTTTCTTCGCCAGTAACTTCATTTATGTCTGCTATAACAATTTTTGCTCCCTCTTTTGCGAAGCGGATAGCAGTAGCACGCCCGATTCCACTACCTCCGCCTGTAATAACTGCGACTTTATCTTTTAATCTCATATTGATCCTCTCTTAATCTTGTAATTTATTTTGAATTAACTTTTTATTGTAGAGAAGTTTTTTTCAGTAGCATGTTTTTTTAATTCTAATCTTGCTAACTGCGCTCGATGTACTTCATCTGGACCATCAGCTAATCTTAACGTTCTCGCATTTGCCCATTGAGCAGCTAACGTATAATCATCAGACACACCTGCAGCTCCAAAGGCTTGAATAGCGCGGTCAATTACTCGTAAAGCCATTGAAGGTGCGACGACTTTTATCATTGCAATTTCTGCTTTCGCCTCTTTATTACCAACAGTGTCCATCATATATGCGGCCTTTAAGGTTAGTAATCTAGCTTGCTCAATTTCGATTCTTGAATTAGCAATCCACTCTTGAATAACGCCTTGATTTGCAATTGGCTTACCAAATGCTGCTCGATTTTGAACACGCTTACACATTTCTTCGAGTGCCCGTTCGGCAGCACCAATTAATCTCATACAATGGTGGATGCGACCTGGACCAAGTCTACCTTGTGCAATCGCAAATCCTTTCCCTTCTCCCCATAAAATATTGCTTTCAGGAACTTTTACATTTGTAAACGTAATTTCTGCATGTCCATGTGGTGCATGATCATAACCGAATACTGGTAATACCCTTTCGATTTTTACACCTGGTGTATTTAACGGGACTAGAATCATAGATTGCTGTTCATACTTAGGTGCATCCGGGTTCGTTTTGCCCATAAATATTGCAATTTTACATCTAGGATCCCCCGCTCCTGATGACCACCATTTTCGACCATTGATAATATAATAATCACCTTCTTTTTTGATACTCGCTTCAATATTTGTGGCATCAGAAGAAGCGACCTCAGGCTCGGTCATTGAAAAGCAAGAGCGAATTTCACCGTTTAAAAGTGGTACTAACCATTTTTCCTTTTGCTCTTTCGTACCATATCTTTCTAAAACTTCCATATTTCCTGTATCTGGTGCACTACAATTAAATACTTCCGGTCCAATCATTGATCGCCCCATAATTTCGCATAATGGAGCGTATTCTAAATTCGTTAATCCCGCTCCTAGGTCACTTTCAGGTAAAAATAAATTCCATAATTCTGCTTGTTTTGCTTTTTGTTTTAATTCTTCCATAATCGGGGGTACATCACTCCACCGAGTTTCTTGAGCATTTAACTGTTGCTCATATATTCGCTCATTTGGATAAACATAAGTTTCCATAAATTTTGTTAATTTTAATTGAAGCTCCTTACTTTTTTGCGAATATAAAAAATCCATTCAATCATCCCTTTCACAACTAGTGTTTGCCTAACATATTACAGCGTTTAATAGAACAATATTTAAATAGTTTCCTTTGAAAAGTTGACATTAATAACGCTTTTACCATCTGCAAATATCGGTACAACATTAAAAATACTTTTACTAGAAACAAATTTTAATTCCTCTTCAAATCCATAGCGAAATAACATTTTACCAACATTCGATTCCGCTAAAATCTCATTACATTTTTCTTTCAAACCTAAGTAAAAATAATGGGCAGACTTAGCTGCATCGGATAAATCGAAAGGACATGATTCATTTACTAAGCAATCAATAAAATAACCTGCCCCATAAAAGTCTTCCATATTAAATTGTCCTGACGACCCCGAACATACTAAAATAACAGACTCATCTTTGTAGGATTGTCTTAAGTGATTTGCAACTGCATTTGCATTCAAAATCGATGCTGCGTACACTCTCTTTGCATTTTGGGAATTTTTTAACGCCACTGTTCCATTCGTTGTTGATAAAACGATTGACTGATCAGCAACAATTTTCTTTAATGTTAATGGATTAGGAGATAGAAAACCTTCAATTGTATTCCCTTCATATTCCCCTATTAATAGATATTCTTTGTCCAAATTTTTATTTGTGAAAAGTACTGCCTCTTGTCCATTCATAACAGGTATGACCTCTTTAGCACCAAAGGCTAATGCCGCTGTAATGGTTGAAGTAGCAAGCAATACATCAAAAACGACTACTATCTTTTCATCGTTTAGTTTTTGATCATCAATTTCTTCTTTTTTCATCAAAAGATGAAGTTTGCCCATTTACAAAACTCCTTTTTGATTATGATGTTTCAAACATTAAACGATCGATGTTCCACCATCAACAACTAGAATAGATCCAGTCACATAATTCGAAGCTGGCGCTGCTAAAAATAAAACCGCACCTTTTAACTCGTCTTCATTTCCAAATTTCTTAAGTGGTATTGATTCTAATATTTCATCTGTTCCGTGGGAAATAACATCTTTAGACATTTTTGTCGGGAAAAATCCAGGAGCTATTGCATTTACATAAATGCCACTTGGACCCCATTTCGCAGCTAAATCTTTTGTAAAACTGATCACTGCACCTTTACTTGCACTATAACCAACAGCATTCATTACGTTTGGATTCGTTCCCACTAAGCCAGCAATCGAAGCAATATTAATAATTTTTCCGGATTTTTGTGCTAACATGATTTTCCCTACTGCTTGAGACATTAAAAACGTCCCGGTTACATTAACATTCATTACTTTATTCCATGCCTCTAATGGCATCTCTTCAGCTGGTGCCCCCCAAGAAGCACCACTATTGTTTACTAAAATATCAATTCGGCCAAATTTTTCTTTCGTTTCGTCAACTACTCTTTGCACATCCTCTTTGTTTGTTACATCACACTTCAATGCGAAAGATTCTACACCTAAACTTTTCAGTTCTTCACTAATTTCCTGGCATGCTTCTACATTTCGAGAGCAAAGTACTACATTCGCACCTGCTTCAGCAAATCCTTTCGCGATTTGTTCACCTAGACCTCGCCCACCACCAGTTACAATTGCTACTTTACCAGTTAAATCAAATAACTCTTTTACGTGCATTTCAAATCCTCCTAAAATTAGTATTTATTTCATAAAGCCCCTATTTTTGCTCTAAACTTTCGCTTCATTTTAAACAAACGTTAGATACTAACCAGTCGGTATGTTTGTTAATTAAATAATACAAGAAAAATTCTGAATATTCAATATTAAATGTTGTTTAAATTTTTTATGTTACTTTTTATCCATATTCATATTTACTAGAATTTATATTTAAGATACATATTTTGAAATGACATTTTTTAAAACTACTATTTCTAGGTAAATCTAACAACAAAAAAACTTTTGAAATGTTTAAACTAATTAATTATTGACCATCCTTCATTTATACGGCTCCTTTTGTTTGTAGCTCTACAATTGGCTTGGGTAGGATTTTTTATCCCACTTATTAGTTCCAATTGCAACCTACGATCAGCAAAATGGAGCCGTTTTGTTCATTATGAAGCACTATTTCTAATAAATTTTTCATTATTTATGATGTTTACTTTGCTGGTTAAGGGCAGAATCATACTAAAGTTTAACCGGATTCATTATCGGTTGATGGTGGATTGGTTGTGGTATTTGATTTTGGATTGCTGTTATACGTGAACGTGTAAAGAAGAAGAATGAGGATTAGTAGACATGCGACAATATCTTGAATGAAAAAACTCGTTTTATGATTTGCCCAAAGTGTTTTGCTTGAACTCATTTTTTGTTTCGATTCATGAATATATCGTTTTACTTCTGGATGGTTCGGATAGATTTGTTGGACTGCTTCAAATTTTGACAGTGCATCTTTGTAATAGCCTGCCCAGTAGAAAGTTAACCCTTCTTTGAACAATTTATCAGTTTGGCTTTTAGTGTCATGTACTTCCGATTTATAGACAACTTTTTTCAATGTGTTTACAGGTACAGCAAAATGAAATCCTTGTACTTCTTGATCATTCACTGTATCTCCTCGGAAGGTGAGTAAGCCAATCAATTGTCCTTTGTTGTTGATGATCGGTCCTCCACTATTCCCATGAGTAGATGCTGCGTTGATTTGAAGGACCGGGCTACCTGCTAATGTAGTTTTTGAGATCGCTGAGATTTGCCCTTTATTCATCGTTGGGATAACATAACTATGCATGGATAGCAATTCTGAATCTGCCGCAGCTGGGTAGCCAATTACCCAAATATTGTCTTGATCTTGAATGGAATCACTGTTTCCAAGGGGGATCGTTGGATAGTTGGAGCCATCGATTTTTAAAAGGGCCACATCTTTTCCATGATCGGTAGGTTGTTGATACTTTTTGACGACTGCGCTAATAGGTTCATCTACAGTCGGTAAGTACACGTCGACGCCTTTTTGGAAGATTTCGTAACTAGTATACTGTTTCAAGTAAGCATCTGTGTATTTGTGCGTCCAATTATTTTCCGTTGCAACATCATCCACAAGAATTGAAAATGCCTCAGAAACTATATCATGATCGGACAATTGATGAGAATAAACGAGAACATGAGCGTTTGTCACAATATAGCCGTCCGAATTAATGATAGCGCCTGATCCAAAACCGTCCAGTTCAGTTTTATAATCCCATTTCTTCAACACACTCGTTACTCGTTTATCATCTAATGTAATCGTCCATTTCACAATCGCATAATCAACAATTCGAACAACCGCTGGCTTTGTCGTTTCAGCTAATTGTTGAGGTTTGAGTATGTAAGGGGCAGATGGTTTCGTTGAAGTGAGCACAAACGATGTAGCGATTAAGATCGCCAATACAATACAAAATGGAATGGTCACGAATGCCTTTTTTTTCATTCCAAACACCCTTTCATTTGTTTTGCTTACGATCATCTCCCATTAGGAGTACATACACTAAAGCAAAAAAATGACAAAACACCCTTACTCATATTTGCAGTATAAAATAAATTATTTATTTCCATTGGATTCATGCTAAAAATAAACTAAATTAGTATCTTTACTTTAATGCAATAGAAAAAGCCGCATTTATGCAGCTTATTCTATTTTACTATTGTATGGTCATTAAATATAAAAAAGATTTAATTATTGAAAATTTCTTCGCTAATCAATCATAACTTCTTCTTTTGTAAAAATACGTTTATTCAAATGTTATTGTTAAAAAAATTAAGGAATTGTTATTAAATCCACATTTATTAACCATTTATCGATTGCTGATTTAGGATCGTAAAACTCAGATCCTATTTTTATATGAGGAAGATCACTAGAATAACTACCGTCTCCATCATCTAACTCTGTTAGTTTTTGAATTTCTTCTTTACTTAAACCTAAATAATTAACTAATTCCGTCTCTTTTAATAGTTGATGCTCTACAGGACGACTCGTTGTAGTTTTTTTTCCCATTCCATTTGAAATCATCCAACTTCCAATTACGATACATACTCCTAAAAGAAAGATTGATATAGCTATAATATAATTTTTAATTTGTTCACCTCAGTTCATTTTATTCAACTTAGGCACACATTAACCTTTTTTATTAAATGATTCCGTATTGTAAACCAAAGGTCTAAGTTTTAAAAATATTATTCTTCTTTTTCACATAAAGGCAAAACAGTAGAATTCTTGATTTCTCTTAAAGCTAAACTTGTTTGAATTCTTGTAATTCCGAGTTGATTTAACTTCCGAATAAAGCTCTCTAATTCTTTTCGTTCTCTGTTCGCAACTTTTAATAGATAGTCATACTCGCCTGTTAATAAGTGACACTCTAAAACTTGAGGCATGGATTTTAATTGTTTCTCTAATACTTCTAATTTATCGGCTTGATGGATATTTGTATTGATAAAAATAAAACAAAGTAAGTCAAATCCTAGCTTTTCTTGATTTAAGATTGCAACTTGCCGATCGATGTATCCTTCATTTTCCAATCGTTTGACTCTCGCATGTGTAGCAGGTGGTGACAAATTCACATGTCGCGCTAGTTCTGTATTGCTTATTTGGCTTTCCTTTTGTAGCTTATCTAAAATTTTAACATCTACTTCATCTAACACTTTATTTCCTTGATATTCCACTAATATCTACTCCCTTTCAATTATTCGGAAAACAGTCTGAATCCAACAAATAAAACGAATTTTATTCTTTAAAACGATATATTTAATTAAGATTATTTCGTATTTATACCATTATACAAAATATTATACGGTAAAATACACAATTATGTTAAACTATTTAAAAAATAGTAAGAAATCACTGTGTAAAGTCTTTTTTAAACCTTAAGAACAGTGAACTAGGGGGTTTACATATGCCAATCTTATATATACTGTTGTTATTATTAACAAGTTTTTTATGGGGAGGAAATTTTGTCGTTGGAAAATCCCTTGTTGGTCATGCTTCTCCAATGACCTTGACGACTCTAAGATGGGGAATAGCAATTATCGTATTATTACCAATAGTATGGTGGAAAGAAAAAAAGATTTTACCACCACGTAAAGCTATTCTTCCATTAATCATGATGGGAGTAACAGGTGTTGTTCTTTTTAATCTTTTTCAATTTATGGCATTAGAAAAGACATCTGCAACGAATGTTGGGTTAATTTCGACCTTAAATACAATTTCCATTGCTTTATTTTCATCTTTATTTTTAAAAGAAAGACTGAACTTTTTACAAATATTTTCGATGATTATATCGTTCTTTGGCGTTATTCTTGTGCTTTCAAAAGGAGATATGAATCTACTATTCTCAATGAAATTAAATTTAGGAGATTTATGGATGGTCATTGCCGTATGCATATGGGGGATCTATTCGGTTTGTAGTAGATGGGCAACAAGGCATATATCACCTATTATGTCTACACTATACTCAGGGATATTGGGACTCGTTGTAATCCTCCCTTTTAATCTGACAGATTTTACGCTTGTAAAAATGAATGGCTCATTTATTTTTTCAATATTATATACTGGGATTATTTCAACAGTTTTATGTATGCTCTTTTGGAATATTGGTGTCCAAAAAATTGGCGCAACTTCAGCAGGTATTTTCCTAAACTTCAATCCAATTTTCACAGCCATTTTAGCGTTTTTCTTATTAAATGAAAAAATGACATGGATTCAAGGACTTGGGAGCATAATCGTTATACTAGGTAGTTTCTTGTTTACTTACTTTAAAACAAATAGAATGTCTAAAAGCAAACGGATTGTAAAGAAAGCAATGAAATCTCCAGCATAAAGTGTGATTAGCTGTAGGTTAGTTGATTTAACAACTATTAAAAAATCCTGTATCTAAGATTNNAATCTTAGATACAGGATTTTGATATTATCCTTTTGTTCCTCATAGTAAAATGGTTCTCCTTCAAACCTCGGTATGACGTGCATATGATAATGCGTCAAGTCGTTGAATTTTCCACCGTTTTGGCAAATAGTAATACCATCAGGTTGAAATAATTTTTTTAGTGCCTTTGAAATGGTCATAGATGCTATCATAATAGCATTTACTGTTTCAACATCTAACTCTTCGGTATCTATATAATGCTTTTTCGGAAGAATTAAAGTATGTCCCTCATTAAAAGGTTCGATATCCAAAATGCAACAAACATACTAATTTTCAAATACAATATTTACTGATTCAAGTTGGTTAGATAGTCTGCAACCTAAACATTCTGAGTTTAAAATCATAAGTATCTCCTTTGGTAATTATTAATAAATATTTTACCAAAAATATCCACTTACTTTATACTCCTTATTCAACTAAACTTCCATTTTATTCAATAAAAAAAGCCGCATATAAGCAGCTCGTGTTCTTCAACTATTGCTAGCATTAGTTGCATACTTGGTATAACTTTGAAAATAAATTCGATTAATGCTGAATTAGTATCAATAACAATTAAGATTGAGGCAACTTACGAATCGAATAATATTATCAATAGTATTACTAATACCATCCCAATAGGTAGCGAAATTAACAATTGCTTCCACTTTTCATAATTAAGAATAAATACTATTATGGATACTAATTCTAATATCCATTTAGAAACTTGTTCACTTATATTTAATGAATCTGGTAAATACATTGCAGTTATTAAAAAAAGGATAGTCCAAAATATTGAATATTTAATAATTCTTAAAACTAATTTATAATGCACGATCATCAATTCCTTATTTACTATTTTAAATGAATAATATCATATATCTTTCTATTAATTTTAATTTTAAAGTACTTTACTCGGAAATACTTTTATAAAAAATTGCAATTAAGCAGTTAGTGTTCATAAACTACTTTACCATATTTTGGAATATTTATATTTATTTTTTTGAATTTCTTATTCCACTAAAGCATGCTACTTAAAAACTATCAAACTAAAAAATTATAAGATTTAAAGAGACCTTATTCACCTCTATCATGGATCGCTAATGCAGATCATTTTATGGAACAGACATATGCTTTAGTTCAATAACAATAAAATTATATATAAATGTGCTCTTTTTTGAATATATTTATAGCTCAATTCTTTTTTAATAAGTTAATTGGAAATTACTAAAAAACTGTAAAGTAATTAGTGTATAATAGGTATGAGGTGTTTATATGAGTAAAGCTAAAGCTAAAGGCGGTACAGGTAGAGGTACAGATAAGAAGGGTTGGAATAGGTGGCAAGCTAGTGCAAAAAAAGCAAAGAATGCGAAGCCCTATGTTAGCAAAGGAACTAAAAATAAGGCCAATTCCAAAACAACTAATAATAATTCAAATGGCTAATTATATTCGATAATTATTAGTAACTTCATTTTATATGGTCTATAATACTTTAAACCATTTTCTTTACTAAGATATTCCCCTTATTCTTTATGGAATAAGGGTTTTTAAATTTAAAAGACATAAAAAGAGTCGGATTCTACTTTATAGATTCCGACTCTTTTTTTCAATTAAGCCTTTTTAACATTAGTTGCTTGTGGTCCGCGTTGACCTTGTTCTACTTCGAACGTAACGGCTTGACCTTCATCTAATGATTTAAATCCATCAGTTTGAATTGCTGAGAAATGTACGAATACATCATCACCATTTTCACGCTCAATAAATCCAAATCCTTTTTCTGCATTAAACCATTTTACTTTACCATGTTCCATTTTTGTAACCTCCCAGTGTGGCTTACACACAATGTAATAGCCTAATTTTAACAATTTAGTTATGAATTATCAAATTTCCATGAAAAAAATAAAATAACTGAGTAATTTGGCTGATTTAAAGTTGATTATTGTATAACTAACTCTTGCTATATTGATTAAGAGAGTATCCTTATTTCTTCTCTAAATTACTTATTCTTTTCTCTAATTCTTCTATTTTTTTATTTGAAATAAACAAATTATTTGCTGCAAATAATCTTACTTTTTTAATAAAAATAATCACGATATATACTACTACAATTAGAATGATCAATTGTAGTAACGTATTGAGTAAACTAAAATTATCCATTTGGCATACTCCTTTTCAACATAAGTACATTAAAATTGCTTGTTCAAAAGTGACATCCTTAAACACTTTTTCAAGTGGTGGAAACCAGTCTTGTGCATCCAAACAACTTGCCCACTGCTGTAACAAAAGTGTGTTAGAGATATTTCAATTTTTTTCCAGCATAACGAAATAAAACTCAGCCTTCACTATTATTTATATATATTTCAAACAACCACAAAGATGAGAGTTACTACCTAAAGGATTTTTAAACGAAGTAAAGAATAAATAAATGTAGAAGTAAATGATAATTGACATTTTTACTTGAAATTTGAATTTCCTCTTTAAATTTAGGTATAAAGAATAAAAGATTTAAAACGTTGACACGTAAATAAAAGATAAAATCATTATGCTTGGATTTTTCTAGAAAAGCTTCATTCCTATTAGTTTTAAACTATTACAAGTTCTTCTTTTTTTAAGTATTCAATGAATCAATTGAATAATATTGAAAGTGCATAAGGAGGAAAAGGATGAAAGAAAATAACAAGACTCTTATTTTAATAGGACTAATGATTGGAGTCATCTTCTCAGAGCTTGATGAGACAGTCGTTTCAACAGCTATGCCAACAATTATTAGGGATTTAGGAGGGTTAGCGCTTTACGGCTGGGTTGGTGGAGTTTACATGCTTTCGATGACCTCCTTTATGGCAATACTCGGTAAACTTGCGGATTTGTATGGTCGAAAAAAAATATATTTATTTAGTATGGCTTTATTTATGGCTGGCTCTATTATTAGTGGTACGGCTCATTCTATGGAAGTCCTTTTAATTGGTCGTGGAATTCAAGGTATTGGTGCTGGTGGGTTAATGCCACTTGCGATGGTCATTTTCGGAGACAGTTTCCCAGTTGAACAACGTGCAAAGCTACAAGGTATTTTCGGAGCTGTCATGTTTATACCTCAACTACTTGGACCGCTCATTGGAGGATATTTTGTACAGCATATATCATGGCACTGGATCTTCTTAGTAAATATTCCAGTAGGAGTTTTAGCTGCAATTTTATTAGCTTTAGGATTAAACGAATCGAAAGTAGACAAAAAAATCAATATCGACTGGTTTGGTGGGATTTTACTAGTTACCACGTTAATCAGTTATCTACTTACTCCTGTACTTCATCAAACAGAAGGATATGCATGGAGTGATCCTAAAATGATCGGTTTACTTTTTTTAGGAACTATTTTACTTGGATTATTTATATTTGTAGAGTCAAAAGCAAAAGAACCAATTATCCCATTGCACTTATTTAAAAATAGAAACTTTGTTGTCATTTCGGCTCTTGTATTTGTATTTGTTCTTGCGATCATGGGGTCACTTTCATCCTTTCCATTCTTCTCGCAAAATGTACTCGGTTTAACTCCTACTGAATCTGGTTATTTAAATTTACCAATTATGGTTGGTGCGATGGGTGCAAGTGTAGTTGCTGGTCGAGTAATGAATAAATTCTCATATCGAAATATTTACGGTGTTTCATTTATTATACCAATGATCGGTTTCTATTTACTTACAGGTATTACGGCTCACACTTCAATTATTACTTTCGTTATTTATTTCATTATTCTTGGACTTGGATTCGGTGCTCTGTTTAACAATGCATTAATTGTTCAAGAATCAGTTGAAAAGGAAAATGTAGGGATTGCACAATCTGCCGTTATGTTATTTCAATCCATTGGTATGACGATTGGCTTTAGTTTATTTGGTTCTCTATTAGCCTCTAAAATTACATCAGGGATGAAATCACTAGCTGGTAGTCTTACTGTGGATCAATTGCTACAATTAAAAAATGTACAAAATGGTATGATTCCCTCTAATCTTGATCAAAACCTACTTGAAAAAGTAAAAACAGTCTTTAGTCATGCATTCCAGGATTTATATTGGGTATCTTTCGTGCTTGCCATTTTAACATTTCTAATTTGTTGGGGTCTGAAAAAGGAAATTTTAATAAAGAAAGATGAAGCAAGTGAAGTAAAAGAAGTGAATTCTATTTAACAAAAAAACCATTCCATTTTTCGGGGAATGGTTTTCTTTTTTTAATCTATTAATTTGTTTGTTAAATGCTTAATTACATCTTCTAAAGATTTTTCTGCCATCGATGATAATCTTAAACTATGGTTCTCAAACTTTAAATGTGAGGTAACTTGATTCGGAACAATTACACAGTGTAACCCTGCTTTCGTTGCAGCAATTAGTCCATTCAACGAATCTTCAAATGCGACAGCCTCTGATGCTTGAACTCCAATTTCCTCAATTGCTTTTAAATATAGCTCCGGATCTGGTTTAACTTTCTTTACATCATCTTTCGTCTTAATTACTGAAAAGTATTCATAAATATTTAATTTTTTTAAGAAGCTTTCTACCCACTCTCTTGAGGAGCTAGAAGCCAAAGCTATTTGTAATCCAGCATTTTTTGCTGAGATTAAATAGTCCTCTACGTTTTCTCTTAGTGCCGGCTCGAGTAGCTTCTCATCAACTAGCCCTTTAGCCATTTGTTCGATCAGCTCTTTTTCAATTGGCTCTTTTAAATTTGAATTAATAAAATTGAATAAAATTTCATCACTTGTTCCGATAACTTCTGAAAACTTTTGAAGAGTTAATTCCACTTCATACCGTTGTAGTACTTCCTTATATGCTTCAAACCATACAGACTCAGTATCGACAATTAGACCATCAAAATCAAATATTACAGCTTTAATCATTCCATTTCTCCTTTTCCTTAATTAGATAATTTTACTATGTTATGGTTATTTCAGTTTAATATTGTTTTTTTATTTTTGCCAATCAGGTTTAATGAGAGAAAATACGTTTAAATCTTGAGACTGATTCCCTTGAACTAAATAGCCTCTCAGTAATCCTTCTTTTTGAAACCCTAACTTCTCAACTAAAGTAGATGAGGCTGTATTATCTGGAAAAATATTAGCTCCAATTCGATAGATTCCTAGTTTATTAAAGCAATAAGATGAGATTTCCTTAATCGCCTCGGACATAAATCCTTTTCTCCAATATTCAGGTAATAAATCATATCCAATTTCAGTTCTACTAGCGTGTAGGACTAAATTATTTAAACCAATTGTCCCGATTAATTTTTTTGATTCTTTTTCAACTATTCCCCACCGCATTCCTTGTTGATTTTTAAATCTAGTTTGAAAGGAATCTATCATTTTAACTGCTTGATCTTTTTCAGTAAAGGGGTCCATACCATAATATTTAATTACCTCTTCATTTGAAAAGATGGAAAAAATCGCATCAACATTTTTTTGTGTAATTTGCACTAAAGATAATCTTTCTGTTTCTAATATTGGAAAATCCATCATGTTACCCCTTTCTTATAGGTCGAATAATCTCTTAAACTCAGTTTGTTTACTTGAAGTACCTTATTTTACCATAAATCATGATTTAATTTTCTTAATTTTTATTTGATTTATTTCTTATTCATTTATACCTATTTCCTCATGAAAATCATTCTGTACAAAAGTATCCTTTTTTTGTGTTATCCAAAATTTGGGAATAATCCATTTTCATAGAAATAGAAATAAATAGACTCATTTCATTCATAAGGGAGAACAGTTGTATGAACAATCAATTAAAAGTGAATCCACTGCAATTTTACAAAGACCCATATTCGTATTTTAGTAACGCTAGACAAATCAGCCCTGTGCTTTATACGGAGCTATTTCAGAGAACTGGATGGCTAGTAACAGGCTATAGAGAAGCAGAAATCATGCTAAAAGACCCCCGTTTTATAAAAGAAGCAAACAAAGTCACTCCAACTGAACAAATACCTGAAAGTGTTATGCCTGCAATTGCAATAAATCGAAAAATGATGTTATTTCGAGATGCTCCTGATCATACAAGATTGAGAAATCTCGTGAACAAAGCCTTTTCTCCAAGAATGGTTGAAAATTTACGAACTTCGGTAAATGAAATTGCTGATTATTTGATAGCAAATATGAAGGGAAAATTTACCTACGAACTAATCCGTGATTTTTCATATTTACTACCTGTATTTGTCATAACTGATCTATTAGGTGTTCCGAAAGAAGATCGAGATTTATTTCGCAATTGGTCTGATGCATTTATTAAATTTATTGATTTTAATACGACTATGGAGGATTTAGAGTTAGTATCAAAGGATATTCTTGATGCTTCTAATTATTTCAGAAATCTTATATCTAAAAGAAGAATTGAACCTAAAGAGGATTTAATTAGTAATTTAATCGTAGCGGAGGAATCTGGTGATAAATTAAGTGAAGATGAAATGATCGCAAGTTGTCTTCTTTTATTAATAGCGGGTCATGAAACTACTGTTAATTTAATCACGAATGGATATTATTTATTATTAAAACATCCTGAGCAATTTGAGCTATTAAAAAATGATTTAACGTTAATTCCTTCAGCTATTGAAGAAATATTAAGATACGAATCACCCGTTATTTTTACATCTAGGTGGGCTAGAGAAGACTTTGAGTTTGCTGGAAATTCGATTAAAAAAGGCGATTACTTTATGGTTTCATTAGGTGGAGCCAATTACGATCCAACAGTCACAACTAATCCTGAAATATTTGATATCACTCGAAAAAATATAAAACATTTATCCTTTTCATCCGGCCCGCATTTCTGCTTAGGTGCCCCACTTGCTAGATTAGAAGGACAAATTGCAATTGAAAAACTGATTAGACATTTAGTGAATCCAGTTCTAATAGAGGAGCCAACTCGCCGTAAAAATGTTGCATTTCGAGGGTTTGAAAGCTTAAAGATTCAGGCAAGTATCCAGTGATGTTTCTAGCAAACTGTGTACTTTTGCAGACAGAAATTAAATTTTAATTTACTATGTTGTAGAACAATATATAACATAAAAAAGAGCATCGAAATCTCGGTGCTCTTTTTTACTGTGCAAAATCTTCATTAAAAGGTACAATTAAGGTTCTAAGTGAAATCACTGTTGGCTTATTTGTAGTAAAATATTTAATCCCTTTTTTAAATCTTCAAATGACGCGTAGGCATAAGAAAGACGAATATGGTGTAAATCTCTTGATTCGTAAATATAACCTGGATTGATTAATATATTTTCTTTAAGTAATTTTAAAAATAAAGTCTTATTTACAATTGGATTATGAAATCTAAGCCATATGTAGAAACCACCTTCAGGCTTTTTCCATGAAGCTATTTTTTTAAAGTCCTTTTCTAAAATTTCTTCTACGTATTTAGCTCTTCTTTGCAATTGTTCACGAAGGTTAACAAGATGCTTTTCGTATAAACCGTTTGCGATCCAGTGTGATACGATTTCTTGCGAAAAGGCACTTGAACCGTAATCTGTTTGCATTTTAATATCAGCTAGTCGTTCAATTACAGGCGAAGGTGCAACAACCCAACCAATTCTTAATCCTGGACTTAGTGTTTTGGATACACTCCCGATATATAGAACTTGTCCTGATGTGTCAAACGATTTTATAGCAGGAGAAGATGATTCAAAAAGTAATTCGTGATACACATCATCTTCAATAATCGGAATTTGTAGCTCTTTGCATGTATCAAATAGATTTTGCTTTTCTTCCAACGACCAATTATAGCCCGTTGGATTGTTTAGTGTTGGAACACAGTAGAATAAAGATTGCCTCTTTCCTTTATGTGCCCGTAAATTATCTTTTAATTGATGTTCTCTTGAAACTGAAGTCATTCGCATACCATTAGATTGAAAGGGATGTACTGAATTTAAATACGAAAATTGTTCTTGAAATAAAATGGATCCCTCTTCCAATAATCCAACTGCAATTAATTGAAGCGCTTGAAGTGCACCCGAAACAATTAAAATGTTCTCTGGTGCTGATTCAATACCGCGTTTTTTTAAATAATTACTTAAAATTCCTCGGAGCTTTTCACTTCCTTGCGGAGATGAATAGCCAATTGCTTTGGAATCAAGTGAAATCTTTCTTAACGAATCTTCTATTTGTTTAGTTGGTAATAATTCAGGTGATAATTCACCTGTTCCAAGACGTATGATATGATCCATTTGCTCATATTCATTTATGAGTTGAATCGTATGGTAGTTTGGTTTATGAATACTTGATTCAATATGTCTCTGCCAATTTGGTTGATTTTTGCTCAAAAGTACGTTCCACGAATTGTTAGCCACATATACCCCTGAACCCATTTTTGATTCAATCAATCCATCTGCCCTTAATTCATCAAGTGCAAGTTGTACGGTACTACGGTTCACATTAAATTGCGTTGCTAGTTGACGCTGTGTTGGAATCTTTGTCCCAACAGACCAATCACCTCGTTCAATTCGAGATTTTATCCAATCTACAATTTGCTCTTGAACAGTCAAATGAGAATCACGATTTGGTTTCCATTTCATCTAACTCCCCCTAAATTGGGTGGATATAATACCATCCAATTGGTTGTTTTCTTTTAGTTTTATCATAGTACGATAGTAATTGAAAGGGAGTTGATTTGATGGAAGCTATTATTCATGGTCTAGTCTTAGCATTCGGACTTATTTTACCTTTAGGGGTACAGAATGTATTTGTATTTTCACAAGGTGCCACACAGCCAAAACTAATTCGAGCGCTTCCTGCGACTTTTACTGCTGCTGTATGCGATACTTTTTTAATTCTATTAGCTGTTTTCGGACTTTCCACTATCGTTCTACAATTTGAATGGCTAAGAATTAGCCTGATGATTGCTGGTATTTTGTTTTTAATATACATGGGGTATGTTATTTGGAGATCTAAACCTGCAGCAAATGAATCAAACAGTGCATTACCTAGCCGACAGCAGATCATTTTTGCTTTATCAGTTTCCTTATTAAACCCTCATGCAATCTTAGATACAGTCGGTGTAATTGGAACAAGTGCATTAAAATATGTCGGAAAGGAACAAGTTTTCTTTACGATTGCATGTATTACAGTATCTTGGATTTGGTTTATTGGTTTAACGGTCGCAGGCTCAGTCATGAAGAAGGTAGACAGTACAGGAGGTTTAATGAACATATTCAACAAATTCTCCGCCTTGTTTATTTGGGGAACTAGCATTTATCTTTTAATTGGATTAACTTAATGTAGACTAGAGGATGATCGAATGTTGATCATCCTTTTTTCTGGTTCAACTTTAGCAAAAAGTAGTTGATAAACCGATTTTTAAGATTATCTTCTTTCAATAGGTTTAGCAAAAATAATTGATATTAAAAATCCAATAAATCCACCGGCAATAGAGCCAGCAAATGCTGAGTTAATTTCGCCATGAAATATGAATACTCTAACTAAAAAATACGATATGGCAAAAGAAACTGCGTAAATCAAATATACATAAATGCTCTTTTTAGAAATCATCTAATCCTCCTTAAATCATCCAGCACTAATTAATTAATTCAACAGCTATTTTAATAAACCTTTAAACTATTGAATTTAAAAAATAAGAGCCCTTGCCCACGTCAATTAAGAAGAAAAATGACAGACTAAAATTTTGTTATTAGTCTGTCATTTCACTTTAACTATTCAATTAATTAGAAGCAACTAATTCTATTTGGGACTGATAATCACCAACTTTAATTTCTTTTCCATTCACTTGATTTTTCACAACTAGTTTTCTCATTAATAAGTTTTCCTCAAGCATTCCTTTAAACTTTTCTATGATTTCAATAAATTCTGGATTAGCTGTTATTCCAATGTCTACGCGCATATTAATTGGTAGATCTAATTCTTTTCGGTATTCTTGAATAGACCTAATTAATTCTCTTACAGTACCTTCTTGGATAAGATCTTCTGTTAGTAATGTGTCGAGGGTCACTGTATATTCGCCATTCGTCGCTGATGCAAAACCTTCTCTTGCGCTTTTTTCAACTAAAATATCTTGTGCATCGACTTTAACAGTTTCTCCTGTTTCAATTAATACATTAACGTACCCACTCTCAATCACTCTTTTTGCTTCTTCATTTGTTAATACTTGAAGTGATTGATTGACTAAATTTGAAAGCTTTCCAAATTTTGCTCCTGATTTTTTAAAATCTAATTTTAATTTTAAGATTGAAAACTCATTTTCGTTGTTTACTTGTTGGAATTTTTTTACGTTTAACTCATCTAAAACAATTTCCTTATATAAATCCCAATTGATCTCTTCATTGTTACTAACTAAAGTTAAACTAGCTAGTGGCTGTTTGATCTTTAATGAATTTGCATTTCGGATGCTTCTTCCAAGTTCCACAACTTTTAGAACTGCATCCATTTCCTTTTCAAGCTGAACGTCGATTAATGTTTCATCGCAAACTGGGAAATCAGATAAATGGACGCTTTGTTTTGTTAAATTAAAATAAACATCTTCCGCTAAGAATGGCGTAAATGGTGCTAACAATTGACTTACTTTTGTTAATACTTCAAACAGTGTATAGTAAGCCGCGGCCTTCTCTTTATTCATTCCATTTGACCAAAATCGTTCTCTTGATCTTCTTACATACCAATTGCTTACTTCATCTACTAATTTAGCGATGTCTCTTGCAGCATTTGTAAATTGATAATCCTCTAAATTTTTGGTTACATTTTTGACTGTACTATGCAAACGTGAAATGATCCATTTATCCAACGTACTTGATTGATACTCATATTGTTCTGTTGTATTAAATCCATCTAAATTTGCATATAAACTGTAAAAACTATGAACATTGTCGATTGTATCGATGAGTTTCGATTTCGCCTCTTGAACGACTCTTTCAGAAAAACGCTTCGGATTCCAAGGCGCACTGTCTACCAATAAAGCCCATCTTAATGAATCAGCACCATATTTTTGAATTAATTCTACTGGATCTAGTGCATTCCCTTTACTTTTAGACATTTTTTGTCCATTTTCATCTAAAACATGGCCTAGAGATAATACTCGTTTATACGGTACTTTCCCGGTAAATAAAGTAGATACTGCAAGTAAACTATAGAACCAGCCTCTTGTTTGATCAATCCCTTCAATGACAACATCAGCCGGGAATTGTTTTGTAAATTTCTCTTTATTTTCAAAAGGATAATGATACTGGGCAAATGGCATCGAACCGCTATCGAACCAGACATCAATTACTTCAGGTGTTCTTTTCATATTCCTTTTACAATTTGGACAATTAAGAGTCACTTCATCAACAAAAGGTTTGTGCAGTTCAATTGAGCTGTCAATTTCTTCAACCGAATGGTTACATAATTCATTTATACTTTTTGGTGCTAATTGATGATTACATGAAACACATTCCCAAACATTTAATGGTGTGCCCCAATATCTTTTTCGGCTAATATTCCAATCTACCATTTGTTCTAAAAAATGACCGAATCGGCCGTATTTTATATGATCTGGATGCCAAGTTACTTCTTCATTATTTTTAATAAACTCATCCTTTAATGCGGTCGTTTTAATAAACCAACTTTCATTCGCATAATAGAGTAAAGGTGAATCACAACGCCAACAATGCGGATAGCTGTGTTCATATTTTTCTTTACTAAATAATAAATCGTTTTCGGCTAAATACCTCACTATATCTACATCACACTCTTTAACAAAACGACCTTGAAAATTAGGTACTTCATCAGTATATTGGCCCTTTTCATTCACTACATTTACAAAAGATAACCCATTTTCTTGCACAACCTTATAGTCATCTTCACCGTATGCAGGTGCGATATGAACAATTCCAGTACCACTACCTTCAGTTACAAAATCTGCTTTCACAACTTTATGTCCAACTTCAACTTTTACGAAATTAAATGGTGGTAAATAACTAATACCGATTAGATCTGCCCCGAGAAATTCAGATAAGATGACATAATCAGCTTTTAGCACTTTATCTACTAATGCCTTAGCAAGAATAAATACTTCCTCACCTTTTTTAGCACGAACATATTCCATAGTTGGATTTACAGCTAACGCTACATTAGCAGGAAGTGTCCACGGAGTTGTCGTCCATCCAAGGAAATAAACATTATCTTCATCTTGCAATTTAAACTTAACGGTTGCAGATAAATCCTTAACGTCTTTATATCCTTGCGCTACTTCATGTGAGCTTAGTGATGTTTGACAGCTAGGGCAATAAGGTGAAACACGGTGACCTTTTACTAGTAAACCTTTTTCATGAATTGTCCCTAGGATATTCCATACACTTTCGATATAAGAATTGTCCAGTGTTACATATGGATCATCCATATCCACCCAATAACCTAACTGCTCAGTAAAGTCTCGCCATTGTTTCTCGTAAGTAAAAACACTTTCTTTACATTTATCAAGAAAAGCTTTTACACCATAACGTTCAATTTCTGCCTTACCTGAAATGCCTAACATCTTTTCAACACCGAGTTCAACTGGTAAACCATGCGTATCCCATCCAGCTTTCCGAACAACTTGGAAACCAGCCATAGTTTTATATCTAGCTACCACATCTTTTATCGTACGACCTAAAGCGTGACCAACGTGTGGTAGTCCATTTGCAGTCGGGGGACCTTCATAAAAAACAAAAGATTGATTATGTTCTCTTTGTTCAACTGATTTAATAAAAGTATTTTCTTTAGACCAAAGTTCACTAATCCTTTTTTCACGATTTTGAACAGATTCTTTCATGTTTTCTTTTTTCATATGATATCGCCTCTCTTCTTTTTTTAAAGCACACAAAAACCCGCCCCTATAATAAGGGACGGGTTTAACCGCGATACCACCCTAATTCTATTGAAAACATTCCGCTCTTCAATAGCACTCAGTCACGTACAATCATACGCGTTCCTTTTAACGGTAGACACCCGTTCAAACCTACTTATGTTTTCAGTTTGACTTCTCGGAGAGGATCTTCATCTAAGTACTATTCACCGGATTTCAGCTTCCCCGGCTCTCTGTAGAACAGTAACGAAAATTACTTTTCTCGTCATTGAATTCATTTGTGTGCTTTAATTGTTATTTATTATATCCATCGACTACTAAAAAGTCAAAGTTTTCTTAAATTTATTTTTTACTTAATTTAAATTCCGTATTCCAATTGCAAAAGAAACTTCTAAATGTCAAAGTTAATGATCCTTTTGATCGTAAAATATCTTTTTATCACTTTTCACTATTTTCCGCCATTAAGGAAAGAAAAGCAGCTATTATTTCTCTACCTTATTCAATTCTAATCTAATTTTACAATTTTAAACGAATCAATCTTTTGTTAATCGTTAATACTTTCTCATAATTTTTTTAAAAACTAATGGAGAATATTGTGTTAAACTGATTTTGGAGAAAATTAAAGAGAAAAAGGGGTGCCGAAATGATCAAAACGATGGCTGTATACAAGGACGGAACCCATGCGTTTGATGTATCAATTGAAGAATTAAATACCGAACAAATTGATTGGGTTTGGGTCGATTTTGGTAAACCTGAAAAAGAAGAAATTGACTTATTGCGAACTCAATTCCAATTCGATGAAATAGCAATTAAGCATTGTGTAAGTTATAAAGAAAGACCGAAAATGGATTATTACGATGGCTATCGTTTTATCATTCTACAATCATTGCAGGAGAACATGGAACAAGCTGAAATCGATCTCTTTTTGTCCCACAAGTACATCGTTTCATTTTGCTGGGAGGAGTCAAATGCGATACAAATTGTGTGGAACAAACTAAAAGGATTAAAGAGTACAAAAGGAATAAAACCAGAACGAATCCTGTATCACATTTCTGATGAAATTGTTGATAAATTCTTTCCAATCGTCCAAAAAATTGAAGATGACATCGAAGAGATTGATGAATTAGGAACAAATTCCGATTTAAGCATGATCGATGGAATTAAAACACAATTAAGCAAATTATCAAAAGTAAGAAAAACAGTTAAACCAACAAAAGATTTAATTTATCGTATATTAAATTCAACCCACGTTGAAATTGACAAAGAAACGACAAAGAAATTGCGAATCGTCTACGATCATTTATTAAAACTATTAGATGACATTGCAGATAACAGGGAAATGGCAAATGACATTAGAGAAAGTTATATTTCAACAAACTCACACAAAATGAATAAAACGATGAAAATGTTAACATCGGTCTCGATTGTGTTCATGCCACTAACATTCATCGTCGGTGTATATGGAATGAATTTTGTTCACATCCCTGAGCTTCAATTAAAATATGGTTATTATTACTGTTGGGTGATCATGCTAATCATCGTGATTGGATTAGTAATGTGGTTCAAGAAAAAAGATTGGTTCTAAAAAATACTCATTATAATACGAAAAACTATCCAACAAAAATAAGATGATCTCTGTAGAGGTCATCTTATTTTTATTCTATTTATACCTTCGCACTTAGTTTTTTTTATTTTATTATTTCAATGAATCTGCTGTTTTTTCAAACATTACACTTTGATCAATTAAACCACAAGTTCCACATTGAACTAAATATTCTGGACCTTTATATGGAACAAAAAATGGATCTAGCCCACTTGAAACGTATTCTTCTGTTTCAACATCTCCGCTTTGAGCATTTAATTTAACTGCTTTTGGGTTTTGTTCGATTAAATAAAATCTACTTTTGTTTGTTTTACAGCGTGGACATGCTAATTTATGCATATTTTCACCTCATTTTATTCATATAAGGTTACTATTCCATTAAATTATTATATTTATTCATATTAATTCGTATTTAATTTGCCTTCAAATACAATCTTTCTTCCAGTCGGTTCAATTTCTACCTTTCCGTTAATCATTTGTTCTGAAAATATTGGTACTTCCATTCTTTTAACTGGTGTATAGCCTTCTCTTTCCATTCTCTCTAAGCAATCATTAATTGTTTCATTTTCAAAGACTTCAAATTTTTTCTTACTCATCTATTTCCCTACTTTCCACTATTGTAATTCTATCTAATCATAATTGAATTCAAATCAAACTATAGTAAAAAACCTTACTTTCATTTGAGAGTAAGGTCTGACTGACTAAAATTATTTAATCGCGAAGCCTCGATAGGAATCGAAGTGCTTCAATATAAACCCAAATGACTGTTACTAATAAACCAAAAGCACAATACCACTCGAACTCTTTTGGTGCACCTTGTCTAACACTTGTCGTAATTAGATCAAAATCCAAGAATAGATTTAATGAAGCAATAACAAGTATCGCTAAACTAACAAATATTCCGATTGGACCAGATTGATGGATATATGGAATTGGAACATGGAATAGTTGAAGGACCATCGTTAGTAAATAAAAGATAAACACTCCGATTGTTAATCCGAAAACAATTGATCTAAAACGGTGCGTTACTTTAACTAGTCCAGTAGCATAACAAATTAATGTTCCTGCTATAATTGCTATTGTTAAAAGAACCGCTTGTAGGACAATCATTCCATATGTTGCTTCGTAAACAGCTGAAATATTACCAATTAGAATCCCTTCAACTGCTGCATAAATTGGTGTAGTAATTGGCGCAATTCTAGGAGAAAAAGATGTTACTAACCCAATTATGAATGCAACGATTAAACATCCAATAAACACTTTAGAATTCAGTGTTCCAGTAGCCGTTAGATAAAATGAGTATCCTGCTGTTGCAATTAGTAAGATTAATGCGATAATTGTTTTACCAATTGTCCCACCGATCGTCATCGCTTTAGCAGCATGTCTTGATTTCGTTAATCGTTCAGAATTTAAGATAGGATTTGAACTCCTCATTTAAACTCCTCCTTTATTTTATACCTTTATTTTACCATTTTTAGTAAATTTCTTAAACTTTAAACAAGCTTTAGTAAAATATATGAAAAAAGATGTCCAAAAGGACACCTTATTTCAAAAAAATAAATTAAAATTTAATTTTATTTGCTAAAAATGATTGTAATTCACTTATTGCAACACGAGTTTGCTCCATAGTGTCACGGTCACGAACTGTTACTTTTCCGTCTTCAATTGATTCGAAGTCGTAAGTAATACAGAAAGGAGTACCGATTTCATCTTGACGTCTGTAACGTTTACCAATTGAACCAGTTTCATCAAAATCAACATTGAAATCTTCTGCTAAAGAAGCAAATACTTCTTGTGCATTTTCTGATAATTTTTTAGATAATGGTAAAATCGCTGCCTTATATGGTGCTAATGCAGGATGTAGACGCATTACTGTACGAGATGTACCATCTTCTAATGCCTCTTCTTCATAAGCATCAATTAAAAATGCTAATGTCACACGATCTGCACCTAATGATGGCTCGATACAATATGGAACGTATTTTTCATTTGTAATTGGATCATGATATGTGAAATCTTCTGTTGAATATTCCATATGTTGTTTTAAATCATAATCTGTACGAGACGCGATGCCCCATAATTCGCCCCAACCAAATGGGAATTTATATTCAAAGTCAGTTGTCGCGTTACTATAGTGTGATAATTCATCCGCACTATGTTCACGTAAACGAAGATTTTCTTCATTCATACCTAAAGCTAATAGCCATTTATTAGCAGTTTCTTTCCAATAAGAATACCACTCTAATTCTTCACCTGGTTTACAGAAGAATTCAAGCTCCATTTGTTCAAATTCACGAGTACGGAACGTGAAATTTCCTGGTGTAATTTCATTACGGAAGCTTTTACCAATTTGAGCAATACCAAATGGTACTTTCTTTCTCATTGTACGTTGAACATTTTTGAAGTTTACGAAAATACCTTGAGCTGTTTCTGGACGTAAGAAAATTTCATTCGTACTTGACTCAGTAACACCTTGGAATGTTTTAAACATTAGGTTAAATTGACGAATATCTGTAAAATCATGGCTACCACAATCAGGACAAGCAATTTTATGTTCCTCAATCAATTTAGCCATTTCTGAAAATGGAAGACCATCAACGATTATTTCCATTCCTTTTTCTTCAAGTGCATTTTCGATTAATTTATCAGCACGATGACGAGCTTTACAATTTTTGCAATCGATCATTGGATCATTAAAGTTACCAATATGACCTGAAGCTTCCCAAGTACGTGGATTCATTAAGATTGCAGCATCTAATCCAACATTATATGGACTTTGTTGAACAAACTTTTTCCACCAAGCTTTTTTCACATTATTTTTTAATTCAACACCTAGTGGACCATAATCCCACGTATTTGCTAAACCACCGTAAATTTCAGATCCTGGAAATACAAATCCTCTGTGTTTAGCATGACTTACTACGACATCCATTGTTTTTTCTGACATTTCATCTGCCTCCAATTTTCAATTGATTTTGAAAATGCAAGAATGAAATAAAAAAGCTCTCATCCTTAGGCATTTTCTGCCTAGGGACGAGAGCTGTATATGCACCCGCGGTTCCACCCTAGTTGACAATTAAAAAAATTGTCCACTTTAAGAATTAACTCAGGAATGCCTTTCGCTAAAGGTTTTGATTGAGCTCACACCATCCTCAATTCGCTAGTCAAAATAATCTTTAGGTACTTCTTTCCGTCAACGTTATATGTAATAAATAATATGTTGTTATTTTAACAAAGTGACAATGATTAAGTCAAATATTATTATGAACAAATTTGATAAAAAAATACCGTGAATTTTTTGAATATTTCAGGGGATACATCATGTAAAGATAAAACCTTTACAGTATGAGCATTAATTGGTATGATAGAAAAGTTGTTTTATTTATATACCAATACTATCAGAAGGGAGTGCTAGTTTTGAGTAGCAGCATTTTTTTAAAGAAAAAGAAACGTTCAGCAGTATTGCTTGATAAACATCATTCCATTCGTTTATTAAAGACAAACAAAAAGCGAATCGTGAACAAAAGAAACAATAAAATAAAAGGGTTCGAACAATTACTTGTTAAAGAATTAAACGAGGAAATGATTTCAACTTCAAACAGTACGGTAAATGAAATTTCTAAACATGTAAATACAGTAGTGATCGAAGGACTTCCAGTAACATTTCTTCTAAAGCTTGGAAAAGAGTTTTTCTCAGATTTAGAAGCAGTGAAGTACTATTATAATAGTAAACATGAAGATTTTTACAAGAATCGTAGTTTACTAGAGGAATCACTTCAATCTTCAATTAACAATGCGTCAAGTGAAGAACAATTAAAAGTTTCGGAATTTATTTCTAATAAATAATCATTATTAATGAGGGAATCCTTAAGGGGTTCCCTCTTTTATATTATTGGGAAAATATTAGTAAGGTACCGACCGATTGAACTGCAAATAAACCTTAAAGAGCAGCAAATAAGAAACTTAATAGTGCAAATAAACGTTGAAAACTTGCAAATGAATGGCGGACTGCAATAAAATCAGTGAATCTGCAAATAAAATTACCGATTCTGCAATTTTAATCACCAAATCTGCAAATAAAATAAAAAATTACCAATACCCGTAAAGGTATCTATACTGAATTATTAGCTCATCGTGGATACGATCGAATGTAAATCAAGCATATTTCTTCATAAACCCTAAAATACTAATTCAAATCTGCCATTTATCTTTATATAAGTCTGGAAATAGACTTAAAATGATCATTGCCTCCTAGATATCTACTCTTTATATTAATTTTCACACTCATTCACATCAAAAAAGAGATGTTCATATGTCAGTTGACCCGACTCATGATACATCCCTTTTTTTTTATCTATTTTTGATTTGCAGATTCATTAAGCTAAATAGGCTTTTTTCACTTCTTCATTATTCATTAATGTCTTTCCTTCACCAACCATTTGGATCTCACCAGTTTGAATTACATACCCGCGGTGAGCAATTTGTAATGCTTGGTAAGCGTTTTGTTCGACTAATAAGATTGTCATTCCTTGTTTATTTAATTGCTCAATGATTTCAAATATTTGTTCAACGATAATTGGAGCAAGACCCATAGATGGCTCATCTAGCATTAGCAAGGATGGTCCCATCATCAGTCCTCTACCAATCGCTAGCATTTGTTGTTCTCCTCCACTCATCGTACCACCTTTTTGGCTTAAACGCTCTTTCAGTCTTGGAAAATAATCAAATACCATTTCCATGCGAGCAGCGATTAGTTTTTTATCTTTAACTGAGAAAGCACCCATCTCTAAATTTTCTTTTACACTTAATTTAGAAAAAATTCTTCTTCCTTCTGGTACATGGGCGATTCCTTTTAAGGCAATTTCATGAGATTGTAGCTTTATTATTTCTTCACCTTTATAAATCAGCGTTCCAGATTTTGGTTTAACTTGGCCACAAATCGTTTTTAGAGTAGTAGATTTTCCAGCACCGTTACTTCCAATTAACGTTACAATTTCACCTTCATTTACTTCAATGTTAATATTTTTCAGTGCTTGAATACCACCGTAAAAAGAGTTAATATCTTTTAATTGTAATAGCGTCATTTTTTCGTACTCCTTTCACTATGCAGTAGTCACTGCACTTTTTCCTAAATATGCTTCAATTACTTTTTGATTATTTCGAATTTCAAGTGGTTTTCCTTCTGCAATTTTTTCGCCATGATCAAGTACAAATAGATACTCGGATATTTCCATAACAAGCTTCATATCATGCTCGATTAAGACGATTGTTAAGTTAAGGTCATCTCTCATTTGATAGATTAAATCAGTCAATTCTTTCGTTTCTTTCGGATTCATCCCCGCAGCTGGCTCATCTAAAAGTAAGATTCTTGGTTGAGATGCTAATGCACGAGCGATTTCAAGTCGTCTTTGTGCACCGTATGATAGACTCGATGCTTCCTCATTATAAAATTCAGCTAATCCGACGTATTCTAACCATTTATATGCTTCTTTCATTGCCGTTTTTTCTGCTTTTTTAAATTTAGGCAAATGGAATATTGTTGAAAAAACACCATACTTTAAATGCTGATGCATTCCTACCATGACATTTTCTAAAGCAGTCATACTATTAAATAGACGAATATTTTGGAATGTACGCGCGATCCCTTTTTTATTAACAGTATGTGGTTTTAACCCTATTAAACTCTCATTCCCTAACAAAATTTCTCCACTACTAGGAGTGTACACACCTGTAATCATATTAAAGAATGTTGTTTTTCCAGCTCCATTTGGTCCAATTACCGCTGTAATTGAGCCTTCTTTAATATCAATATTTACATTATTTACAGCTGTTAAACCGCCAAAGTTTTTCGTTAAATTCGTTGTTTTTAACATTTGATAGCCTCCTCTCTTAAAATGAAACTGTGCGTGTTTTTTCTTCGACTACAGTTTGATCTACGACGTCTTCTTTTGGAACAACCTTATTTTTGGCAGGCAATAATCCTTTTGGCCTGAAAATTGCTGCAAGTACTAAAATAAGTCCGAAAATCATACGTTGCATTTTAGAAGGCGATAGAGCTGGTGGTAAGTTAATAACTCCATCTAATGTTAATTGGTTTAAATAGTTTGTTACTTCTGTTAACACTTGTAGATTTAAGATTGTTACAAGTGCTGCTCCAAGGATAACACCTGGAACACTACCCATTCCGCCTAAAATAACCATTACTAAGATCGTAATCGATTCAAGTAATGTAAAGCTTGTTGGGTCAATAAACATTTGCTTTGCAGAGAAAACTACTCCCATCATTCCTGAGAAAGATGCACCGATTGCAAATGCAATTAATTTCGTACGTACTAAGTGAATACCTGATGCTTGTGCAGCGATTTCATTCTCACGTACCGCCTTCCAAGAACGTCCTAGCTTAGAATCTTGTAATCTAGTAACAGCTAAAATGACGATTGATAAAACAACTAACACGACATAATAAAATTGCCCAGAATTATCAATCTCTAATCCAAAAATAGTAGGAGCTGGAATCGAAGAAATACCTTGTGCTCCTCCAGTAATATTTATCGGTTTATCTAAGTTATTAAATACAATTCGAATAATTTCACCAAAGCCTAGTGTTACAATTGCTAAATAATCACCTTTTACACGTAGTACTGGAATACCTAATAATACACCTGCAATTGCAGCGATAATTCCACCTATTATGATAAATACCCAAAATGAGTTTCCTGAAAACGGAAGGAAATCAAAATGTAAGAAATTCGTAACTTGTTTAGTCGAAAAAATTGCATAAGTATATGAACCGATTGCAAAGAAGGCAACGAATCCTAAATCTAATAGGCCCGCTAAACCAACTACTACGTTTAATCCAAGTGCCATTGCAACATAGATTCCAACTAAAGTCGCTACACCCATATATGATTCAAATGCTGTACCTTGTGATGCAACATAAGGCATTATCACGGTTAAAACTAAGATTCCAATGCTCCATTTTAATTTGACTGGAAAATTAGTTTTATATAATAAGTAAAGTGAGAACAAGATTAATAGAAATGCCGTTACCGATTCTTGCAAAAAGTATAATCCTAATGATGTAACAACGATATAAGCTCCTAAGAACATACCTTGTAGTTTATTTGATTGTTTTAACCCATTTAATAAGCTCTTCATCTAATTCACCTACACTTTCTCAGCTACAGGTTTACCTAATAAACCTTCTGGCTTGAATATTAGAACTAGAATTAAAATTCCAAATGCAACAACATCTTTATATTCTGATGGGAAAATGCCATGAGTTAAAGTTGATAAATTTGTTGCTGCAAACACTTCGATTACACCGATTAATAAACCGCCAAACATTGCACCACGGATATTTCCGATTCCACCTAATACTGCAGCAGTAAATGCTTTTAGGCCTAAAATAAAACCGATATACGGATCAATAGTGCTGTACTGTAATGCAAATAGTACGCCAGTTGCACCACCTAATCCAGAACCTAAAAAGAATGTTAAAGAGATGACTTTATTAACGTTTACAGACATTAATGATGCAGTTTCACGATCCTGTGCAACTGCACGCATTGCTGTACCCCATTTTGTTTTATTGATGAAGTAATCTAATGAAATCATCATTACAACTGCAACGACTAAAATAATGATTGATGCTGATTTAATTTGTGCATTTCCAAATGAAGAAAGAATTGTGCTAGTTTTAATTTGGTGTTGTCCAGAAAATAGTGATGGGCCAGTAATAATGTAATTTCCTTCTTTTAATTCAGCAATAAAACGTACGATATCTTGTAGTAAAAATGAAATACCGATTGCTGTAATTAGTGTAATTAACTTTGGTGCTTTTCGTAATGGACGATACGCAACTCTTTCGATCCCCATTCCTAGGAAACCAGTTGCTAATGAAGCTATTATTAAAACAATTGCTAACACGATAATTGCAGGTAAACTACTTAATAAACCTAAACCAGTAAATGTAATTAATACTGCAGTACCAATAAACGCACCCACCATAAATATTTCACCATGTGCAAAATTGATTAGTTCCAATATCCCATAAACCATCGTGTAACCGAGTGCTACGATTGCATATACTGCTCCTAAAACAAGACCGTCTATTAGAACTTGAGGTAGTGTTTGGATTACTTCATTCATGTATAAGACCTCCTATAAATAATGTAGTTTATTTCCTATTAATTTCCAAAATTTTACAATTTTCTCATCTTATTGAGAGAAAAAGAGTATCACATTTTACAGGATACTCTTTTCTTTAAGACTGGTAGGGTTTGTTTCTAATTATGGTTTAGTAACTTCGCCTTCTTGAGTACCAGGGTATTTAGCTTCTTTAAACGTATAAATAAATACTTTCGCGTATTTGTTGTCCCCTTTATCGTCGAAGCCCACCTTCGTTACTACACCATCATAATCTTGGATTGCACGTACTGCTTTTTCAACTTGTTCACGAGTTGGCGTTTTTCCTTTATTATCATTGATCGCATTTTTTAATCCTTCTAATAAAACACCAGCAGAATCATATCCGTAAGATGAGAACGATTCAATGTTTTTATTAAATTTAGATTTATAAGCGTCAGCAAAAGCTTTACCTTTATCTGTTTTTAACGTATCACCAGCTACTGAAGTATAATAGAAGTTTTTAACAGCATCTCCAGCAATATCAACTAAACCTGAAGAGTCCATTCCATCTCCACCCATGAATGGGATGTTTAATCCTTTTTCACGAGCTTGTTTTAATAAAATTCCACCTTCAGCATAAAGTCCACCGAAGAATACTAAATCAGGCTTTTTCGCAATTGCATTGTTTAGTACTCCGTTAAAGTCTTTATCTCCGATTGAGATCCCTTCTTCACCTAAAATTTTAGCGCCTAATTTCTCTGCAGCAGCTTTGAATTCATTTGCTAAACCAGTTCCATAAGGTGTTTTATCTTGAATGATAAAAATATTTTTAGCTTTTAAAGTATTAACAGCGAAATTTGCACCTGCAGGACCCTGGAAGTCATCACGAGCACAAATTCGGTTAACTACTCCTAATCCACGATCAGTTACTTCATTTGCAGTATTTGAAGGAGATACCATTACGATATGGTCTTTCTCATACTTTACAGAAGAAGGAATTGCTACACCAGAGTTTAAGTGTCCAACAACACCAAGGATTTTATTGTCTGCAGCTAACTGCTCAGCATTTGCTACACCTTTTTTTGGATCCCCTTGGTCATCATAAGGCACAATCTTTAAATCAAAGCCTAATTTTTTGAAAGCTGCTTTTTGATCTTCTAATGCAAGCTGTGCTCCAAGTTTAATGGACTCACCTAAAATTGCATTATTACCAGATAATGGTGTATTTGTTGCAATTTTAATGACTTGGTTCCCATCCTTTGAACTATTACTACCACAGCCTGCTAAAATACCCGCAGTTAACGATACTGATGCTAAAATTGCAAACCCCTTCTTAAAAACCATATGTACGCCCCCTTAAAAACCTATTTTTTTGAAAATTTAAAATTCTTAAGAAAATAGTAAGCTATATTTTTTCGTTAGACAAGTTCTTTTGATTCAAAATATTTCGACAATTATGTCGATTCATTGTTATTTTAGGTAATTATTCCCATTAAAAAATCATTAAAAACCTTTTTTCCTTATTTCTGAAATATAAAATTAAAAGATTTTAATGTGTTTTACTAGGTTAAATCCTTAAAAAATATTTTCCTAGTATCATTTTACGTTTTTCGACAAATTCGACAAAAAAACCTATTCCAAAAAGCTTGGAATAGGCCAAATTTTAATTATTTTCTTCTTTTTTATATCGAATGATCGTCTTTATTTCACCAGAATCATCTGTATCCATAACAAATGATCCATTACTATATTGATCACTATTTCTTAAATCAGTTGGGTCAACTGTCTCAAATTGTCCAGATTTACTTAATAAAGCAAACATATCATTTTCATTTATTGCGTATACCCCAATTAGCAAATGAGGATTATTTTTTAAATCTCGTAGTACTTTAACACCTCGGGAACCTCTAGAACTTTGAGAGATTGTATCGAGTTTCATTTTTTTAATTGCCCCTCGATGTGTTGCACAGAATATTTCTTTCACTTCATTACTAATTGTGTCTGCAGAAACAACAAAATCATGATCCTTTAAGTTAATTCCTTTAACTCCACCAGCTCTTAAGCCTTGAATACTAATCTCTTCAACAGTAAATAACAATGTATATCCTGAACTTGTAGCCAATAACACTTGATCAGTTTCTGAAGTGACACCAGCAAAAATTAAGGAATCATCAGATTTAATTGACATACCGACAAGTGGTTTAGAATATCGTTGTACTTTTAATTGCTGTATACTTGTACGCTTTACAACACCATTTTTAGTGACAAATAAAATATAATCTTTATTTTCTTCAAAATTATTTACGACCGTAGCAGAAAGAATTGCTTCATCTCGTTCAATAGGAATAATATTAGCAACATGTTGCCCCATATCTTTCCATCTGATATCCTGCATTTCATGAATTGGTAAATATAAATAGTTACCTTTTGATGTAAATAAAATTAGAGTATCCGTCGTTGTACTTTCTATTTGATAAATTAAACGGTCGCCTTCTTTCATACCGTAATCTTTACCATTCGATGCTGAATATGATCTTGGACTAGTTCGTTTAACATATCCTTCACTTGTAACGGTGACAACGACGTCTTCTTGAGCAATTATATCTTCTCTAGAAATTTTAATTTCTTCAATTTCTTCTTGAATGGTTGAACGTCTGTCGTCTGCATATTTTAACTTAATTTTCTTTAAGTCTGTTTTGATCACTGACAATAATTTTGCTTCACTGTTTAAAATTGCTTCTAGCTGTTTAATCTTTTTATCTAACTCATCTGCTTCTTCTTGTAATGCAGTAATATCAGTATTTGTTAAACGATATAACTGTAACATAACAATCGCTTCAGCTTGTAGTTCAGTAAACTCAAATTGAGCGATTAACTTATCTTTTGCATCGCGTTTATCATTTGCAGAACGGATTGTTGTAATCACTTCATCTAAAATTGATAAAGCCTTCATTAAACCTTCTACAACATGTTGGCGAGCTTTCGCTTTTCTTAAATCAAAATTTGAACGATTTGTAATGACTTCTTTTTGATGTTCAATATAAGCATCAAGAATTGCCGGTAATGACATCTGTTTTGGTGTACGATTATAAATCGCAACCATATTGAAGTTATAAGGTATTTGAAGCTCAGTATTTTTATATAAATAATTTAAAATCGCTTCGTTATTTGCATCTTTTTTCAGTTCAATGACAATACGTAGTCCTGTACGATCTGTTTCATCGCGTACTTCCGTAATGCCATCTACTTTTCGATCAAGACGAACCTCGTCCATTTTCTTTACTAAATTCGCTTTATTCACTTCTGAAGGAATTTCTGTAATAATTAATGCCTGTTTTCCACCACGTAAATCCTCGGTATGAACTCGGCTTCGAATAATGATTTTTCCTTTTCCTGTTTCATAAGCTTTTTTAATACCATCTACCCCTTGAATAATCCCTCCAGTAGCAAAATCAGGACCGTGGATTACGGTCATTAATTCATCTACTGAACAGTTTTTATTTTCAATGCGCATAATCGTCGCATCGATTACTTCTCCAAGGTGGTGCGAAGGTATTTCAGTTGCATATCCAGCAGAGATTCCAGTACTACCGTTAACTAATAAATTTGGAAACATTGATGGTAAAACAACTGGCTCCATACTCGTATCGTCAAAGTTGGGCACAAAATCAACTGTTTCTTTATCAATATCTCTCAATAGTTCACTTGCTATTGCTGATAACCTAGCTTCCGTATAACGCATAGCTGCAGGCGGGTCTCCATCAATACTACCGTTATTTCCATGCATTTGAACTAATACATTTCTTAATTTCCAATCTTGACTTAGTCGTACCATTGCATCATAAACAGAAGTATCACCATGAGGATGGTAATTACCAATTACATTTCCGACTGTTTTAGCAGATTTACGGTAAGGCTTGTCTTGCGTGTTTCCTTCAACGTGCATTGAATATAAAATACGGCGTTGAACTGGCTTTAATCCGTCACGAGCATCAGGTAATGCTCGTTCTTGAATAATATACTTACTATATCGACCAAAGCGGTCACCTATTATATCTTCTAAAGGGATATTATATAATTTTTCCGATGATTGCATCAGACATCGCTCCCTTCTGACTCTACTTCAACTTGCTCATTGTTTAAAATTTTATCCTCTTCATCTAAATCAAATACTACATTCGATTCAATCCACTTACGTCTAGGTTCAACTTTATCACCCATTAATGTAGTTACACGACGATCCGCTCTTGCGGCATCATCAATTTTCACACGAATAAGTGTTCTCGTTTCTGGATCCATCGTTGTATCCCAAAGTTGGTCAGCATTCATCTCACCAAGTCCTTTATAACGCTGAATCATATACCCTTTACCAACTTTTTTGATTGCATCTTGTAGATCTACCTCTGACCAAGCGTATTCGATTACTTCTTTTTTTCCAGTACCCTTACTTACTTTGAATAAAGGAGGTAAGGCAATATAAACTTTACCAGCTTCTACTAGTGGCTTCATATAGCGGTAAAAGAATGTTAATAAAAGTACTTGAATATGCGCTCCATCTGTATCAGCATCGGTCATAATAACGATTTTGTCATAGTTAACATCATCAATATCAAAATCACTACCTACTCCTGCACCAATCGCATGAATAATCGTATTAATCTCTTCATTTTTCATTATGTCAGCTAGTTTTGCCTTCTCGGTATTGATAACTTTACCACGTAAAGGCAAGATTGCTTGGAAACGTCGATCACGGCCTTGTTTCGCACTTCCACCAGCTGAATCACCCTCAACTAGGTATAATTCATTTTTCTGTGGGTTACGTGACTGTGCAGGTGTGAGCTTACCGCTTAATGAAGTTTCTGAACGCTTTCTCTTTTTACCACTTCTTGCTTCCTCACGTGCTTTTCTTGCAGCTTCTCTAGCTTGATAAGCTTTTATAGATTTCTTTACTAATGAAGTTGCAATGTCTGGATTTTCTTCCAGAAAATAAGCTAATTGATCCGAAACTACTGAGTCAACAGCTGATCTTGCTTCACTAGTACCTAATTTACCTTTTGTTTGTCCTTCAAATTGAAGCAGTTCTTCAGGAATTCGTACAGAAACAATTGCAGCTAATCCCTCACGAATATCCGCTCCATCTAGATTTTTATCTTTTTCTTTTAAAAGACTTACTTTTCTTGCATATTCATTAAATGCTCTTGTTAAAGCGGTTTTTGCACCAACTTCGTGCGTACCACCATCTTTTGTACGAACATTATTTACGAAAGAAAGCATCGTTTCCGAATATCCATCATTAAATTGGAACGAAAATTCAACCTCAATTTTATTTTGTAATCCGTCAAAGAATACAACAGGATGTAATGCTTCTTTTTCTTCGTTTAAATACGATACAAATGCTTCGATACCGTTTTCATAATAAAACTCTTCAAACGCATCATGTCGTTCATCTTTAATTGTAATTTTTAAACCTTTTAATAAAAATGCTGACTCTCTAAGTCTTTCACATAAAGTATCAAAGTTAAAATTTGTCGTGCTAAAAATAGTTGGATCTGGTTTAAAATGGATCGTCGTACCAGTTCGTCTTGTCTTACCAATGATTTCTAATGAAGTTACTGCTTTACCTCCATCTTCAAAACGTTGCTTGTAAATTGTTCCTTCACGGTGAATTTCAACTGTTAACCATTCTGATAAAGCATTTACTACTGATGCACCAACACCATGTAGACCACCACTTGTTTTGTAGCCGCCTTGTCCAAATTTACCACCTGCGTGTAATACAGTTAAAATAATTTCTGGAGTTGGTTTTCCCATTTTGTGCATTCCAGTAGGCATCCCACGACCATGGTCTTTTACGCTTAAGCTATTATCTTTATGAATAACCACATCTATTTGAGTCCCGTGACCAGCTAATGCTTCATCTACAGAGTTATCTACGATTTCATAAACTAAATGGTGCAGACCTCTACTATCTGTGCTGCCAATATACATTCCAGGTCGTTTACGTACAGCTTCTAAACCTTCTAGTACCTGTATCGCATCTTCGTTATATGTTGTTTCATTCTTTGCCAACACCATTTCTCCTTTCTAACTAAACACTTACATAAGAACATTTGTTCCATTATATCATATTATAAATAAAATGTTTCTTCTAATCGTTCATGTTAATGGTTTTTTTCCTAACTTACAAGTCGAACATGAAAAAAAAAATCGGACAAGTTCATAAAGAGCTGGATTTTTGTATCAAGAAAATGCAGGTTTAAAGTTGAAAATTGATAAATTAACTTACAAATTCAATTTTAAAGTTAATGCAAACTGGCATTTTAATTGCTAATCTATTTTGATGTACATCAGTACAATTTCTCGATTACCCTAATGTTCTTATTCCCTACTCGATCTTCCGTTAAAAAAACTCACTGATTAACAGTGAGCCAGATTTAAAAATTTAAAAATTTAATTTACAGACTGATTGAAAGCGCTTGATTTTTGAAGCACGAAGGCAAGTTTTGACGCAAGTTACCGCTAAGCGGTAATGAGCACCGTAGCCAGGCAACACAACGAAGAAAACGAGCGTCTGGATGGCCAGTCTGAAACAGTGAGCTTTTTTAACGGCCTATCTTGTCATTGCATGCTCAACTTTAATACAACGATCCATAATGACTGTTTTACCATTTTCCTTTAACAATTGATATGCTTCTTCGTTTTCAATTCCAAGCTGTGCAAAGAAAACATCGCAATCAATTTTAAGAAACTCTTGTGCTACAGGTAATAGGTGTTCAGGTCTTCTAAATACATTTACAATATCAACTTTTTCATTTATTTCGGTTAAACTCGCTACTGCTTTTTCTCCTAATACCGTATCAACTGTTGGGTTTACTGGAATAATTTTATATCCAGCATCTTGCATTGCCTTGCTTACCATATAAGACGTTTTAGACGGGTCTTTTGATAATCCAACAACTGCAATTACTTTACTTGATTTTAAAATCTTGCCAATTTCTTCTCTTGATGGGTATCTACTCATTTGCTAATCACCCTTTCTTTCTGTATAAATAAGCGCTTCAAACTGTTAAAAACGCTCGCTTTCTTCGTTGCTTCGTCTTACTGCGGTGCTAATTACCTGTCTAGGTAACTCCGCTCCTCATCAGCCTTCGCGCCTCGAAAGACAAGCGTTTTCAATCAGTTTAAAAAATCAAATATATGTTACACTAAACTTTTCGCTTATTTATTATTCTTTTATCATATTTCCTAAGTCAATGGCCTGTCAAATCATTGACTAGAAGCTAATGTTAAAGTTGAATTAGTTAATTTACCATCACGGTAATAAGTAATTTTTAATTTATCTCCAACTTTTTTGTGTGAATATAGGTATTCTCTTACAGTAATTACGTCACTTACTGGTTTGTCATCAAGTGCAACGATAACGTCTAATTGTTTCATTCCAACTTTAGCAGCAGGAGTATTTGGATCAACATGTGTAACAACTGCACCTTTTGTCACTGAACCAGGTAATTTTAATGTTTCTTCGATATTAAATTGCGGTATTTCATCAAGTGATTTTAAGCCTACACCCATTACAGGTCGAGTCACTTCACCAAATTTTTCGATCTGATCTAAAGCTGGTTTTGCAATATTCATTGGGATCGCAAATCCAATTCCTTCAACAGCTTGTTCAGCAATTTTACTTGAATTAATCCCGATTACTTCACCTTTTGCGTTGATTAAAGCACCACCACTATTTCCTGGATTAATCGCAGCATCTGTTTGGATTACTTGAGTTTGGTAATCTGCAACGCCATCTCCATCGATATCCTGTGGTATTTCACGTGCTTTACTACTTACAATACCTTCAGTTACAGTACTTTCTAAAAATCCAAGTGGATTTCCAATAGCAATAGCAGTTTCACCTACGTTAATTTTTTCTGAATCACCTAATTTAGCGATATTCGTAACATATTTTGCATCAATTGCTACAACAGCTAAATCTAATAATTCATCTGTTCCAACAAGTTTAGCATCAATTAATTGACCATCTGCCATTTTTACTTTTAATTGCTTTGCACCAGCAACAACATGGTTATTTGTCGCTACTAAAGCTTTATTTCCTACTTTTTTATAAACTACACCTGAACCAGATCCAGCTTCTTGCGTTTCCATTGAAAATGGATTGGATGATTGATAGTTATTAACTCCTACTACAAATTTGCGAGCATTTTGGATCGTAGTTGTTAAATCTTCGCGTGATACATTAATAACTTGAGTTGGTACAGTATTCGTATCATTTGATAAGTTTGCATTTTTATTTGTTAAGTTAAAAATATCCGGGGATACGATTGAGATCGTTACAGCTCCAATGATCGCTCCAATAAAGCCTGTAACAAGTGGATACCCTCCACGTCTACTCCTCTTTTGTCTTTTATGATTATTTTCATCGTATAAATCTGTTTCATCATAATATCCCATAATTCATTCCTCCAATATGTAGGTATCTTTGATTGATATTAATTTAACCCACTCATGTGTATTTGCTGTGAACTTTTTGATTTAATTCAAATATTTTTTCAAATTAAAAATAAATTCAACTCCATCTTCCTTATTATGAACTTTTATAGTTGAATGATGTAAGTCAAGGATTGTTTTTACGATTGCTAAACCTAATCCTGTTCCACCATTTTGTCTATTTCTAGATTCATCAATTCGATAGAAGCGATCCCAAATTTTATCAATTTTATCAGCAGGGATTGGATTACCTTCATTAAAAATAGAAATATTTACATAATCCCCTTCATCTAATAAATTCATTTTTATGACACTACCTGGGTTTCCATAATGGATAGCATTTGAAAGGATATTAATGATCACTTGTTCTATTTTTCTTTTTTCACCTAATACGAGCGTATCCTCATCTAGATTAAAATTGAAATGACAATGAATACTACTATTTTCAAACATGCGAATAATCACATTTTCTATGCAATCCACAATTAAGAAAGGTTCACTTTTAAGTGTGTATGTTCCTGATTGAAGTTTGGAAAGTTCAAGCATATCGACAACTAACCCGTTCATCCGATCAACTTCTTCAAGGATTACATCTGCATAATAACCATTTTTTTCAATATTTAATCCATCTTTTAAACCTTCTGCATAACTTTGCACGATACTCAGTGGCGTTTTTAGCTCATGGGATACTCCACTTATAAACTCTTTTCTTATTTGTTCTAACTGCTTTTCTTTTTCAATATCCTTCATTAATTTAACATTTGCCTGCTGTAAATTTTCAATCGTACTAGCTAAATTCTCGGATAATGAATTAATTGATTTGGATAATTGTCCAATTTCATCATCGGATTGAATATCGATTTTCTCGTTAAAGTTTAACTTGGCTAATTGATCTGTTACCGAATTCATTTTCAATAATGGCTTCGTAATCAATTTCGAATAGTAAAAAGAAACAATCACAATCAACAATAAAGCAATAATAAAAGCGTAAATATAAAAATCTTTTAAAACGTACATTGCTTCATTTACTGGTTGTAGTGATGTAATCGCAAAAATAACTTCTTTTGAACCTTTATTAGTATTAATTGGGTAAATAAAAACTTTATTTTCTAATCCATTTGCTCGGTCTAAGTAGCGATAAATTAATGGGAAATCCTCCTCAGTATAGTTAGAAAAATCTTCATTAGTCTTTGTCCAATCAGTTATCGCACCCATTAATGAGTTCATTTGAGCAGAATATGTATATTGATTTGCAATTGGTAAATGTAAATTAACAACTTTCCCTTTAATTTCAATATTCACCATTTCCTGAAGACTATCTTTAGATGACAATTGAACCGTGTTAGACGGTTGATTTTCCTCTTGCCATACACCCATATTCGTTTTTATATAGAGTGGAATAAAATAATCATCTTGAACATAACCTCGGATTGTAATCCTTGAATTTTCTTTAATATTAAGACCTAAAATACTCTCTATTTGATCCGAATATAATAGATTATTTAAAGGTACATATACCTTTTTTCCTTCATTCGTAAGAACCGTTAAATCAAAATTATTCTCAGCTTTTAATACCCCTCTTTTATCTAAAACTGCTAAAGTTGTATTGTATTTGGAATATAGTTTGGATAATTCTTGTTGAAACTGATTGTTGTTAAATTTACCCGCTTTATACCCTTTAGCAAATTGTGTTAGTTCTTCTGTTACAATATTTACTTTCTTATTGGTATAAAAAGATTGCATAAAAATTGATTGACCAACAAATACAATTAATAAAAATATAACTAATAATAACGTTATGGATAAAAAAAGTTTACGGACTATACTATTTTTCATCTTCTACTCCTCAAACTTATAGCCTACTCTAATAACTGTTGCTATATGCTTTGCTTTGTCTCCCAATTTATGTCTAAGTTTCTTTATATGTGTATCAACTGTTCTACCATCCCCAAAATAATCAAAGCCCCAAATATTATTTAATAATTGATCTCTTGTTAATACGATGCCTTTATTATCAATTAAATAACATAATAATTCGAACTCTTTGTTCGTAAGTTGTAATAATTCATTATTAATTGAAGCTGTCCTTGACGAGGTATTGATTGTAATTCCACAAATCGTTTTCGATTCTTTATCGTCTTCTTTTAAATCAGCCGTTCTTCTAAGTACACTTTTTGCTTTTGCTACTAGAATTTTAGGACTAAATGGCTTTGTCACATATTCATCTGTTCCAATATCAAAACCAAGTAATTGATCTTCTTCTTCTGAACGAGCAGTAGTCATAATGATTGGTATACTTGATTGCTCTCTAATTAGCTTACAAACTTCCCATCCATCTAATTTCGGTAGCATTAAATCTAGAATAATTAAATCTACTTGATTTTCGTTAAATTTCTTTATGCCTTGTTCTCCATCTTCTGCTTCGATTACTGTAAACTGATCGTTTTCAAAATACTCTTTTACGATTTCTCTTAATCTTTTTTCATCTTCAATAATTAAAACTGTCGGGTTCATATTTTTTCCTTCCATTAAAATTGATAGATATAAGAACTTTTACCTAAAATAAAATGTCCTTTGTTTCCTCATTTGAATTAATATTCTAAAGCAACTATCTATATATTCGCTTAAAATTGTGATAAAATTATATGATACTGCACTAATTTATTATTGTTTGAAAAGGAGCTAGAAAATGAGTTTGGTCATTATTGTACTAGCCTATTTAATCGGATCTGTACCATTCGGTTTAGTAGTTGGAAAAATATTTTACGGAGTAGATATCCGTCAACACGGTAGTGGAAATCTTGGTGCGACAAATACATTCCGCACATTAGGTAAAAAAGCAGGTATTATAGTAACACTTGGAGATATTTTAAAAGGAACACTAGCAGCTTCATTACCTGTATTATTCCATTATCATGGGATTCACCCTTTAATTATCGGTCTAGTTGCTGTTATTGGTCATATGTATCCAATATTTGCCGGTTTTAGAGGTGGTAAAGCGGTAGCAACCTCTGCAGGAATCTTATTATATGCATCGCCACTACTTTTTGTCTGCTTAATTATTATCTTCGCAATTAGTTTAAAAACAACAAAATACGTTTCACTTTCGTCAATGTTAACAGCTTTTTTAGGTACAATTTTAGCTTTTATAATGGAATACACTGGACTAATTAAAGACAATGGGTACATAATAACTTATATTTTGATCGTACTATCAATCTTTGTCGTATATAAACATCGTCCAAATATAAAAAGAATTAAAGACAAAACAGAACCAAAAGTAAAATTTTAAAAGCAAGATTAGCTAAAGATTAGAGATTGAAGATTAATGTCTTCCCTCTCTAATCTTTTATTTATTCATGCTCTTTTTACTTCTTCGATCCCTTTAATCTTGCCCCATCGCCTTCTCATATGCTTCATACCAGTCAGGGAACATTTTCTTAAATTTAATCGGTCTAAATGTATCTTTATGAACAAGGACATGTGTTGAATTTCCTATGCAGCAAATATCGCCTTCTTCATTCATTATTTCATATTCATAAATCACTTTAAGTGGTGTAAGTGTTTTTATTTTTGTTTTTACTTTAGCTGTTTGTCCATATCGTAGACTTTTCTTGTATGAAACATTCAAATCGATCACTGGAGAAATGACACCCTGTGATTCCATTTCTGCATAATTAAAGCCCAAATCTTTTATTAATTGAGTACGTCCAATTTCAAACCACACTAAATAATTTGCATGGTACACAACACCCATTGCATCTGTTTCTGCATATCTTACTTCAACTAATTTTTCTGAAATAAACATAAAGTCACCTCTTATTCTTCTACAGAATACTTTACCAAAAAATTAATAATTGTTCTATTTTTTAACTTTCCCTAAATGTTATAATTTTCTTATAATAGTCTAATGATTTTCTAACATTAGAAATTAGGAGGTCGATCTTCTTGAAGGTTCTAGTGGGCTCAATCTTAATCATCCTACTTTTTTTATTCGGAGTATGGCTTCTTATTTCTCCAACATTTGAAAAAATTGGAGAGAAATCAGCTAAAGTAAAAAATATTTTAAAGGATAAGGAGGACAAAAATAATGGAAATTCGTCCAAATGAAAAAAGGAATTCGTTTTTCAATCCTAAACTAATTGGTGGGATTATCGCGGGTATTGCACTAATCTTAATCGCAACAATTCCAACATTATTTATTGAAAAAATAACACCTGGTTATGTAGGAGTTGTCTATTCACCAAATGGAGGAATACAGAAAAACACATTATCACAAGGTTGGAATTTCGTTGGATTATTCGATAAAGTTACCGAATATCCTGTCCGTCTTCGTACTGTAGAATATAAAGACGTTGCATTAGCTACTTCAGACGGTAAAAGAATTGAAATGGATTTATCATATACATATAAAATTGATCCTACTAAAGTAGTCTCCATGTTTAACGAGTTTGGACCTGTGTCGATCGAAGAAATTGAGGATACCTATTTAAAGAAACGGTTACAAGATGCAGCTCGAATTGCCGTATCAAAATACACAGTTTTACAATTATACGGTGAGAAATCAAGTAATGCCTCAGCTGATATTGAAACAATTTATAAAGACGATGTAAAAGTACTTGGTTTCTTTGTTGAAAATTTAACGCTAGGAACGCCAAAACCAGATGCAAAAACGCAGGATGCAATTGATGCACGTGTTCAAGCTGCCCAAGAAAATGATCGTAAAAAAATCGAACTAGAAACAGCTAAAATTGAAGCAGAAAAGAAAAAAGTAGAAGCTAAGGCTGATGCTGATTCACAACTAATCCGAGCACAAGGTCAAGCAAAAGCGAACCAAGTAATCCAACAAACGTTAACTAATGAATTAATTGAATACAAAAAAGCAGAGAAATGGGATGGAAAACTCCCAACTGTCTCAGGCAGTAACTCAAATATCATTCAATTCCCGCTTGATCCAAATAGCGATAAAGAATCAAAAAAATAAATATTTCTCCTAAAAACCTAGCTTTTAGCTAGGTTTCATTGCGTATACGAAAATCCTTAAAACTTGATTTTAGACTGATTGCAAGCGNNAGCAACGAAGAAAGCGAGCGTTTGGCGGGCAGTCAAAACTTAGCTTTTGGCTAGGTTTTTTATGTTCAAAATCAATTTCAATTTGCTTTTCCACCTAATCTCTTCTAATCCAAACTCTTTGGCATATATTTAATAGAGACGAATATCTACGTTTAATGAAAGGAGATAAACTTGATGCAAATTCATGTTGTAAAAAGTGGAGAAACAGTAATGAGTATTGCAGATTTTTATGGAGTTGAACGCCAAGCACTCATTAATTCAAATGCTCTTGTAGCTCCTTATAAAATAATAAAAGGTCAATCGCTTGTTGTACCAACTACAGGAAACGAATATTTTGTTCAACCCGGTGATAACTTATATGATTTAGCTTTAACGTATGGTGTAACATCAAGTCAAATCGCAACTTTAAGTGGAATTAGTCCATATGCTTCATTAAATGTCGGCCAAAAGCTACATCTTCCACCACGGAAAAAAAGAAATATCGAATCAATTGGCTATTTACAACCTACTTCAAACCCAATTAAACCAGCTCTTGAAGAATCGGCTCGAACAGAAAGTAAGTTTTTAACCTATTTAGCACATTTTAGCTTTGATGCAAAAAGAGATGGCACACTATCAGAACCGCCGCTTGGAAACATTCCTCAAATCGCAAAGGATAATCGCTGTATTTATATGATGGTTGTCTCTAATCTAGAAAATGGACAGTTTTCAACATCTCTAGCAACCGATATATTACAAAGTCCAGCAGTTCAAGATAAACTGATAAATACCATTATTAGTACTGCTAATAAATATGGATTTAGAGAAGTAAATATAGACTTTGAAGACGTTGCTTCAACTGATCGTGTAGCTTATATTAATTTTTTAAATAAAGTAAAATCAAGGCTACCTCAAGGATTCATATTGAGCGCTACTTTAATACCAAAAACAAGTTCACACCAAAAAGGTAGATTTTACGAAGCTCATGATTATGCTAATATAGGTAAAGTTGTCGACTTTGTTGTAATCATGACATATGATTGGGGCTGGCAAGGCGGTCCTCCTATGGCCGTATCACCGATTGATCAAGTTCGTAAAGTAATCAACTATGCGAAAACTGTCATTCCTGTACCAAAAATTGTAATGGGTCAAAATTTATATGGATTTGACTGGAAAGTTCCATTTAAACAAGGTACGATGGCTAAAGCATTAAGTGCAGAAGCTGCTACAAATTTAGCAATTCAAATGACAAACGAAATCCTTTTTGATAACAAAGCAAAAGCACCTCATTTCCGATATACAGAATCAAATGGTCAAAAACATGAAGTTTGGTTCGAAGATGCAAGATCAATTCAAGCCAAGTTTAACTTGATAAAAGAAGAGAATATACGAGGGATATCGTATTGGAAATTAGGATTACCTTTTATTCAAAATTGGGAGCTTCTTGAAGCTAATTTTAATGTAGTTAAAAGAGCATAAAGAAAAGCTAGGTATTTATGAGGCTAACTCAAAATACCTAGCTTATTTTTTAATCAGTCATTCGTATTATTAAATGCTTGTTCGTCTTTTAGTTCACTTTCTAATGCTGCTATAGCTTCCTCGCGACGTTGATTTTTAGCTAATGCATTTTGACGATCTTGTTCATTTCCGAATTTCATTGAAGCTTCTGCTTCGTTAATATTTTCCCTCGTATTGTTTATATTATCTTGAATTTTTCTTGCATTATCACTACGATCATCTGGCTTTGGTGTATTTGTATATTCCATCATAAATCACTCCAATTCAAAATTTGTTTTTGTGTTTTGGATTTTATCCGTTATCTACAATTGGTTGTTTGCCAGTAGGATCTTTATACTGCATTTGTTTACCCTTATTCCCACCAGCTGCTTTGTTTTGAGTACCTATATGATTTGGTACAAAATCTTTAGGATGTTTTTTTGGATTTCCCATTTTATCGCCCCCTAGCGATAGTATGAGTATTGTTGCTGTAAATATGTAAGAGGAAATTAAAAAATGACCAATTTTGACAACAAAAAAAAGAAGGAAATAATTCCTTCTCTTGTATAAACAAATTCGATTTTCGAAACTGTCTAATTTACTCCGCTTTAGCTTTTCTTTCTAAACGTTCCTCTAATCGATCATATATTTTATTCAAAGCTTCTTCATCATTTAATAGAGAATTTTTATTTTCAAGAATTAATTCTTGAAACGATTTATGTCTTTTCTTTCTCAAAACAATCACCTCTTCTTTTTATGTTAGTATTGCCAAAAAAAAGAGTTTTCTTACATTTTAGTAAATTTTTTCTTATTTTAAAAATGCATTTAATTGTTTTTCAGTTAATGGTCCAATTTGCTTAAAAACTACTTCTCCATTCGGATTAATAAAGTATGTAGTTGGTATTGAAATCACACCATATTTACGAAAATTATCACCGTTTTCATCAATTAAAATTCGATAACTCATACTATTTTTATTAACAAAGTTCTTGATAAAATTTAAATCCTTTTTCTCGCCAATATAATCCGCAACACCGATCATTTCAATATCCTTATGCTCTTGATGGAATTTCTCTAATGCTGGTATCTCATCTTGACATGGAGGGCACCAAGTAGCCCAGAAGTTTAAGATTACTTTCTTACCTTTGAATGAAGACAAATTAACCTTCTTTTCATCTAAAGTCATCAATTGTATATCAGGTGCCTGCTGTCCAACTTGAACACCTAATTTTTGAATTGAAGCAATATAAGCATCATTATTGTTACTGACTTTTTTCTCTTCTTCTTTTTTCTCATATAATTGAAAAATTGAATATCCTAGCGCTACTAAAAGAATCAGCAAAGGAATTACTTTTTTCATACAAATCACCCTTTTAATGAACTATCTCTATTTAACCATAATAAATACAAAAGTGGAACAAGCTCGTATTGTTCTTAAACAATATCTTTTTGGATTATTTTTTAACATACTATTTTCCATTCAAATTATCTTAATATTGATCCACTTTTTTAATATTTTTTACAAGAATGCCTCATTAATTCGTAAATTTTTTATCCATTTTGTACATTTGGGTGTATGGCAGTTCGTTTCTGTCTGTTACATTACGGATATTCGGATTTTAATTATGATTCTAGGGATTTAATTTTCGATTTTTGGTTTTTATTTGCGATTCTGGTTTTTATTTTTGATTCCATCTTTTTAATTGAGATTACTGATTTTTATTTACGATTCCATCTTATTAATTACGATTACTGGTTTTTATTTGTGATTCCATCTTTTTAATTGCGATTACTGATTTTTATTTGTGATTCCATCTTTTTAATTGCGATTTCTGGTTTTTATTTGCGATTCCATCTTATTAATTACGATTACTGGTTTTTATTTGCGATTCCATATTTTTATTTGCGATTCAACAGTCTCGCACCACCTACTCAAAACCAAAAAAAACACGGTCCAAAAGACCGTGTTTTCAACATAAATTAATGAGTTACTTTAGAGTTATTTAATTTGTCACGTAATACCATTTGTAAGATACCACCATGACGGTAGTAGTCGATTTCAACTTCACTGTCGAAACGAGCAACTACTTCAAATTCAGCAGTAGTGCCGTCTTCTTTTGTTGCAGTAACTTTTACAAGATCACGTGGTTTAACATTCTCATCTACATTAACAGCAAATACTTCTTTACCTGTTAATCCAAATGTTTCAGCATTTTCGCCATCTTTAAATTGAAGTGGTAAAACACCCATTAATACTAGGTTACTTCTGTGAATACGCTCGAAGCTTTCAGCAAGAACCGTTTTGATACCTAAAAGATTTGTTCCTTTAGCAGCCCAGTCACGAGAACTTCCCATACCGTAGTCATTTCCAGCTAAGATCATTAATCCAGTACCATCTTCTTTATAACGCATTGCTGCATCATAAATCGACATTACTTCGCCAGTTGGCCAGTAAGTAGTGTATCCACCTTCTGTACCAGGAGCGATTTGGTTACGGATACGGATATTAGCAAATGTACCACGCATCATTACATCGTGGTTACCACGACGAGAGCCGTATGAGTTAAAGTCTACAGGCTTAACACCTTTACTTTGTAAGTAAAGTCCTGCAGGAGTTGTTTTACCAATTGAACCAGCTGGTGAGATGTGGTCAGTTGTTACTGAATCACCGAATTTACCAACGATTTTCAAACCAGCTAATGGTTTAACTATGCCTGGCTCTTTTGATAATCCTTCAAAGAATGGAGGATTTGCGATATAAGTTGATTCGCTATCCCATTTGTATAAAGAATCATCAGTTGTTTGAATTTCGTTCCAACGTTTGTTATCTTCAAATACTCTTTCGTATTCTTTTTTGAATAATTCAGGAGTAACTGTAGATGCAACTACTTCTTGAACTTCTGCAGATGTTGGCCAAATATCTTTTAAGAATACATCGTTTCCATCTTTATCTTGACCGATTGGTTCAACAGAGAAGTCGATATTTACATTACCTGCTAACGCGTAAGCAACTACTAATGGTGGTGATGCTAAGTAGTTACCTTTAACTTGAGGATGAATACGTCCTTCAAAGTTACGGTTACCAGAAAGTACAGATGTTACTAACATATCATTATCAGCAACAGCTGCTTCCATTTCAGGAGCTAATGGACCTGAGTTACCGATACATGTAGTACAACCATAACCAACGATGTTAAATCCTAATTGATTTAAGAAAGGAATTAAGCCAGCTTCTTGTAAATATCCACTAACTACTTTAGATCCTGGAGCTAATGAAGTTTTTACATAAGCAGGTACTGTTAAACCTTTTTCAACAGCTTTTTTAGCTACTAAACCAGCACCTAACATAACGTATGGGTTTGAAGTATTTGTACAACTTGTGATTGCTGCGATTGCTACTGCACCAGTTTTAAAAGTTGTTTCAGTACCGTTTTCAAATTTAACGTTTACCTCTTTATTTAATGCTTCATCAGTTAAACCGAATCCTGCATTACCCATTGGAGCAGAAACTGCTGCTTGGAATGCTTTTTTCATTTCAGATAATGGGATTAAATCTTGTGGACGTTTTGGACCAGAAAGATTTGATTCAATTTCTGAAAGATTGATTTCTACTAAATCAGTAAATGTAGGATCTTCTAAGTCAGCTGTATAGAATAAATCATTAGCTTTGCAGTATGCTTCAACTAATTGAATTTGCTCTTCAGAACGACCTGTTAAACGTAAGTAGTTAAGTGCCTCAGCATCAACTGGGAAGAATCCACATGTTGCACCGTATTCAGGAGCCATGTTTGCAATTGTAGCACGGTCTGCTAAAGGCATGCTTTGTAAACCTGGTCCAAAGAACTCAACAAATTTATTTACTACACCTTTTTTACGTAAAACTTCAGTAACTTTTAACGCAACATCAGTTGCAGTTGTTCCACTTGGTAAAGCACCGACTAATTTAACACCGATAACTTCTGGAACTGGGAAATATGATGGTTGACCAAGCATTCCTGCTTCAGCTTCAATACCACCTACACCCCAACCTAATACACCAATACCATTAATCATAGTAGTATGTGAGTCAGTACCTACTAATGTATCAGGGAATGCAACAACTTCACCATCTTCATTTGCAATTGCATGTACTACATTTGCTAAGTATTCTAAGTTAACTTGGTGTACGATACCAGTTGCTGGTGGAACTGCACGATAGTTATTAAATGCTTTTTGAGCCCAGCTTAAGAATTGGTAACGCTCTTCGTTACGAGAAAATTCTAAATCCATATTGAAATCTAATGCATCCACTGAACCAGCTTTATCAACCATTACAGAGTGGTCAATTACTAGATCTACTGGAATTTCTGGATTAATTACTTCAGGGTCTCCACCCATATCTGCCATTGCCTTACGTAATGAAGCTAAGTCAACTACCGCTGGAACACCTGTGAAGTCTTGTAAAATAACACGAGAAGGTTTAAACGGAACATCTACATCTTGTAGCTCGCTTGTTCCCCATTTTGCTAAATTTTCAACATGATCTTTTGTAATTACTCTTCCATCTACTTGACGAAGAACTGATTCTAGTAACACTTTAATCGAATAAGGTAATTTACCGATTTTAGCTACTCCAGCTTCCTCAATTGCTTTTAAGCGATAATAATGATAAGTTTTATCGTTCGCAGTAAATGTCGAACGTGATTGGAAAACGTCATTTTTCCCCATGTTTTCTTCCCCCTATTAAGCAAAAAATGTCTGAATATATTTTATATCCAAACTTTTCAATACCTTTACAATAATATATTATTACAATGTATATCATAAGTAAATAAGAAGTAACTTATCATTTGTAATAAGTATTACTTATGACCTTTTAAAATCAAAGTTACTATAATAATCTTTTACCCAATTATATCAAAGTTTATATCAATATAATTAATTTAAGTTTTTAAAAATTTGTGTACTTGAATTGTTTTTTCAAAGGAATGAGACTGTAAAACGAGTGAATCAAATGCATTGAAAAGGATGCAAGGTATCTAACTGACTAACAAATAATAGCCCTGTATCTGAAAAGGACACAGGGCTTTATTTGATTAAAATTGTTTTTGACCATTTTTCTTTTAATTCGAAATTATTTTTTTAGTGCTTTCACTTTTTATCATGAGGCCTTTAGTTGACTGATTGTATTTTCTGTAACGACTGGCTTTCCTTTCCCATTTAGTAATATGTTTAAAATTGGGATCTTTTTAATGAAAAACGATAGTGAAATAGGGATTATTAATCCAATTGCAAAGTAGATGGACCAATGTATCGTTCCTACAACATAAAGTTTATCTATAAATTTCAATGTTGCGATAGCAAATCCAACATGGAAAATTAAAATTATTAATGATTCTCTACCTAAAAAAGTAAAAAACTTTGTCGGTAATTTCATTTTTGACAACAATTTTGCAAACGATAATGTTGCTATGCTTCCAGAAATGCCAGCTATATAAAATATAAAAAAGTTATTATAAATCCTATTGTTCATATCTGCATTATTGATATAAGTAGCAATTCCGAATATTATGAAAGATAAAATTGATACAATTCCAATTGGTTTTATTTTATTTAATAACTGATATTCCTTAAATTTATTCCCTAAATACATGAAAAAAAGAGCTACTAAAGCGATATCTAAACCCCATGGTAAAAAAACAAAACGACTTATACCATAGCCAATCAATCCAATAATTAAGTAAAAACCTATTTGGGTGTAAACGTTAAAATCACCAATTATTTTTTGCGAGTAACAATAGAGTAATTGAACACAAAATAAACAAACTAAAAACCATAACGGTACATTTAAGCTTAACCATCCATTAACTCCATTTCCATATAAAATGCCAACAAGAGGCTTATACCATATAAATTCAGTTCTTAAAGGGTCTGCAATTTTTAAAATTAACCAGTAAAAATAAGATAATATCCCTACTGAAAAATAAGGAACAAGTAAAGCATAAAATTTGTTGATCCATAATAGTCGCGTATTATTTAAGTACCTCTGACTACTAAAAAGATACCCTGATACCCCAAAAAACAATGGCATTCTAAAGTCTCTTAATATGTTATTTAACCAGATTGGAATAGCCGTATGTCCCATTACTACTAGAAATATAGTTATCCCCCTTGCGATGTCTATTTCGATAAATCTTTTCATCCATCCGTATCCTCCAGAAATGCTTCAAGCACCCATAATAAGTTTTTTGTCCAATAAACATCATATTGGAGGATGTGAATTTTTACAATCTTATATTTTTTATACTCCTTTCGTTAAAAACTGTCTTTTTCGTAACATATAAGCTATATGTAACGTAATCCAATTTGAATTGATTAGTCGCATATTAAAACAAACCCTGTACAATACTTATACAGGGTTTGACTAATTTTTATTTTTACAATTTGAAATTTCAAATGTTACATTACTAAAATTAATAATAAGATTTTACCTTTTCTTAGACAAATAATTTTGCCCAAGTTTTTGCGCCAACTTTTCCATCTACGGTCAGGCCATTTTTCTTTTGAAAATTCCTTACTGCCCGATCCGTAATTGGACCGAAAATACCGTCTTCGGTAATTCCTAATTCTTTTTGAACTAATTTAACACTATTTCCTTTTGAACCTGATTTTAAGATTGTTCCTGGATATGCAGGAGGTTTAGATGCCAATACTTTATCAGTACCATATCCTTTGTATTCAAATTGTAAATGGGGCTCATCTACAAAGCTACTCCAGTCCCCACCCCATGTGAAGCCAATGGATTTAGCATAATTAATAGCCGATTTAAATGGATCAGAATCGTATGAGTTCCACGCTTCTTTACCATTTACTATTGGAACAAAGTCTAATGCTTGACCTACAAGATGATATGACTTTCTAGTTTGGGACTTGCCATTATCAACTAGTTCTTCTTGACGTTCTCTTGTTCGAGTCGTTTCGTAAATTAAAACATTGATATTATTTTTTATACAATAATTGTACCATTTTAAAGCAGCCTGCTTTGTATTTGGAGCTAGCTTATTTATATTTGATAAATTTCTTTCGTGATAAGTTGGATTTGTCATTTATGAATTCTCCTTTTAAATAAATTTAAAAAGCCAACCTACTTAGGAAGACTTATCCCAGTAAATAACATCGCTTGCTTTCATACACTTCTAAATAAACATTAAATCGTACATATAAGCCAATATATTCACAAAGTTGAAATACGGTTTGAATAAACAGTCCAAAAGCTCTCGTTTTTTTTCTACTGGACAAGTCTTTATTCCTGTTAGTTTTTGAAACCATGTTAAATCCCGGAGAATTCCCTCAACTATAAACATAAAAAAACACCTAAGGTGCAGAGATTAAACAACTTAATAATGACACTCACATTATTTACCATTGAATTTTTAGAGTACTAAAAAAAAGATAGGAAAGAATATCGATTATAAAAGGCCGTTTTCAAACCAATTCATTAATAGTGTTGGCGAAAATGCCCTTATATAAGGAGGAATAATCATGTCTAGACGTAAAAATATTTCTGGTAGCGGAATGTCAGCTTCAATCGAGCAAGGGAAAGCTGCTGGTTTTAATGAAGAAACTGCACAAGAGCCACTTTCAGCTGATTATAAGTTAAACAATAAAAAGACAAAAAAAAGACAATAAAAAAATAGCAAGCAATTTGTAGGAATTGCTTGCTATTTTTTATGTTTTTTAATTATTACTCAAAATCATCTTTTCGCTTTCTTAAAATACCTTTGTTCAGCGTCGATTGAGGCATTAAATAAATAATATCTCCTGTTCTTTTCGTATCTCTATTAACATTACTTTTTCTTCGATTATAGTATAGGAAAAAATTAATCACATTTTTTTGTCTCTTATTATATTGAATTTTCTTGAACAAGAGATAGAGTACGATCACACCCGAATATATAAGACAAACTGCTAGTATTTGCATAATCAGTATCAGTCTCCTCTTTTATTTTGACTATTACTAGTATTGGTCAAATTACTTGTTTCATACATCAAAAGAGTCAGACAAACTAAAAAAATTAACTTTTACTCTATTAATTTCTTAGATTTAATTGTTGTTTGTCGTTTTTTATTATGAAAAATAATTTTCTCAACATTCAATTTTTACAATTAATATTAGCTGAATTAATTAGATGAATTAGATCATAAGAATACCTCCCTTTCATTAATTTATTTATATATATGGAAAATGGTTATTGAAAATTATTAGAAAAAAATGATTAAAACGCTTTCAATTATAAATTAGTAAATATTTCATTTTGGCATATTTTTTCGCTTACAACTAAAGCTATTTGTAAAGGAAGGTGACAAGAATGACAAACAAATCGTCAAAAAGAAATAGCCCAATTGACCATGAAAGTGGACAACCAAAACCATTAAGCGGTTCTCATAAAGTAAAGAACCAAAATCATACAAGACAGAAAAAACATAGTCACCACGATATGTAATTTAAATTAATTAGTTATAATGGAGGGGTTTAATTTGAAGAATAAGAAAAGTACTTACAATTCTAATTTTAATAAGAATGTAAAGCCTGACGGACTTGATGTCGAGTATTCAGCGGAATTAGCAGACCATGATGATATTGAGGCACAAGAACGTTCAGCTCAAGCAGATGCACGAGTAAAGAAAAAAATGTAATTCGTTTTATCTAAACAAATAAAGGTATGCGATTTTTTCGCATACCTTTCAGACTGTAACAAACGCTCGCTTTCTTCGTTGCTNNTTGCAATCAGTCTGAAAATCCAGTTTAAATTGTCCAACAAAAAAAGGTATACGGATACTTCCGCATACCTTTTTTAATTATTTGTTTATTTCAGCGTCAATTGCTGCTTTAATTGATTCTAAGCTAGGGTTGTCCACTGCTTTACCATTTACAAAGATTGTAGGTGTTCCGTTAACACCATAATGGTTAGCAATTGCAACATCGTTAACAACTTGTTTCATTGCATCATTTTTGTATAAATCTTTTTTAAATTGTTTTTCGTCTAAATTCGGAATAACAGATTTCGCAATGCTTGCTAATTTATCAGGTGTAGCCCAAGTTGTTGTTTCATCTTCTTGTTTTAAATAGATTTGCTCTTGAAACTTCCAAAATGAATCTTTATGAGTTTTATAAACTACTTCTGATGCAAGTGCAGCTAAATTTGAATCCTTCGAAATAAACGGATAGTTAATAAATGAAAAATTGATTAAACCATTATCAATATAATCGGCTTTTAGTTCTGGAAAAACTACTTTATTCCATTGAGCACAAATTGGACATTTATAATCACCAAATTCCACTACTTCCACTTTTGCATCTTTATTGCTAAATGTTGGTTGATCCTTTGTGTCAAACCCATCAACTTTTACTTGATTTACTCCAGCAATTGTTGGATATACTTCTTCAGTCTTTTTATCTTGCAATTTAGAAACTAAAAATAATGCTCCAACTAAAACAACTATTCCAACAAATACAGAAATAGCAAACGTTTGATTACTATTAGATTTTTTCTTTTTACTCATTAGTGCTATATTCCCCCTACAATTATGTATTGTACATTATTGTAACATAAACTCTATTAGCCTAACTATTCATAACCCTCGTAATTGAAAATAATTCTTAATAAAAAGATCATCCATATTCATAAAGTATCTTCTTAAGTACATAAGTAGTTTTATTATTGAAATCTCTTTTTAATTTAAACAAAAATAAAGAGCATTTCTCTTTACAAAGAAATGCTCTTATTTTAACATTTTAAATTTACCATTTGTTCAATTAAACTTTCATAACGCATGATTTAGTCAACAACAAATAGTCAAACTCTTTTTTGCTATTTGGCAGGATCGTGTTAAATGAGCATATCAGAGACTTTTTTTGCATCTGATATTCTTAACATAGTACCTTAATAAGGACTATTGTCTCAAGGTTTTTAATGCACCACTCCAAGCAATAACTTGATCAAGCATTGCATTTACATTATTAAGATGTAAATCAGCTGGTTTGAAGGTAGTATAGTTTTCGAAATCGGTAAATAAGGACAGTGTAGGGTGAACACGAACATCTGCAATCATTAGCTCTCCCATTATTCCTCGTAAATGTTCAGCTGCACGGGCACCGCCAGTTGAACCATAACTTACGATACCTGCTGCTTTGTTATTCCAAGCTTCACGAGCGAGATCAAGTGCATTTTTTAAAGCTCCAGTTATACTGTGATTATATTCTTGAGCGATAAATACGAATCCATCCAAGCTGTTAAGTTTTTCGTTCCAAGCTGCAATTCCTGGTTCAGTTCCATCAGTAGTTCCTAAAAAAGGTAATTGATAATCAGCTATATCTACAATTTCATAGTTTGCATCTCCACGTTTGTCGGCAATTCCTTTAACCCATTCTCCCACTTGGGGGCTAACTCGTCCCTGTCTTGTACTACCTAAAATAATACCCACATTTAATTTTTCATTTGTCATTGTTTTTTCCTCCTATTTAGCTTATTTATTTTTCCAAATTTTATGAACCAATTCCAATTCTCTTATATAAATCAATTAGCTAATCTTTTTCTTCATTTGAGATAAATGATAAATTTTGAGAAATGGTTGGAACGTGTTTGGGAAAAATCTCGTCAAATAATGCTCTTCCTTCTTCTTTCAGTACAACATTCGATTTGGGTTAGGCTGTATTTCCACAAGACCTTTCTTTTCTCGTGTAAGTAGATGTTCGCTTCATCGCTTGGCTTATATGTAGTTCGAACCAATTATGAAATCCTCAGTCCTTTATGTATACTCATAATTTTTTATATTCTTCGTTGGCTAATATTACCATAAATTAAAGATTTCTCTATCATATGTAAATATTCCTTTTTATTCGAAATCTTAAATGAATTCTCTGCTTTTTATATAAATAAAAAAAGCCACATTTGCAGCTCTTCTTGTTCAGCTTTCCTAAATATATAAATCCATCATTGTCCTTTTGTGCAATATGAAACCTGCCCCTGTTCAATTAATTTTTTTAACGGGTATTTTCTTTCAGTGTATTTTTATAAATCATATTAGCTATTACTTCAGTCGATACTTTACATCCAAGCGTCTACTATGAAGTAAATATTAACCTTCCATTCACAGTAGTGAAAGTTGGCTAACGCATACACGTAAGCTTCTTTTCGAGGTTTTTTTCCTAAGAATATGTTAAAAATTACTAGTCATGTGAAAGCTTGTTCCCCTTTATAATGAAAGATGATTTGGAAAATTGGAGGAGAATTATGTTTAAAATCATGCTATCAAGCTTTCAGCCGAGTAAGTACAATGAAGTGCTTCATTCGAAAAAACGAAGCATCATCGGTTACTATTTACTGGCATGTTTCTTGTTAAGTGCGGGGCTATTTGAGCTCTTGATGAATTTCGATATAGCATCGGATACGACATCGTTATGGACGGTATTAGAAAATGGATTCGGAGATCATGCTGAGCTATTTCTACTGATTGTCATCCCGTTCATTGTACTAATCATTCCGGTGATGATGCCAGTCTTGTTTTCACTTGTTTATAAGTATGCTGCACGAAAAAAGGACATTCATTTGTCGTATCGCCAGTGGTACAAATTATTTTTCGTTGGCGCGATCTCATTTACGTTCGTATCATTTATTGTAGAAATCATTGCCTTTTTGTTTGTGGACTTTTCATTGACATGGATTGAACGCGTTATGACCATTCTGTTTCTTACCTTTATGTACAAAGCCGGAAAAGCAGCTACAACAAAAAAAGAAACCGACAATTAAAAGAAAAATTTCTGTTGGAGTTTACTGGGGTACCCAAACAGCTAGTCTATTGATTCTTCCATTGAAATTTAGTCGGGAAATGGCTATGATGACGAATAATTGAAAAAAGTACTTCGAATAAAAAAACATAGGGAGATTTTAGTCTTCCTATGTTTTCATTCATATTATTTATCTGTTTGTTTTTGCTTATTTTTCAAATACTCCGCACGCATTTTTTCAAGTTGCTGCTTTTTATCAAATTTTGCAGGCGTCTGTTTTTCATGAAACTTTGACACAGCCATCTGACCTTTTGTATCCAATTGATATTTTCCCACTTTATTCACCTACTTTTCTATCTTTGAAAGAGAATCTATTCAACAAATATAATATACATTATTTTACTGAAGAAAATATTATTATAACGCTTAACCTTGCATATATCACTATAAACATTAAAAACTTAGTAAAATATTTCATCACCAAATGGTATTCATTTCATTGATCAATATTCTAAAAATGCAAATAGCCAAGTCTACAATTAAATAAACTTGGCTTTCATTTATTAGTTATTTTTATTGACTAAAATAATCAATTCTTCATCAAATATAATGTCGGAATTTAAAATTAACAGTTCTCTTATAAAGGCTTTGGGATTTTCGAGGGTTAAAATAATTGGTTGCACTGACTCGTTAATATGAATTAATAAAGTTATTATTTCTTTATTTTTTCCATAAACTTCGACTAGTTGCTTTATTTCTGTAATATCATTGACCTTAAGTTTAACTGTTAGAATGCCTTTATGAATAATAATTTCATCCTGGATTAATACAATATCACTTCTTATTAGGCGGAAAGCTGTAATGCTTAAAACAATTACGACTACAGCTATTTGTAGATAGGACTTTAAATCATTTCCGTTTCCTACAAGCATTGATATTAACTTGTACAGGATGACCAGGAATATTGAACTGGCAGCCATATAAAATAAAATACTTAGAAAAGTAAAGTGAGAAGAGAATTTAGTTTGTTTCACATTCTTTCGCCTCCTCTACGACTTTTTTCTTTATTTTTTCTACTATATGATTCAAATACTTAAAATGAAACTAGTACTTAAAAATAAATGGTCATTTTTTGACAAAAAACATATGTACTTGCTTGATACTTGTCATATTTTCTTACTATAATAGTGGTATGTTTACCTAATACAAGGAGGATACATATGTTTTCGTTCTTTTCTCAAATTATGATTGTCTTATGGACAATTTTCTTGTTAGGAATGATGTCAATCGGCGGATACTTTATGTTCAGAAAGTTTTTAAAAAGATTACCTAAAGAGGATGGGAAATCGATTTTAGATTGGCAGGAAGAATATTTACAACAAACAAGACATTTATGGTCAACTGAACAGAAAGAATTACTTGAAGAATTAGTAAAACCTGTACCATCTTTATTTAGAGATATAGCTCGAGATAAAATAGCAGGAAAAATTGGTGAGTTAGCTCTAATAGCTAACGCTCCGCAAATTACACAAGGTTTAATTATTGAAGGTTATATTAAAGCAACCCCTAAACGTGATCATGCATTTTTAGTTAAAACATTAAAGAAAAAAGAAATTGATTTTACTGATTATAAGCATTTACTTGCAAAATAAAAACGTGTACCGATTAGGTACACGTTTTTTCATGTAATAATTGTATTTGATGGAAGCTGTCTTCTCATTTTTTGATATGATTTGTACATTGCTAATCGCCAAGGAACAATCATTGAAAATGCTAATAAGAAGAACATACCACTTAATTGGCCTACATCGATTGAAGAACTTAAATATAACTTCATCACGATTCGAACTACTAATAAACCAAGTAAGATAAAGACAAATGCTTTTGATCTTTTTAAATAAATTTCATTATCTACAATTTCAAATTTAGATGTTTTAATTAAAAATAACGAAAAAAATACTCCCATACAAACAGCTTCTAATACTTCAGAACCTGTCAATCTAAACTCTGGTACTAAGTACATTAAAGCTCCACTACTCATAAAAAATGGAGGTAAAATTATTTTTTTAAGGTTTGTCGGCTTTTTAGCAGCTTTTAGTCTAACGAAAATTACTCCTAAAGCCATACAGGTTGCAAATACTGTGCTAAAAATTATACTCATATCTTTACTCATTTTTTTCACTACCTTTTTTCTCAATCTTAAAGAATAACAATTCTTATATGCATTGACTATTTTAAAAACTGATTACTACAGTTTTTGTGAATACAAAGCACTCTTTTTTTATCATATAAACTGATTATATAATACTGCTTCTACCACAACGATGCAAATCCAATAACTTCAAATCCTGCATTTTTTTACATTGGGAATATAATGTTTAAAACCCAGTAAATCCACCAAAAAATCTAGTAAAATAAATTGTTATTTTAGTCAACCAATCAAAATATAACATGATTCCCATAATGATCATGATATATCCACCAAAAACGACGATTTTATGTGAATACTTTTTAATCCAACCTAGTGATCCTAAATAAAACGACAATACAAAAAATGGAATAGAAAATCCGAGTGTATATGCTAACATATAAAATAGACTTGAACCTGGGTTACTTACTGCAAGTGCAAATACTGAAGTTAAGATTGGTCCAGTACAAGGTGTCCAACCTGCAGCAAATGCTAATCCAATCAAAGTAGAACCTAGAAATCCTGAGGGACGTTTTGAAAATTGAAACCTTCGATCATTCATTAAAAACTTCGGTTGAAAAATACCCGTTACGACTAATCCTAGAAATACAATTAAAATCGCACCAACTTGACGAATAAAATCTTGATAACGCATAAAAAAAGAACCAACTATGGAAGTGCTAAAACCTAAAACAATAAAAATGATTGTAAAACCTAGTAAAAAGAACAAAGTATGTAGTAAAGTTTTACTTTTATGTATTCTTTTTTCATTTTGTAGATCACTTAAAGATACCCCTGTAATATACGATAAAAACGCTGGATAAATCGGTAGACAACATGGAGAAATAAAGGAGAGAAATCCCGCTCCAAATGCAATACCAATATTTAAATCCCCCATTAACTTACATCCCTTCTCATCTTTACATTCTAGATAATATTATAACAGAATTGCTTTTTATTTAGTATTAAAAGTAGTTAATAGACCTCATCATACACATATTTTAAGAATCTTTAATTATTCATTACCAAAAAATTGAAGAAAAGTGATTAAATTGGAATATTTTCACTTAAATTTCGGCACACTTCTTAATAAACTAATTTATTATAAAGGTGGAAACATGTTTAAAAAAATATGGCCAAGTATTTTATTATTATTAATCCTTATCATTTATTACTGGAAAATATTACCTATAATTTATAAATTTCATGAATAAGTCAAAAATTTTTATGGTATTCCCAAAAACTCCTCTATTTAACTACAAATGCTTTAATCTCATTAATGCTCCCAACTATTAAACAAATTAAATTTTTAGTATTATAAAAACTTTCTTAATTTTATAGTATAATCATATGACAATCTTTGATGGCCAATCGTTCTCCAAACAACTATGAATACGGAAATATATAGAGTGTCTGAAAACATTTTATATAACTGCCATCTCAACTTTAGAACACTTTATTGTTCTTTCTTACTAAAGGTTACTTTAATTGAAGGGAGTTTATAACTTAATATGTCTACTGTTTTGCAACAATCAAAAACTACAGATCCTAAAGCGAATCGTAGTAAGGAAATGAAGGAAGGATTTTTAGCGTCTGTTCCTTTAATTATTGGCTATTTACCTGTTGCTTTTACATTCGGATTAATTGCAAAGCAAGCTGACATTGATGTGCTAAATACTCTTTCATTTAGTGTGCTAGTTTATGCAGGTGCTAGTCAGTTTATGGGTTTATCGATGTATTTGGCTGGTGTGAGTTTTTTTCAAATCTATATCGCTACATTTATTTTAAATTTTAGAAACTTTGTTATGAGTCTATCATTTAATCATCAATTTAAAACTCTACCATTTTGGCATAGAGTCTACTTATCGATCACACTAACTGATGAAAATTTTGCTGTAACTACTTTAGGTAAAAAAGGCAGCTCAGCGAGTTATTCGTCCATTTATCTGATTACATTACATACAATTGCTTATTGTACTTGGATAAGCGGTACTATTTTAGGAGTAGTTTTTTCAAAACTTATTCCAAAGATAATTAGCGAAAGCATGGGAATATCTTTATACGCTATGTTTATCGGGTTGTTAACCCCAGCCATACGTACAAATTGGAGAGCATGTTTAATCGTATTCGTGAGCATGCTTTTAAATTTCATCCTTTCATCTTTTTTAAGTCAAGGCTGGTCATTAATTTTGTCTTCCATCCTTGCTAGTTTACTTGCAATTGGTTTAATGAAAGGAGATCACAAAGAATGATTGTCTTTTTACTCGTTTTAGGTATGTGCTTAGTGACAATGATTCCCCGAATAATTCCTGTATTTATTGTTGATCGGATTCAATTTCCAAATTGGGTATCCTCCTGGTTAAAAGGTGTTCCATATGCAGCATTGGGTGCATTAATTTTCCCTGGAATATTAAGTGTTCAAAAGGGAAATATGAGCGTCGGCCTGATTGGTGGATTAGTAGCAATTATTTTATCATTACTTAGATTACATATCATTTTCGTTGTTTTTGGAGCAATCGGAACAGTTCTATTGATGAAGCTTTATTTTATTTAGTTATTTTTCTATATTCATAGGTTAGTTTCAACAATCAAATAACTACAAAAAAGTCGCAATAATATGCGACTTTTTCTTATTGAAATTTATTTTTCTGGAGTACTGAAATTATCGGCTAATTTTGCTACATCCGGTATTCCAAGTCCTGTAGCTTGGTTATAAAGCGTACCTGGTGTACCAGAATAGAATAGATTATCGTTTTCAGCACCTGATTTGTTTAATGGCTTGAAAGGCGATGAGCTTTGTTGTGCAAAGCGATAAATTTGAGGATTCCAGAAACCAACTTGAGTGTTATCTGCGCTATTAATTAACGCCGATAATCCATTCAGTTGAGGTGATACGAAACTAGTTCCACCAAATACAGCATACCCGGAATTTGTTCCTGGTTTACCTGGTTCACTTAAATAAACGTAATAGCCAGTGTATGGATCTGCAGCCATTGATAAATCTGGAAGGTTACGGCCTGTACCTTGTCCTGAAATAACAGTAGGTTGTTTGTATGTGACATTTGATAAATCTGGTGAAATAGTAAACTCATCGACTGCAGTAAAACTGTTAACCCCACTTACACCTTTTTGATAATCTGGAGTTTCAAAATAAGTACTGAAACCACCACCACCACCATTAACTAAGTTAGCATCTGGTAGTTTTCTAGCTTTGTAATAATCATGTAGATAATCCCAACCCCAAGCACGTTCTTCACCAACTTTGACATCGACACCTGTTGAATTAGAGTGGAATTGGAAAGGTAATGTTGTTCCACCTGCTACTGTGATGTACGGACTTGCTGCTGGGAAATCAGCTGTGAGTTTAAATACTTTATCTGCACCTCTAGTTTCGTCATAAGCACCTGCATCACCAGCTGCAGCAAACATCGAAATTCCTTGTGCTGCTGCCTGCATGAATAATTGATTAAATGTATCTTCATACTCAGGTGCTTCCATTTGTTGCTGTACGTAAGAATCAATACTTAATTCGCTTGATCCCCAACTTACTGAAATTTGTTTAGCTATATTATCATTAATTGCATTTGAAAATGCATCTACAAATCCAGTATCCGAATTAGGACCTACATACACGTTAATATTTGCATCAGGAGCAATAGCACCCGCTTGCTGAACATCTAAAGTAGTTTCTTCATAGCCATCCCATCCAGAACCGCCATCTACCTCATTTACTTTAATACGATTAGGCTTTGTTTGAATTCCTACATTATCCCAGAACTTATATGCATCGTCTTTATTAAATTCTGCTAATGTAACAATACCAATTGTTTGGCCTGCACCAGTTGCTCCCTTTTTGTAAAGTGGATTAACATTATAATGACTTTGTAAATCTTGCGGTGTTAAACTAAGTGGACCAGTTGGTACATCCTTTTTATCTATTATTGCTGGTTGTTTAACAGCTCTTGATTCTAAATTCGAATAATTATTTAAACCTAAAATACATAAAATATTATCTGAAATTACTTTTGGTAAAGTTGGGTTCTTTTTAGTAGCATGAATGCTTTTACCTTTAAAACTAGCATATTTTAAATTGACACTTAAGGCTTTATTTAATTGAGCAACAGTTCCTGTTGCTGTAATCGTTAAATTATTTGCATGAACATCAGTTTTAATACCATAAGATTGCAGATAAGACGTAACAGAATGGATATAAGCTGGATTTGGTGCATATTTAGCTTTGAATTCATCAACACTTAAATATTTTCGATAATGAGGAGAGTATGGTGTAACAGTTTCCTTTATATATCTTTCTAAATCATCTTTGTTTTGAAGTTTCAAAACAAAATCGATTGATAATGTAGTATTAGGATCCATGTCTCCAAAATAATTTGTTCCATCTTGCACAGCAGCCCCAGTACCTTGAGCTACTTCCTTATTTACTTGTGCGGCTACTTTAAATGTTGGTGCATTAACTAATAATAAAGAACTTGCCGCTGCTACAGTCATTAATGGTTTTTTCCAGTTTTTCAAAGCATATTCCTCCTTGTTGAGTATGTAAAACTCCTAAATTAAAAGACTAATATTTCAGAATAATAAATTTAATACCCCTTCATTTTCATATTAAATTTCAAAAATACTAAATTTATTCTCTGATATCGATTATAATTCTCGAAATAGTCTAAAAAAAGAAATATTATTCGATACAAAACGCTAAAAACCTTCAACTTCCGAACAATTACAACAAATTCCGTAAAATATTTAGTAATATTTTCCTTTTTTAAATAATACATAAAGAATCTTAATTAGAAAAAGTTAATTAGGTTTTTACTTATAATTATTCTATTTAACAAAAATTTAATTATTATAAAATAATAAATAATGAGCATATTAAGCGAATTTTAGTAAAAATCGGTACTTTAACACTAAAATTTCTTATTTCGCTCTACCTTCCTAATCTTCGAGACATACTATATTTGAACTATTATTAGAATTTCCCCCTATTCGTTTTTGGTACCATTCTACTATTTGTAAATAAACTAGTTTTATTATCAAATTAATAACTTATAATGTAGAATTTACTAGTATAATTTAACACTTAAAACTGTTTACTTCAGATTCGTTTATTTCCCCTCCACTTTATGAATATATTAATAATGAATTAATTTTTACTAATATCCTTCTGAATATAGTTCTATATAAAAAAAGCAGCTAGAAAATCTAGCTGCTTTTCATTACTCGGCCAATAATAAAGACCCTTTATTTTGTAATAAATACATATTATAGTACAATCCTTGTTTTGCAAGAAGCTGTTGATGGTTGCCTTCTTCTACGATTTTTCCTTTGTGCAATACATATATGCAATCAACATCTTGAATTGTTGATAAACGATGAGCAATGATAACAGTAGTTCTACCTTTTCTCATCTCTGTTAAAGCTTCTTGAATTGCTTCTTCTGTTTCACTATCAATATTTGCAGTTGCTTCATCTAATATAAGAATAGTAGGTTTAGCTGCGATCGTTCTTGCAAACGTGATTAATTGGCGCTGTCCACTTGATAAAGTTGAACCTCTTTCAACAACTGCCTCATCATACCCGTTTGGTAATTTTTCAATAAATTCATTCGCTCTAACTAATTCGGATGCTTCTTTAATTTCTCTATCAGTTATATTGTTATTATACATTGAGATATTTCCTTTTATATCACCAACAAATAAGTATGGATCTTGTAAAACTAATCCGATATTAGAACGTAATTCACTTTCTTCAAATGTTGATAGTTTTTGATCATCAATCTGAATTTCTCCGTCTTTCACATCGTAAAAACGTAATAATAGATTCATAATTGTTGACTTACCACTTCCTGTATGACCAACAAAGGCAACTGATTGACCAGGTTTAACTGAGAATGAAATATCATGAATGACATTGTGTACTCCGTCATATGCGAATGATACATTTTTAAAATCAATACTTCCTTCTTTTACTTTTGGTAAGTCAGTTCCAACTTTAGTAGGAGCTTTTTGCTCTTCATCCATTAAGTCAAATACTCTAGATGATGATACGACAGCTTGCTGTAATAAAGATAATTTCATCATCATTTGCGTAATCGGCTCAAAAAATCTTTCTAAATAACTTACAAATGCATAAACTGTACCAATCTCAACTGGATTACTAAAAGAAGTAATGCCAAAGAAGCTAAGAACAAACATTATACCAATTGTATAAATTAAATCTGTTGCCGGTCTTAAAAACAGAGAATCTAATCGTATTGTTTTTACACCTGCATTATAGTGAGACTTATTTACACCCTCAAATTCATTTTGTAATCTTTTTTGTTGGTTAAATGCTTGTATGATTGACATACCTTGTAAGTGCTCGTTTAATTTAGCATTTAAATTACTTAACTGTCCTCTAGTTTCCATAAAAAATGGAAAACTCTTTTTACGATACGTAAGTATAATAAAATAAACAATTACAACTAACCCTACACAAATCGTTGCTAATTTAGCGTCTAATGAGTACATCGCAATAATGATTCCAACTAAAAAGACAATTTGCTGGATAAACGTTGCCAGAACACTAACGTAAAAATCTTTTATAGCTTCAGTATCATTCGTAATTCTAGATACGATACTTCCAATCGGCGTTTTATCAAAAAACGAAAAAGCTAATGAATGTACATGCTCATAAACTTTCATTCTTATATCTTGAACAACTTTAAAAGCAATTTGTTGAAACATTAAAAGCTGTAAATAGGATAAAACAATTTTGCCGATTGTTATTGCAACATATATAGAAAATAACATTACGATTGTATCTTTTGGAAAATACCTTTTCATTAAATGATCATCTAGAAATCTTTTAACTAAAATTGGACCATACATTTCACATGCTGTTGCAAGGAATAAGAAAATAAATGCAAAAGTCAGTAAAACTTTATATTTTTTTAGAAATGAAAGAAGTCGTATTAAATCTTTTTTCTGCCTTTTAGCATCGATTTCAATCTCTTGATTCATATTATCTCCCTCCTTGCTCTACTAGTTCTTCTAGTTGTTGTCTTTCAAACATTTCTTTGTACCAACCATCAATTTGAACTAAATCTTCATGTTTACCTCGTTGTATAATTCTTCCTTCATCTAAAACGATGATTAAATCACTATGCATGACAGCACTCATACGATGAGAAGTAATAAATGTTGTTTTCCCACTTCTCTCATCCTTTAACGAGTGTAATATTTTTTCCTCTGTTTTTGCATCTACTGCGGATAAACAGTCGTCTAATATTAAAATATTAGGATTTTTAATTAAAGATCTAGCGATTGAAATTCTTTGTTTCTGTCCACCAGATAATGATACTCCTCTTTCTCCTACAATCGTGTCGTAGCCCAATGGGAATTCTAAAATATCCGCATGAATATTAGCAATCTCGGCAGCTTTATGTACTGTTTCGATTGAAGAATCAATTTGGCTAAACGCAATATTTTCCTTAACTGATGATGAAAATAAGAAATGTTCTTGCGGTACATAACCGATATGTGATCTAAGAGATAATAAAGTTGTATCTTTAATATCTAAATCGCCAACTGAAATACTCCCGTTAACTACTTCATATTCTCTCAATAAAAGTTTTAAAAGAGTTGTTTTTCCTTGACCAGTTTTACCAACTATTCCAATAGTTTGACCTTCTTGAACATTAAAATAAATATCCTTTAATTCAAAATTTGATTCTTTATTAAACTTAAATGAATCAATTGAATAAGTAATTTCACCCATCGGAATTTTTTCTAATGCATTTTTCTTATTTTTAATTTCAGGTTCAACACTTAATAAAGAACGGATTCGATCATAAGAAGCGCGACCTCTTTCGACAATATTGAATAACCATCCAATAGCAAGCATTGGCCAAATTAATATACCTAAATAAGTAACAAATGTAATTAATTGGCCTACAGTTATATCATCTGCAATAACTAATCTAGAACCATAAACAACCGCAATAATATAGCAAATCGAAACAACTAACATGATTGTTGGATCAAAAAGTGCATCAATTCTAGCAACTCTCATGTTGTATTTCACTACTAAATCTGCTTGATTTTTAAAAGCGGTAACATCTTCTTTTGTTTGCCCTAAACTTCTGATAACCTTTAAACCACTCATACTTTCTTGAACTTTATTATTTAATTCTGAAAATGATTCTTGCGCTAAATGAAAACGTTGATGTAATAATTTACCATAGTATTGAGTCAAAATGGCCATAACAGGTAATGGCAATAGACTAATAAGCGTTAACTTCCAGCTTATTGAAACTGCCATCATTATTAGTACCGATCCACCTAAAATAATAGAATCTACAAAAGTTAAGATCCCAGCCCCAGCTGTCTCGCGTACTGCTTGAACATCGTTTGTTGCGTGAGCCATTAAATCTCCTATTCTATTTTTTTGATAAAACGATGGAGACATTTTTGAAAAATGATTGTATAAATCATCTCTAAGCTGTCTGGCTAACTTTAAAGAAGAACCAAATATTAATCTCCTCCACCAATATCGAAATGCATAAAGAAGTAACCCATTAATAAAAATTAAACCTACCCAAAAAAGTAAGTTTTTACTATTAAGTGAGTTTTTCACCATTTCATCAATTACATAACCAATAACCTTCGGAGGTAGTAGCTCTAAAATTGCAACGATTACTAAAAGAGATATTCCCCATACATAGCTTCTTTTTTCTTGTTTAAAAAACCAAAACAAATCTTTAAAAACTGACATTCCTTCACCCCCGCAATACTATTAAACTTAATTTTACAATATTTAGAAAACTCAAAACACAGTGTTCATTATAACATAAAAATTAAATAGTTTTTAATAATCTGTTTATTTAGAATGGTTGTTAATTTTCGGTAATGCTAAAGACATGCGTCTCGATAAAGATGTGCTATATTGACAAAAAATAGAAATAACATGGCCAAAAAATTACTTCTTTATATAGTAAAATTTTAATATGGAGGTGAATTATGGAAAATAAAAACGAAAAAGAAACCTATTTTACGAACAAGCCCACAGGTACTTTACCAAAACGTCCTAAAGAAAATAGTTTATTACTAAACTTGAATAAGAAAATAAAGGTTGAAATTGATAAAATTAAAAAAACAATTAATGGCTGTTCTCTCTAGGTATCTAATTATGTTAATTTAACACACAAAAACCACTTTCCATTGTTTCAATATCCAATAGAAAGTGATTTAGTTTGTGATCACCCTTACCCGCTCATCCCAGGCACAGGTAGGCTATCCTGAACAGTCAATCTACCCTATTTCCAAACTTCAATCATCGCATCGGCGTTCGCTTTTAAATTATTATACGCTTTTGCGGAGACCTTTTTCGAAGCATTTTCATTATCTAGAAAACCTTTAAAATCATTAATATGTTTGACAACATTATCCGCAGAACCTTTTTTTTCAAATTGTTCTACTGAATTCAAATGTGCCTTCAATGCTTGCGCAGATCCTGCTTTGAAGGCTCCCGCATTATCGAAGCTATCGATAATAGAATTTAATCCTGTTGCATTAAAATTGCTCAGCAAAAGATTATTATCAGTAGCGCTTTGATTTGAGTCTGTTTCTGAAGTTGCCGTAAAGTTAATATTGGCTGGAGCCGTCATACCTATAGGAATTTTTACGTAAACAGGTACATCAACGGTTTTACCCGGTTCAACTGCTACAACATTGTGATCCAGTTGAACTGTCCAATCATCACCTGCAGAAGCGTTAACACGAATAAGATCCTTTGCTTCGCCGGTATTAGTAACATTAAAATGATAAACTGCCACTTTGCCTGATACAGCAGGTTGTATAGTACCAGCGCTTACATTTACCCCGCGTTTATAGGCACCTGAGCCCTCCGTATTACGAACGGCAACCTGGTAATGTAGCACACCGTCATTGCCTTTGTACTTCCCTAAAATGTAGAAATGAAGTTTATTGTATGGATCGATGTACTCACTGACAACATCGTCTTGGCTAATGGAACCATCGAATTTTCCGCCAACCAAACTAGCCCCATTCCCTGCATGGAATAAAGAATCCAGAGCTTGACGCGGGTCACCTTTTGTAACCGATACTGTTGTACCGTCAGGCTTTGTAAAGTCTTTCAGTCCTATATCTTCTGGATGTGAATCAACTGGCCAAATGAATGGAGCAGTCTCTGCATTTTTAGTTTTGGAAATCAATACACCTGAATCAGCAGCAAAGGAATCCGCACCAACTCGATCTACCACTTCAAGTGTGTAGTTATTGTACTTAGCGTTGTTTACGTTACCTACCATATCGTTACGCCAGTCCCCGCTTAGATAATTGGTTGGAGTTAAATCAGTCATACTGACGTTGATCCCATGGAGTCCGTTTCTGCCGAATTTACTACCAATTGGTACTTCGCGCGCGATAATATCCGCAAACACCGGACCAGACTCTTTTAATTGATCACGGTTGAGTTGTAGGACTTCATCATTTGATAGAAATCCTTGTTTCATCTTGTTTCGAAGCGTATGTGGTGCCGGCAAGGAAGAACCAAGCGTAGCCGGAATCATCCAACGAGTATGCGTTCCACCTGGACCATTAAAAGACCCACGACTCATCGTTTCCCAGTAACCGGAATAGGTTCGAGGTTCTAAAGCTGCATTATTATAATTATCGCCCAGCCCTTTAAGGTGACCAAATTCGTGAGCAAATGTGGACATGCCATCACTTTCACCTTGAATCGAAACACGAATCGATTTGCCATTTAATGTTGCACTCGAAGCAGCAGACCAAATAGATTTAGCTGCAAACCATGAAGTCCAAGGTACATAACGAGTTTTTGCCCAGTTTGACATGATCTCAAATCCAGTTAAATTCTTCGGTGGCCCAAATTCAGCAGGCACCGAGTTCTGATCCATAAACTTCATTTCTCCCAGTTCTTGCCAAACGGTTGATTCATCATAGCCAGCATGTACAATGAACGCAAAGTCATAGTTTTTTCCTGATGCGACTATGTCGGCTGTTGCAGCATTTATCCCATCCTGGAAGAGATTCCCAGTTTTATAATCTTTTGGCAGGGAACCAGGATTAAAACTGTCAAGCCCATACTGAAATTCGTATTTATCCAAACGGTAAGGTCCATAAGAATCAAGGGATACACCCCATTTTCCATATGAGTTCTCTTTCCAAAAACCATCGATTGTCTGATAATGATTAAGCTCACTTGGAACATTCAAGTAATTCGTCCAAAACTCCCCGAGTTTTTCGCGAGGAACGGCATCAACTTGTGGATTTCCGATAGGATCTTTCCCCTTAGGCAAGGTCAAGATAAAATCCTGACCTGGAAAATCGACCAAGATCAGAGCTCCTTTAAGGTTTGTTTCCGGTTGAATACTCTTATCAGTACTCCAATTTACACCAGGGACTGGTTTATAATCATTCCAGGTCATATCGTCTGGATTCACCCATGACTGAGGATCCACTGGTCCGGGCATTTTATCAAGCCCTGGTTCAGCAGCGAATGCGGAAGTTGAGTACATCGTAATCATTAAAGTGGTCGATAATGCAGCAATCTTATTTCTACGCTTCAAAATGATTCTCCTCTCTTATGTAAACAATAATTTATGTAGCTTTCGTTTTCGAATTTGCCCAGTGATTATGTAATGTCATCATTTTTTTCCTATATCGTCACCTTCTGATCAAGCTAAAAGCCTACTTGCATCCCCCTCTTTAAAGCTATAAAACACATCGTCATAAATCGGCAAAAACCCTGCCAAAATTCCTCCCCCTTCATGAATTCGATCTTTTAGATAAACCTAACATATTACTAAATAATAAAATCATTGATAGTTTACAAGAATGTATAAATATGATAAAACACTATAAAATATTTAATAGATTATTAACAATTCTAAGCTTTTAATAATAAGTATTTTGACAAATATTGGGACCACCATAAACTTTTTTATCGACTTTCCCCTTCATATAATTTGTTGATTTGGTAAAAATCGACTTATTAAACAATTTTATTTCGAAGTATTTGTCAACTGTTTACGGATTTTGGCACGTTCTGTATAAAAATATTTGTTCTAAAAAAACTTACCGATTTATTAGTAATTAAGGAATTTACACTTAAATAATTTCTTAACAAAGTATTGTATTGGAATGTTGTATTAAAAATTGCAAGATAAACAGAAATTTTTCAAATATAAAATTCAAGAAAAAAGATATAAAAAACACCAACTTTTCGCAAAAGTCGGTGTTTTTAAATTTTAACTTTTCTCTTTAGCTTCTTTTGGTAATCATAAAAATTTTTCTCTAAAAACATAAAAACCACTCGCCCATTGGTAAATTCCAACAGAATAAGTGGTTTCGATTAGTATAATGATTCATGATTTAAATAATTACAAATTCTTGATAAAGGATTCACTATAAAGAGCTGTTTCCTGAAAGAATATGTTTAATATTTATTTCAAAACAAGCTATAAAGCCTTATATTTTAAAAGGATTTATTATTTTGTTTGGTTGTTCATAGCCTTCATCATTTGGTTAATTTTCTTTTGTGAAGGTTTTTGTCCCATTTGAGCCATCATTACTTTTAACATTTGTTCATTAATTGGTGGATTTTTCTTTAGGTAGTTCATTGTATATTGACGAGCTATGAAAAATCCAATCGCTACACCTGCAATTAATGCTAAGATGCCGACTAGAAAGTATACCCACATTTTATTGCTTCCTCCTTAAAATCATCTAGAAACAATTTTACTAAAACTAACCAGTTTATACAAGAGCAAACTGCAATTTAATCGTTTAAATATACTTTTGATAGGCGATAGGTCTTAGCCAGCCAAATCGCTGATCCTTCACATCAATTGCAATGAATGTTGAACGAAATTTTCTTAATAGCTCAAAGAATATTGTTTCTGCCTCTAATGATCCTTCTGCATATAAAATTAGTTCGTGAGGATAAAGTTTTAGCTGAGCTTTTGCACCATCAACAAGTTCGAGAAGATACTCTCCAGTTTCCTCATAAAAGTAGATCTGTTGAGAATCAAATTTGCGAATAAATGTATGTAGCTCGAATAATGGTATTGGTTCTGTTATATATTCTAATTGTTTTTCGATTATTTTCCTTAGTTCAATAGATGAGTAATAATACTCATATACTAGTTGATATATTTTATGCTCTTTCCCATAAAATTCTATAGACAGTGGTTCTCGAATTAAAAAAATTTTATATTCCCTCATATCTTGTCCACTCCCAACAACTATCTGTAAGGAAAATTATATAAAATTCCATTCAAAATATTTGTCATTTTTAAGGAGTGAAAATCAACTAGTTTTGTCGAAAAATCTTTAATAAAGTATTATATTGAAAAAGGTTTAGGAAAAAGGAAAAGAATTTAAAATTCTTTCCCTATCTTTACCTTTTACTGTAGTACTTTTTTTGCTGCTGATACGACATGATCAACAGTAAATCCGAATTTCTCCATTAATAAGTTACCCGGAGCAGATGCACCAAATGTATCGATTGAGATAACTTCTCCATCGAAACCTACATATTTATGCCAGCCGAATGAAGAACCCATTTCTACTGCTACTCGTTTCGTAACTTCTCTTGGTAATACTGATTGTTTATACTCATCAGATTGCTTTTCAAATAAGTCCATTGAAGGCATTGAAACAACCGATGCAGAAATTCCTTCTGCCGCTAGTTTTTCTTGTGCTCCAACTGCTAATTGTACTTCACTACCTGCTGCAATTAATAAAACATCAATTTTATCTTGTTTCGCAGGAGAAATAACGTAAGCACCTTTAGAAACTTTATTATGAATATCAGTAGTAGTCCCCTCTAAAGTTGGTAAATCTTGACGAGACAATACCAACATTGTAGGTGCGTCTTTAGCTTCTACTGCCACTTTCCATGCTGCAGAGCTTTCATTTCCGTCAGCTGGACGAATTACATTCAGATTAGGCATTGATCTGAATGCTGCTAGTTGCTCAACTGGTTCATGAGTAGGTCCGTCTTCACCAACTGCGATACTATCATGTGTAAACACATAAGTAACTGGTAAATTCATTAAAGCTGCTAAACGAATTGCTGGTTTTAAGTAATCAGAGAAAACAAAGAATGTCGCGCCAAACGCATGAACGCCGCCATGTAGAGCCATACCATTTAAAGCTGCACCCATTGCAAATTCACGTACACCGAACCAAATATTACGTCCATCATAGCTTTCTCTTGTAAAGTCACCTTTACCATTCATATACGTTTTGTTAGATCCAGCTAAGTCAGCAGATCCACCAAAGAAACTAGGTAATACGTTTGCAATAGCGTTTATTGCTTCACCTGAAGATGAACGAGTCGCAATTTTTTTACCAACTTCATATTTAGGTAATGCTGTTTCTAAATCTACAGTAATATTACCTTCAATCGCATTCTTCAATTGAGCTGCTAATTCAGGATACTTTTCTTCATATTTTGCAAATGTAGCATCCCATTCTGCTTCTTTCTTTGCACCAGCTTCAACGATTACTTTATTAAAATGTGCATACACTTCTTCTGGAACGTGGAATGCATTTTCAAACCCCCAAGCATACGCTTGTTTCGTTAAAATCGTTTCCTCTTTTCCTAATGGCTCACCATGAGATTTTGATTTACCAGATTTATTCGGAGAACCGTAACCGATTGTTGTTTTCACTTCGATTAAAGTTGGTTTTGATAATTCTTCTTGAGCTTTTTGAATCGCTGCAGTAATTTCATCTAAGTTATTACCATCTTCTACTCGAATAACTTGCCATCCATAAGCTTTAAAGCGGTCTTCTACACTTTCAGAAAATGAACGATTTAATTCGCCGTCTAATGAAATATCATTTGAATCATAAAGAACTACTAAGCGCCCTAATTGTAAATGTCCCGCTAATGAAGCTGCCTCTGCAGAAACACCTTCCATTAAATCTCCATCACCACAAATTGAGTATGTAAAGTGGTCTACTACATTTAAATCTTCTTTATTATATGTACCAGCTAAATGACGCTCTGCTAGAGCCATCCCAACAGCCATCGCAATTCCTTGTCCTAGTGGACCTGTTGTAGCTTCAACACCGTGTGTATGTCCAAATTCAGGATGTCCTGGAGTTTTGCTTCCCCATTGACGGAAGTTTTTAATATCTTCAATTGACACTTCGTAGCCTGATAAATGTAACATGCTATATAGTAACATTGAACCATGGCCTGCTGATAACACAAATCGGTCTCTGTTAAACCATTTTGAATTTTTGGGGTTATGATTCATAAATTTTGCAAACAATGCATATGCCATCGGTGCAGCACCCATTGGCATTCCTGGGTGACCAGAATTAGATTTTTCGATTGCATCAATTGATAATGTACGAATCGTATTAATTGCTAATTGTTCAATATTATTAGACATAAATTTCGCTCCTTTAGCTTATTCATAGATATTATCATATAATTTACCATGATTTATTACAATAACTAACACTAAGTTTTGACATTTTTAACAAATTCTTTCCAAGAATTAGAAAAAAGCAGAATATTCTTCTGCTTTTTCTGTTATTTTTAACAAAATATGAAATTTTATATTGTAAAATTTTTTTTAATGTAAGTTTTTTTTACGCTTTGCTTTTTCATATTTTAACTTTGCTGGTGTAATATCATTCCCTTTTTCATCAACAATTTTAATTGAAGTTAATTCATCGACCATACGGGAACGGAAGTCTGCTAAATATTCTTTTCTTAATTGATCTTGTTCAACTTTCTCTTCAGGACTTAACCCTACTTCTTTTGACTTTTTTGATAATTCATTTATTCTATCTAAAGATTTTTTAGTAACCATTCGTAACCTCTCCTTTATTTGTATCTATCTATACATTGTTAGTTCCATCACTTTGATAACCAGACGAATAATTATATGTTCTTTCTTTGCGAAAAAGTCTGACGACGTCGAGCTGTTTTACCATTGGTGTAAAGAGCATCGCGCTTTGCAGGTGTGCAACGAAGAAAGGCGATCGTTAGTCAGAGTCTGATATTCTATTCAATGTATCTCATCTTACAATAAATTGCATTAGCTTTCAATATTGGAGATTTCTTTCATATGTTCATTATACCTTCTATTGACAGTTGCCTTTGAAACGTTATATCCAAATCCTTTTAAGGTTGCAGCTATTTCTTCAAATGTTAGATCGTTTTGACGTAATCTTACAATTTCGGAAATCGGTAATTCCAACTTATCTCTACCACCGGCGTTTAAACTACCTTCTAAGTTTTTTTGAGGCTTATACCCGTTTTCAACTGCCTTTTTCATACCTCTTTTTATTTTCATATTATGAATTTTCCGTTGATATTCCTCTACAATACTTAAAATTTCTAAAACCATTTCATCACTTTCACTTAATTGAAATTGTCCATTTTGAGAAGATGTAAATAATCTTATTCCTTCCCTTTTTAAAAAATGTAATAAAGCAATTCTTGCATGACCTCTTCCTAATCTTGTTTCATCTTGAATTAACAAAGCATCAACTTGATGCTCTTTTATCATTTGGAATAGTTGGAATAGCCCTTCTCTTTCTACTTCATATCCACTAGCCTGTTCGCCTATTGTTTCTAGAATACACATTCCCATCCGCTCACCTAATTCGGTTAGTTCACTTATTTGTCTATGTAATGATGTTTCTTGAGAATCCTTTGCTGTACTTACTCTCGCGTAAATTATTGCATTCATTAACTGTTCCCTCCATACGAACACGAAAACTACTTTAATAAAAAATAGAACTAACGTTTGTATATCTTATCCTATCATGATATAATGAAAAAAATAAAGAGGAACGTATTATCTACTTTATAGGCAAGGGGGAAATTCGAATGAACAAACTATCGAAAAGGCAAGCAGAAATTTTAGCTTATATTAAAGACGAAGTAAAAATTAAAGGTTATCCACCTTCAGTTCGAGAGATTGCGGAGGCTGTTGGTTTAGCTTCAAGCTCTACAGTACATGGTCATTTAGAGAGACTAGAACAAAAAGGCTATATTCGAAGAGACCCTACGAAACCGCGTGCAATCGAGATTCTTGGCGAAACAGCAACGGTTGTAAATGAAGTACAAGCATCATACAGTGAAATCTATAACGATATTATTAACATTCCAGTAATCGGTAAAGTAACTGCAGGTATTCCAATTACTGCAGTCGAAAACGTAGAAGAATATTTCCCTTTACCGACATCTGTCGCTCCATCTAACGAACAAGTTTTTATGCTTCGAGTAGAAGGAGATAGTATGATCAATGCGGGTATTTTGAATGGCGATCTTGTAATCGTTAAAAAACAATTTACTGCTGAAAATGGCGAAATTGTTGTTGCCATGACCGAAGATAGTGAAGCTACTGTAAAGCGCTTTTATAAAGAAAGCGACCATTTTAGACTTCAACCTGAAAATGATGCCCTGTTTCCTATTTTATTAAAACAAGTATCAATTTTAGGGAAAGTAATAGGAGTTTACCGTACATATCATTAAAACCTTTTAAGAGCAATGACATCTTTATGTGATTGCTTTTTGTTTTTTAACAAGCATAGTCATAACACAATAAACCAAACTAACTTATTATTTAGGGAGTTTTTCTAGTGAGTAAACTTGAGTGGAGAAAAAGTTCACAAGAAATTTATTTACCAAAAAGTAAGCCTAGTAAAATTAATATACCAACCTTTAAATATATAACGATTGAAGGCAAAGGCAATCCAAATAATGAATTTTTTAAAGAAAATGTCGAAGCGCTTTATTCTTTAGCATATGCCATTAAAATGTTACCCAAAAAAGGCATTGTTCCAGAAGGATACTTTGATTACACAGTCTTCCCTCTTGAAGGTGTTTGGGATTTAGATGAAGAAGGTCGAAAACTAGACTACTTAAATAAAGAACATCTTCTATATAAATTAATGATAAGACAACCCGACTTTGTTACAGAAGATTTAACATACATCATTTTAGATCAACTTAAACAAAAAAAGAAAAATCCACTGCTAGCAAACGTAAAACTCGAATCGATTACTGAAGGCTTATGTGTTCAAACCATGCACACCGGAAGCTATGATGACGAGCCAAGAACTTTTAAACTAATGGAAGAATTCTGTATGGAGAATAATCTACAAAGAGTTCAAAAAACACATAAAGAGATTTATATTTCTGATGCAAGAAAAACTCAACCTGAAAAATTGAAAACTGTTTTAAGATTTCAAGTGCAAGAACTATAACAAATTAAAAGAGCTTGGATATTCCAAGCTCTAGTCTTACTATTAGTTAACTGGAACAAATCACTTTTAAATAAATTACTTTATTATTCACTATAACTCTCAAAATTCTTCTCTAAATCATCTCTAAACGCAATTGCCAAATAATTATCAATTATATTTCTAGTAATAGGTGATTGAAATACTTGACTTTTATATGCGCCACCATCATATTCAATTATATCAATCTTATTTTCAACCTGTTCATTTTGCACTTCATCAAAATATTTAATACTAACTACTACCCCAACATCATCAATCGTAATTAATAACTCTCTTTGATTTAATAAGACCTCAATAACACCATCTTTATCAATCATAATATCAAACTCACCATTCGAAACTTCAATTTCCTTTTTTAAAGACTCCTTTAAATCAACAAAATATGATTCGAATTTCTCACACATCTTACTGTATGCCATATTTTCTGTAACAGTTTCTTTATATATTGCTTTTGTTTTTAAGATGAATTCCCTTTTAAAATCCATATTTCCACTCCTTGTAGTGATATAATTGGAGCATTTATATATTATTACTATTCATCAAGTACTGAAAAATAGAATAACAGGAAGAATGTATTTAAAATTTTTTTATACTAATTAGCCTAAAGTAACAAATCGATCATTCCATCAGGACTTTTTACACACTTTTTTTCGTAATTATTGAGAATAATAGTAAACTTTTTCGATAGGATTATTTCGAACTAAGTTTGAGAAACTGTAGAGAGTAAATTTATATAGAATTGAAGATGGGTATTTGGAAGTGGCTAATGATAATTGGGGTAATAAAAATATTTTTATTCCTCTTCAAAAAATAAATGACCAAAAATATCGTTTAATCTATTAATTTAACATAAATAATTTCAGGATCTCCTTCATCCAAATTATCGATAAATCCACTTTCAATATATCCTAGAGATTGAAATACGTTTTGCATTTGGATATTTGATTTGTTGGTAGAGGAAAATAATTTCTTTTCTGATAAAACTTCAACATATTTCATGAGATTTTTTGCTATACCAAGCCTCCTCGTTTTTGGTGAAACAATTATTAAATCAATAAATAAATGGCCAAAGAAAAAATTATGATAAATCATAAAACCTACTATCCTCTTATTCATTTCACAAACAATGCATCGATTTTCTTCAATTGATCGTTTAATTTGATCTTCCCTAATTCGGCTTTCAATAATTTGAGAATCTAGAATTACGATTGATTCACAATCATTCATTTCCGCATTTCTAATTTCCACTTTCGTTCTCCTTTTCTTAAATGGTTAATATTTACTTTTCTATAAAATTCTTTCAAACCCTCTTATGTAGTAGGTTAAAATAAAAAACCTCTATTTAAAATCATACAGGTCATTTTATAAATGATTAAATACCTTATAGATTTGTTGGATTGAAAAGTTTGCCCCATGTTTTTACTCCAACAATTCCATCAACTACTAAATCATTTTTTCTTTGAAACTCTTTAACCGCTTTTTCGGTTAAAATCCCGAAAATCCCATCCACTTTGACGCCTATTTTTTCTTGAATTTTCTTTACTTGCACTCCCCTTGATCCTTTTTTTAAGATTCCCTTATAAGGATGTAATTCAATTTCAATAATCCTTTTATATAATCCATTTTTAATATTTGCATTTTTAACCGAGATGAGTACATCTGCATAATTTTGAGCTACTGCCCATCCTGCCGCAGCAATCGCATTAAATTGCTCATTAGCAGTTTTGTATGTTCTAACTTTACTGTACCTCGGATTATTTAAAATAAAATCAACATAGCCCTGAACTGGATCATTATATTTTATATAATACCCTCCTTCATTTTTAGGTCTAGCTGTTCCTCTGCTACTAAGAGATAAGCCTGGATACCATGTTTGCCCTGCGATATTGTTATTTTTCTTAAAATTTTTAGACGTAAAATGTGCTGTTTCTACTTGCCATTGAGTATAAATTACTTCGGGTAACCAGCCAATTTTCTTTGAAACTTCTTGGGCATATTGAAAATATTTTATTGTATTAGACACTATAGACTAATCCTCTCCTTAAAGTGCTTGTCCTATAGATTATTCAGTTGCTCCAATCTTGGTACTAAGGAAATAGTAGAAAAGTAATGGAAACTTACTATTTTTTCTATCTACATTTCATATTTCTATTACTCCTCTTGTATTTAACAACTATTAAACTTTCTTCATAATATGGTTAAAAACTGGAGCTGATAAAATGACTAATTGGATCTACATTTCTACATCAAACCGCCAACTAAAACTTTTCGATGGCAACAATCTGCTTAAAACTTACCCAATCGGTGTTGGAAAAATGCTTACACCTACTCCTACAGGAACCTATACAATTATAAATAAAGATCCAAATCCTGGTGGACCTTTTGGTGTACTATGGATGGGACTATCTGCTCCACATTACGGAATTCATGGAACTGATAATCCATCAACTATTGGTCACTTTGTTTCACATGGTTGTATTCGAATGTATAATAAGGATGTTCTTGAGTTATCCTCAATGGTTTCAATTGGTACAGGTGTTGTTATTCATCAATAAATCTAAAACCCACGAGATGGATTTTCATAGATTAATAGGTACTACTATATAAATAAATTAACATTGCCATAATGCTGCCTTATGGCTTGAATATTAGAACTAAGAAGTAAATTTAAAAACCCTTACTTTACTGTAAGGGTTTTGGAAAATGAATTGAAAATTCAATGGTTCCATCTATTAATTTCACATCATGTTTTAACTGATGACGTGTTAAAATCGATTTCACAATTGCTAGACCTAAGCCTGTACCTGTAAAATGTTTATTTCGGGAAGCCTCCATAACATAAAAAGGTTCCCAGATTTGCATTATTTGAGTAGAATTTTTAAGATTTGTTTCATTATTAATCATGAATACAATTTCCTCATTCTCCTCGTAAATCTTAATATTTATTCCCGGATTTTTTGTATATTTAATTGCATTACTAATTAAATTATTAAATACTTTCTCAAATTGGTCACGATCTACTTCAATATTTAGTTGATTAATACTAATATATTCTTTTGTTAAAATGATATTATTTTGATTCAATTCGATTTCAAAGTTCTCCAAACTAGTTTCAAAAAGCTGAATTAAGTCAAATTTTTCTATATGTAATATTTCACGTTCAATTCTTGATAACTCTAATAATTTATCGATTAATCGGTTTATTTGATCAGTTTGTTTAATAATCGTATCAACATAAGTTCCATCATCTATTCCATCTTTTATGCCTGCAGAATAAGCTTTGATTAAAGCCAATGGAGTTTTAAGTTAATGAGATATATCTGAAATGAATGTTTTTAAATTTGCATTCCGTTGATTTAAATCATAAAAATGACCTTTTAATTAAGGTCATTTTAGTTTTTGGTCATCCTTATTTGTTTGAGTTAGTTCATAAAAATCCTAAATTTGATAAAATGACTATTACGATTACAGTAAATACAAAAGCAAGGATCACAGTTTTAAACCTACTCTTTTTTCTTACATTTTCAACATAATAAAAATCATCATTTCCCATCAGCGCTCCCAAAACTAGATAGACTAGAAGTGATACTGGCAAAAATAAGAATACCAATCTTACAAGAATTGATGGGATTAATAAAGCTTCTGCAATTCCTCCACATACACCTAAAAATACATAATCTGTATTCGATTTATATAACCTATTTCTATTCATTTTATCTTCCTCTTTTTGTTTGTGAGTCTATCGGTCCACGTTGAACTTATTTATCAATTTCTTCACATTCTCATTTGGACTCCAGCAATTAAACTTATAGGTCGTCATTGTTTCAAATCCCAATCTACTACAATAATATTTCATACCTTTTACTTGTTTCTTTGTTATAAAATGCTGGCAGGTTGCGCAGCAATGAAAATCTTTCATAATACCTCCTAAGATGAAACCAAAACTTTAACTTAATCACATTCGCCAACAGAATTAAAGTTCCTTTTTTAAAATCATAAAAATCACATTTCCTTTTTGTATTTAAACATTTTAGTTTCTTTTCAATTTTTACGGTTATTTTCTTTATAATCACAGAAAATAGAAGAGCATAGTAATTAATGGAAAAGGAGATTTACCGATGAAGCTTTGGATTACTTCTATTTTCTCTATATTAGTAGCTCTATCTACTACCTGCTCTTCAGTATTTGCTGAGCCTAATCATAAGCTTGCTATAGTGATTGATGATTTTGGTAATAACATGAAAGGAACGGACCAAATGCTTTCACTACCAATCCCATTAACCGTTGCAGTGATGCCTTTTTTACCTACTACTAAAAAGGATGCAACTGTCGCTCACTCTAAAGGCTATGAAGTAATAGTTCATCTACCAATGGAACCAAGGAAAGGGAAAGCAAGTTGGTTAGGTCCAAATCCGATTAAGACCAACTTAAGTGATGACGAAATTCGAAGAAGAGTTCTAGCCGCAATTGATGACGTCCCATACGCAATAGGAATAAATAATCATATGGGTTCAAAAGCAACTTCCGATGAGAGAGTAATGCGCATTGTCTTAACTGCGTGTAAAGAAAGGGGCCTATTTTTTTTCGATAGTAAAACGAATTATCGGAGCGTAGTTACTAAAATTGCAGATGAGATAGGCGTGCCGGTCATAGAAAACAAGTTATTTTTCGATGATTTATACACCTATAAACATATAGAAAAACAAACTCGATTATTATTAGAAAAAGTAAGAGTCGAACCAACTATGATTGCGATTGGACATGTAGGAGAACCAGGCGAAATTACCTCAAATGTAATAAAGGAATACATACCTAAAATTAAAGAAGAAGCTAAATTTGTATTTTTATCAGAATTAGTAGAAAACCTACCAATCCCATTACATTAAAAACTTACTGCGATAAACAAAAAATTAGGAACCGCTATTTTGCGATTCCTATATTTTTTGATCTATGTTGTTCTTTAAAATAATCTTCAACCTCATTTATATTATTAACGACCAATATTTTATCATTGAAATCTTTATACTTTTTAAAGAATGTTGGTCTCCCCACCTCTTCAAAATACTTATTCCATTTAAACATTTTGAAGAATATTTTAAGTGTCGGTTTATAATTTGACTTCTCTAATTTAAGTTTTTGTAAGAAATATCTTTTAATGATTCGGTAGGTTCTAACAGAATAGCTCGTATCTAAAAAAATAATCAACTCTGCATTTTGAAAACTATTACTAACCCATTCTTCATTATGAACACCTTCAATTATCCATGTATTCGAACGAATGAGTGTATCTAAATAGCATTCTCTTTCTTGCTCGGAACGCCTGATATCTTTATGACCCTTTTGCCTTTTCCATACAACATTATCTAACTCATAATAAGGAATATTTAGCTTTTTGGACATCTGCCTAGCTAATGTCGTCTTTCCACTCCCAACTGAACCAATGATATGTATTTTCTTTGGTAGGCTATTTTTCACTTAAATCACCACTTATCTTAAAACATTGATTCTATATTATTCGATTTAGTCCTTAAAATGACCTTGTTATTATTTAAATCTTTATGTATAAAAAATAGGAGCTGTTCTAATCAGCTCCTATTATTAGTTAATCGTTCTGCTATTAAATTTAATCTTTACCAACTTAGTTTATGAATAAGTAACTATTATTTACGCCAAAAAGATGTATATTCTGCTTTATCTTGAATATTGAACTCAATCATTTTCTCAAGTAATTCATATTTAACCGGGACTTTCCAAGGAATACGAAACAAACCTTTTGTAGCACTATAGCCAGCATTTGCAATTTCATCGGCAAATTGAACAATACCTTTTTCTTCAGGTGATACACTCATATGTTGCTTCGCGGTCGAAATGCCAATGATGAATGTGCCATGATTGGAAAACATCGGCGTATTCCACTTAATTTGTGGCTCTAGGCTAGGAAATTTATTCGAAATCCAATTCAAAATTTCAGCCGTTCGCTCACGGTGGTCTGGATGATCAATACTTGCTAAATATTCTGCAAAAACTTCCATGTCCGTACCTCCTCAATCAAAAATTATGTAGATATGTAGGACTTTAATTTAAACTATATACATTTAAATCTAAACAGTCAAAGTCGCTTTAATGTTTAATCATAATTAAAAACTATTTCTCTACTTTTTTCATTCGAAAACCTTTGTTTTATTATGTTCTCATTAAAAAGTCATATTATCATTCATTGAAACAAAAGTAATAATTCCTAAAACTAAAATGATAATTAAAATTGTCTGTATGCTTATTCCAACAATACTGCAAACCCTTCCGGAAATTGCTAAACCTTTCCCTTTTTCATTCGTGCGATTAATTTCGGCAATACTTTTTCGAGAAATAAATAAACCTATTATACCAAGTATAAAGCCAATATAAGGAATGATGATTGATAAAACGCCTAAAGTTAATGAAGATATTGATTTACTATTTGTTGTTACCACTACTATTTCCCCCGTGAATTTAAAATAAAATTCTAATTCTAATTAAATAGATAATTACCATCCTATTATTTATAATTTTATTATAATATTACACTAACAACTTCTTTTTGTAATTTGGGTTAATTTCGACGTTTCTTTATAAAAAGTATTAATAAATTTTAATATAAAAATAAAATAGAAACCTGAGGTATTGTTTTATAAGGAATCATGACGAATTGGAATCAATTTAAAAAGTGAAATTTTTTTTTAAAAAATCATGAAGGAAATATTTGGATTAAGTCGATATTCTGGAGAAAAGCAGAATAGACTTACGAAGATTACTTTACAGATGTAACTCAAAACAAGAACCATTTAAAGAGTATACAATAAAAAAGGATCGAAATAATTTCCATCCTTAAATGTTTATTTCTTTTTCTCTCAAATAATTTTCATAAGCTCCAATTGAACCTTATCAGATTTCGGTTCAATTGGAGCTACTTTTGATAGTCTTTTGCTTAGATCGTTTAAAAGATATATTCCTCTAAACATGCCCCTCCACTTGTTACATATGCTTTTAAAGTATAATTTCCGTTTGGAGATTTTTCTTCTGTAAGATAATCTCCTTTTGGTAATCTATTCATATCAAAAAATGCCCAATATACCCCATACACGATAATCACCAAAAATAATACGCTTACAGAAAATAGTATTTTAATTGATAATCTTCTTCTTTTCTCCCAACTTTTTTTATTTTCTAATATTTTGATAGACAAATTACAAACTCCTTTTTAGAACCCTATTTTCTGAAACTGAAATTATGATTAATATTGCTTTAATTTGATCTATTAAAACTTTAAGCACTATTATTTTCTACTAATCATTCTTAATTTCTAATTCTACTATGCAAGCTCTAAAGGCAAATAAGCATATTCCCCGTCCCTAATAATCTCACTCTTTTTAACTAAAATCGGAAAATTAAAAATCGGTCCATCTATCACGGTTGTATGAAACTCACCACTTTCTCCGCATGGATCAATACCTCGAGTTTCAAGCTCCTTTACATATTCGTGTGTTAACGTTCGTCCTAAATCTTCTTCCCTCATTCCTAACGTTAAGTTGACTGTTACAACAATTGTTCGAAAACCTTTATTTATAAACTCATCGACAGCTTCACGATGATTCATTTCCCATAATGGCATACCAAGCTTTAATCCAACATTTTTTGTAACTTTATCATGCCAACAATCTTGAGTAGGCATATCAATGTCACCCGTTACTAATACATCTGCTCCTTGATTTTTTGCATTTTCTAATAGTTGTGTAAATACTTTTTCATATTCCTGCCAACTTGCCACCCCTGTATAAACAGGTAAACCGATTGATTCAGCTTGAGCGCGTATTATTTCGGGAGGCATTCCATGGGATCTAGAACGTTTCCCTTCTTCCTCTAGCATAACGATTAATCCAACCGCTTCACCTACTTTCATAGCTTTATATACAGCTAGTACACTATCCTTCCCTCCACTAAAAGAAGTTATAAATTTACGTCCAATAGCATTATTTTTCCAGTTTACAGTTTCTACCATTCAACTTACTCCCTTATCCTAATGAATTTTTCACTATATTTATATGAAGTACAATTTTGTGAACTACCCACCACTTAGTTAACCTTCGGGTCTACTTGAAGTGGGGGCTTCTCGACTTATTGTTGCTTTTACTAGCCAACGAAAACTGACCGAGCTAACCCTCTTGTTCCAAGAGTTTTTCTTCTATGCTAATACTAATAGGTGAATGCCTTCATTTTTGATATTGATTGCTGAATTGTAGTCACGATCTGTTGCATAACCGCATGAACAATTGTAGGTGCGTTCGGATAGTTTCATCTGTTTTTCTGAACCACAACAAGAACACTTCTTAGTAGAAGGAAACCACTTATCAATTTTCAAAAGCTGTTTTCCTTGTTCTTTTAGTTTGTACGCTAAGAAAGCAGTGAACATACCCCAACCATTGTCGTGAACGCTTTTACCAAAGTGCAGGGCCTGGGACATTCCTTTCATGTTCAAGTCCTCAATCACGACAGCATCAAAGTTAGAAGCTAATTCTTTTGACTTATTGTGAAGGAAATTTTTGCGTTGGTTCGCTACTTTCTCATGAAACTTAGCCACTACTAGGCGTTGCTTATTCCAACGCGCAGAACCTTTTTTACGCTTAGACAGAATGCGTTGTGCTTTTGCTAATTTTTCTGACATAACACGATAGTAGCGAGGTTAATTGGCTTTCTCATTCTCGCTACTCACATATAATTCAGCCATCGCAAAGTCTAATCCAATAACGGTTTTCACTTCTTTTTGTACAATTTCTTTTTCGTATTCAGTCAAAATAGAAACATAGTATTTACCCGTAGATGTCATGGAGATCGTGCATGACTTGATTAGGTGGTCTTGTGGAATTGTTCGATGTTGTCTGATTCGTACCATTTTTAGCTTTGGTAGTTTGATATGGCGAGCAAATAACATGATGTTTCCATTTACAAGATTGGTCGTATATGAATTTCTACCCTTTTTGTTCTTGAATGTAGGAAAGCCATTTTGACCAGTAAAGAAATTCTTATAAGAAGTTTGCAATTTAGTTGTGTGTTTGCCAAGGCTAATGAATCAACTTCTTTTAACCACTCAAATTCTGCTTTATATTTTGCAGGTGTTGGAAACTTTTGTTTCTTTAATTGTTCCTGATCCTCTTTGTATTTCTCGTATGTTTCTTTTCGTTCTGCCAACATTTTATTATATACGAATCTCACACAACCGAAAGTTTTTCGCATAAGAAATGCTTGTTCTTCTGTTGGGTATAAACGAAACTTATATGCTTTATTTTGCTTTGCCATATCATTTCACCTCACTTTTGACCTTGATTTTAAATGTATTTCTTAATGGTATCTATTGGAGCACCGCCTGTTGTTAGCAGACAGAAACTTCTTGACCAAAACATTTCTTTCCATAATTTTTTTCTGATCTGCGGGAAGTCTCTCTTTAACAATCGAGAACTTGCACTCTTATAAGCATTGATGAACTTTGACAGTTCAGAGTTAGGATGCCCTTTGAATAAGATGTGGATATGATCTTTATCGTGATTCCATTCCACCAAAGAGATATTGTATTTACTTCCGATTTCAACAAACATCTCTTTTGCAAATTTAGATATTTCACTATCAAATACTTGTCTACGATATTTCACAACCAGTACAAGATGATAATACATCGAGAATACTGAATGGTTATTACTATCTAATTTCATGGTAACATCAGCCCTTTATCTTATCTAAGACTGATTAGTCTAAAACCTTTGGCTAAAGCCAACCGAAATTCATCTCCCACCTACTCATTGGGCAATCGCCCTTCATATTCCTTGAAGATGGGAGACTTCTTTCGGAAATCTGTTAAAAAATTAATTTAATACTTATCTTAATATTCGACAAAATATTTAGCCTCCCTTGTTATATATTCAATCAATTGTTACAAAAATAAGAAGACCGACAAAAATCGGTCTTTTCATAGAATTAGCCAATTTATATCTAGTAGAATATAAGTTAAACTTCTCCCCTGCTATACCTAGCCAATAATTTATATCATTTTTAAACACTAAATTAAGCAAATAAAAAGATCTGCTACTGCAGACCATTTATAAAGGAATATCTAAATTTTATTTGTATGTTTATATAACCAACAATCTACTCTACTAAATAGGAAAATTCATAAGATTATCTCCTAACATAATGAAGCATAGCAAGTTGACCTAATTTTTCTACTTTCGTTAAAGTGTATTTTTGGGTAATGTCATCACCCGTGTAAAGAGAGACTCCTTTCCCCAAAACGATTGGAGCGATCGCTAGTTGAAATTCATCAATTAAATTTTCTTTAAAAAATTCTCTAGCTAGGTTTCCTCCACCAACAAACCATATATCTTTACCAGGTTGTTGCTTTAAACCCATTATAAAAGTTTTAATATCTTCATCTATAAAAGTAGCATATTCATCTGATCCAGTTGCAGATTTTGAAAACACGTAGTTTTTATATGCAATATAAGGATACTCCATATCAAATCCACGAACGACATCATATGTTGCTTTACCCATTACTACAGTGTCAATTCTTTCTAAAAGTGTATAATAGCCAGAGTCTCCTTCTACTTCTGTTGTTTCTAGCCATTCTAACGTTCCATCATTATTAGCTATATATCCATCAATAGACGTACCAATGTATAAGATAATTTTACGTTGTTTTTCCATATTAAATCTCCTCATTATTTTTGATGTTTGTTTTGTTCATTAACTATTCATTAATCTAGTATAATTGAATGTAACAATAATATGCTTTTGAAATAGGGGGAATCGAAATGCCTTTATCTTCTTTTAATTTATATATTTGGAAACCATTTTCAACTTCACCGCCACCACCGTTTACTCCTGCTGTTCAAGCAACACTAAGTGAGCTTATATTAAAAACAGATTAAGAATCTGCGAAATATAAGCTGTTTCGTAGATTCGAAGGAGTAGACGATGCAATCTAAAATTCAATTCCTACTATCAATGGCGATCTTTGGTACGATTGGCGTATTTATAAGATACATTGATTTAGATTCGAGTGAAATAGCTTTATTGCGTGGTTTAATTGGTAGTTTATTTTTAATAACATACATGCTTATCGGTAAGAAAAAAATATCATGGGCATCAGTAAAAAATAATGCTTATATTTTGTTACTTTCTAGTATTACATTGGGTGGAAATTGGATTTTCCTTTTCCAAGCTTATAAATATACGACTGTTTCAAACGCGGCACTAAGTTATTATTTTGCACCAGTCTTTGTCCTAATTTTATCTCCATTCGTACTAAAAGAAAAATTATCAACTAAGAAATTAATTTGCATTGTCATATCCATATTCGGTATGTTATTAGTTGTTGCTAGTGGTGGGTTAAGCACGGCTAGATTAGAAGATTTTATTGGGATTGGTTATGGATTATTAGCTGCTGTGTTTTACGCTTCTCTAATGCTACTCAATAAGTTTATTAAAAACATGGGTGGCTTAGAAATTACACTTATCCAGCTTGGAACAGCATCATCACTTCTCATTCCATATGTATTCATTACTGAAGGATTCGGGCTTTTGGAAATGTCAGTTTCTTCAATTCCATTTATAATAATCTTAGGGATGGTACACACGGGCATTGGGTTCTTATTATTCTTTTCAGGTATGCAGAAATTAAACGGGCAAAGTATAGCAGCATTAAGTTATGTTGATCCAATCACCTCTTTATTAATTTCAACTGTTTTCTTACAAGAGAAAATGACAATTGTTCAAATGATTGGTGGGGTCTTGCTATTAAGTTCAACATTTGTCAGTGAAAACCATTCATTGAAATGTCAAAACCATTTTAAAAAAAAATAGCTAAATAATATAATAAACAGTGGGAAGTTAGGATTTCCCACTGTTTTTAATTTTAGGTTATGAATTTCTGTATTTACCGAACATTATTTCGTCATGATATTTATCTAGATCCGGTAATTTTAACTCTTCGGCAATCATAAGTTCAGCTTCTCTATCATATTCCACCCTTACAAATTGGATTGAATTCGTTGAATAAGAACCATCAAGAATCGCATATGACGCTGAAGTTAAATCAAGGGAATTTCCAACACTTCCAACATTGCATAAAATTCCGTTTTTGAAAGTTTCCAAAAAGGTAGTATGTATATCTCCATAAAAGATGATATCAGGAGTCTTATCGTTTTTGTTTGAATTTGTTATTTCACTATTATCAAACATACTTAACCGTTTTTGAATTGGATGAAATGGTAAAATCCTCTCAAATTCACTCCTTGGTGAAGCATGAAAAAACCTGATTAATTGTCCATTTAATTCAAGGTCAATATGAAATGGTAAAGAAGCTAGAAATTGATAGTCTTCTTCTGTTAATCTGTCTCTAAACCATTGAATAAAATCATTTTCTGCAGGTGACTGAATAAATACATCCCAATTGCCACGGACTACTTTTTCGCAATTTTTTTGAACGAGCTCTATACACGCTGAGCCTTGAGGCCCTTTACCAATTAGATCACCTAAGCAAAAAATCCTCTCAATTTCTCTAGAGCGAATGTCTTTCAAAACTGCTTCTAACGCAGTTTTATTTCCGTGTATATCTGAAATAATTGCTATTTTTGTCATGATGCTTCCTCCTGTTCTCAAACATTTGCATTTTACATCAAAGACCCATTCTAACTATACCTTATAAACTAGCAAACATTTATTTGGATTGAAATTGTTAAAGTGATCTTCTCATATTTGTTAACCATTAAAATATTCAATTTAAAAGAATATTAATCCTGCCTTATAATGTTACCATAAAAGAAAAAAGGAGCTAATTTTTAGCACCTCAGAGTGTTGAAATATAAAATCGTCAATAGGGAAAACGGACTTTAAGTGAACATTTATAATGATAAAATTAGCATTTTTGTTGATCTTTTAATGGTTTTAAATGTTAAAATGTTTTAGCAATTTCATAATTGATTGATCTACAATCTGATTAATATACCACAGTTAGATTACGACTAAGTAAAGGCTACTTGATTAGGTTTTATCGAAGACATTTTTTGATGAATAAGTTGA